>CAMDOT010000103.1 GCA_945903635.1 Rhizobium sp. Q54 | reverse complement strand
CTCGGCATTCCCAACGAGAAGCTGAACGTCAACGGCGGCTCGATCTCGATCGGCCATCCCTTCGGCATGACCGGCGCGCGCTGCACCGGCCACGCCCTGATCGAGGGCCGCCGCCGCAAGGCCAAGAACGTCGTCGTCACCATGTGCATTGGCGGCGGCATGGGCGCCGCCGGCCTGTTCGAGGTGGTGCAGTAAGAAGCCCGCTGCCTCCCTCTCAAACTCCTCTCCCCCACTAGGGGGAGAGGGATATGAAAAGTGAGCGAGATGAGATCAGCGCTTGTTGCGGCGCAGATCCTCGACATCCTTCCACATCAGGAACTGCGGGCCGAGATCGGCGATAGTAGGCGCGCCAATCTGTGCCTGGGTGAGGTCGATCTCACGTCGGAAGATCTGCAGCGCCATCGAGGCTCCCGGAACACCGCCCGCCGTCACGCCATAGAGCGTTGGCCGGCCGACAAAGCAGAACTTGGCGCCCATGCACAGCGCCACCACGGCATCCATGCCACGGCGAATGCCGCCGTCGAACATCACCGTCATCTTGTCGCCGACCGCGTCGCGGATCGCCGGCAGCACTTCGAGCGGCGACGGCGCGATGTCGAGCTGACGCGCGCCGTGGTTCGACACCATGATGCCGTCGACGCCCATGGCGTGAGCACGGATCGCGTCGTCGGGATGCATGATCCCCTTCAGCACGAAGTTGCCCTTCCACAGCTCGCGGTAACGCTCGACGTTCTTCCAGGTCATCGGCGCGCGGTTCTGGTAGGCGACGAGATCGGCCACCTTGTTGGCCGTGGGATCGGGGCCCGCATACTTCGCCCAGTTGTCGAAATAGGGTGTGCCGTGACGCAACCACTGCATCATCCAGGCCGGATGCCGGAGCGCCTCGAATTTGGTCTTCCAGGTGAGTTTTAGCGGCCGGCCCCAGCCGTTCCGCGCATTGCGCTCGCGGTTCGAGCCTTCGGGCACGTCGACGGTGAAGACGAGGGTTCGCAGGCCCGCGTCGCCGGCGCGCTTGATCATGTCCTCGGAGACGGCCTGGTCCTTGGCGGAATAGAGCTGGTACCAGCCGTGGTCCGGCGCCAGCTTGCCGAGATCCTCGATCGAACCTGTACTGGAACCCGACATGATGAAGGGCACGTTGGCGTCACGCGCAGCCTCAGCCAGCATCAGGTCGGCGCCGTGGCGAAAGAGACCGGCGAGGCCGGTCGGCGCGATGCCGATGGGGCTCGAATAGGTACGCCCGAAGATGGTCGTCGACTGATCGCGTACCGAGACGTCGACCAGGTAGCGCGGCACGATGCGCGCCTGGCGGAAAGCCTGCTCGTTGGTGACGAGGCCCACTTCATCGTCGGTGCCACCCTCGATGAAGTCGTAGGCGATTTTCGGCAGCCGCTTCTTGGCGAGCTTGCGCAGGTCGTCGATATTCACCACGCCGTTCATGACGATGCGTTTCCCCACGTTTCGATATCGGATTTTGGCGTTCTTTCCCGCTCCCGACCAGCGATGTTCGTCGAACCGCCATGCAAACCAGACCCGCACGAGGCGGCGACGGACGGAAAAACCTCTACTGCGTCAGGGGCCCTTGAGTTAGCGTTGGCGTGACAAGAACGGAGGATGCGCCATGGAACTGAGCGCCCAACAGCTCGAACAGTTCGACCGCGACGGTTTCCTCGTCTTTCCCGACCTCTTCGACCGCAACGAAGTCGCCGTCCTGCGCCGCGAGGTGGCCCGCCTCAGCCAGATCGAGGGCGACGAGGTCGTGCGCGAGCACACCGGCGGCGTCCGCACCATCTTCCGCGTCCACGAGAATGACGGACCGACCCGGTCGAGGCCGTTCCACGCGCTGGTCCGCGCGCCGCGCCTGCTCCAGCCGGTCCGTCAGGTGCTGAAGAATGACGCGGTCTACGTCTATCACACCAAGATCAACACCAAGCCCGCCATAGAAGGCACGGTGTGGCAGTGGCACCAGGACTATGGTTCGTGGATGCGCGACGGCTGCGCCAGGCCCGACATGGCGACCTTCAACGTCATGATGACCGACACCAACGAGATGGGTGGCGCGCTCTATCTCATCCCGGGCAGCCACAAGCTCGGCCGCATAGAACCGGTCTACGACGAATCGACCTCGTACAAGTTCTGGGCGATGCCCAAGCAGCGCATGATCGAGATCCTGAAGAGCTCGCCCGAGCCGGTGGCCGTCACCGGCCGCGCCGGCACCTCGGTGCTGTTCCATTGCAACGTGCTGCACGCCTCGGGCCACAATCTCTCGGCCGACGACCGCTGGCACATCTACGTCTCGTGCAACACCGTCGCCAACAAGCCGCAGCTCGGGCCCAATCCGCGCCCCGACTGGGTGGTGTCGCGCAACTGGAATGCGCTGCCAATCGAGGATGACCAGGGCGTCCTGAAAGCCGCGTGATCGCGTGATATCAACAGCGTGAGCGGCCTCATCCTCCACCACTACGACTTCTCGAACTTCGCCGAGAAGGCACGGTTGATGCTGGGTTTTAAGGGCCTAGCGTGGCGCGGCGTGGAAATCCCGCCCATCGCGCCCAAGCCCAAGCTGGAGCCGCTCACCGGCGGTTATAGGCGCACGCCGGTGCTGCAGGAGGGCGCCGACATCTGGTGCGATACCAACCTGATCGCCCGCGAGCTGGAGCGGCGCGTCCCCTCGCCCACCTTCTATCTCGCGGCGACCGCGGGCGCCGACGAGGCGCTGACGCGCTGGGCCGAGCAGCAGTTCATGCGACCCACAGCGCTCTACGTCTCGGGTATCAATGCCGATCACATGCCTCAGGGTCTGCACGAGGACCGCGCCCGCCTGCACGGCCTCCCGGTGCCTTCGATTGAAGCGGTGCGGGCCGCCGCCCTCCGCAATCTCCATCTGGTGAAGCCTCAGATCAAATGGCTGGCCGACATGCTGGCGGACGGGCGGCCCTATCTGCTGGGCAACGTGCCCTGCATCGCCGACTTCGCGGCCTATCACGTCGTCTGGTTTTATCGCGGCCGGCATATCGAGTGCCGCGCCGTCTTAGAGCCCTACCCGAAGCTGCTGGCCTGGCGCGACCGCATGGCCACGATCGGCCACGGCGCCCGCACCGACATCGATGCCGATGTGGCGCTCGCCGAAGCACGCGACGCCGAGCCCACGACGCCGCGCCCATCCCAACCGCAGGAAGGTGACCCGAAGCCCGGCGAACGCGCCCGCGTGCGTCCGGCGGACAATGCGAAGGACTGGGTCGAGGGCGAGGTGCTATTCATCGACGCTTGGGAAATCGCGCTGCTGCGCCAAGATCCCACCGTCGGCACCGTCGCCGTGCACTTTCCGCGCTTGGGCTACGACTGGCGGCGCCTCAGGCTTTAGGAATCGATCGATCTCGAGCCCGTCGATCGGCGTGTTGGTTGATCCAGTCGCCACCAGCTCGGCCATCATGGCGCCCGTGCCCGGTCCAAGCTGGAAGCCGTGGGTCGAAAAGCCGAACTGGTGATAGACGCCCTCGGACGTCGAACTGGGCCCAACCACCGGGATACCGTCGGGCATAAAAGCCTCGATGCCGGCCCAGGCGCGCACGATGGTGGCGGCGCGCATGGCCGGGAACAGCTCCCACACGGTGCGGGCGCTGATCGCGAGCTTGGCCCAGTCGATCACCGTCTCGTTGCGGTCACGATAGGGCGTTGCAAGGTGGCCGCCGCCGATCACCACCGCGCCATTGCCGAGCTGCTTGAAGGAGAGTTTTCGGCCGCGCAGGATCACCACTGGCTGGATGAAGGGCGCCACCCGGCTCGTGACCATCAGCATGGGGGCGACGACAGTGAGTGGCACCGGCTCGCCCAGCATGGCCGCGATCCGGTCGGCCCAGGCACCCGCCGCGTTCACGATCTTGGGCGCCTCGACCGGCCCGGCGCTGGTTTCGACCCGCCAGTTGGTGCCGACCTTGGACACACCGGTCACGGTGACGCCTTCCAGCACCTCGGCGCCCTTCTCGATTGCACGCTTGCGGAAGGCCTGAGTCGTGCGGAAGGGATCGGCAGCGCCGTCACGGCGCGAGACGACGCCACCGGGACAGTGATCGGCCACTGCCGGCACCAGGCGTTTCAGTTCGGCGCGATCGATCAGCTCTTCGTGCGTAAAACCTCTCAATCGAAGATCTTCGACACGGACGCGGAAGGACGCGAGTTCAGCCTCGTTCTCGGCCACCAGCACCGTGCCATGGCTCTCGAAGCCGCAATCGTCGCCGACCAGATCCTCGATGCGCTCCCACAGTACCATCGAGGAGATGGAGAGCGGGATTTCCGCAAGGTCGCGCGCGAGCTGGCGCACACCGCCGGCGTTCACGCCCGAGGCGTGTCGGCCGGCGTAATCCTTCTCGATCAGGATGGGTTTCAGGCCGCGCAGCGCCAGATGCAGCGCCGTCGAGCAGCCATGGATGCCGCCGCCGATGACTACGACGTCGGCGGTGCGCATCGCTAGCGCTCCACGGCCTTGCGCTCGGCCTCGGCGATCGGCAGCGAGGCGAGCTCGGACAGTGTGATCGGCTTCACCGGCGGCCGCAGCCGATAGTAGCCGACCTCCGCCGGCGTCGTGCCGCGCTGGGCCGCGATCAGCTCGGTGACGGTGAGGCCGCACAGCCTGCCCTGGCAGGGGCCCATGCCGCAGCGCAGGAAGGCCTTCATCTGGTTCGGCCCCTCGCAGCCGAGGTCGGCCGTGTCGCGCACCTGCTTGGCCGTGACCTCCTCGCAGCGACAGACGATCGTGTCGCCCTCTGGCTTGCGGAACGCGTCGGCCGGACGGTTCAGCCAATCGAGGAACGCCCGCCCCATCGACTCGCGTTGCAATTTCTGGCGGACGATCTGGACATCCGGCACCGACGCCGACGCCTCGGGCTTCAACGCACGAACGGCGGCGATGGCCACGATGCGGCCGCGTTCGGCTGCCGCCGTGCCTCCGGCGATGCCCGCGCCGTCGCCCGCGACCGCAATGCCGGCTACCGAGCTATTGAAATCCTCGTCCAGCACCGGCTCGAAGCAGAGCTGGCGTTCGTTCCAGGCGTGCGCGACGCCCGCCGCGAGAGCAAGATTGACGTTGGGCACGACGCCCTGGTGCAGCAGCAGCAGATCGGCCGGCATCCGGCGCTCACCACCGGCCGCTCCGAACACGACCTCGCGCAGCTTGTCGTCGCCCACCGCTTCCAGGCGATCGATGCGGATCACCCGCACCTTCGCCCGCACTTCACGCAACAGCTTCAGGCCCTTGGAAAAATAGGGCGACAGCACGAAGTCCGGCAGATGCGCGAGCGCGCGCAGCCAGTTGCCGCGCGGCGTCGTGTCGAGGATGGCGTCGAGCTTGCCGCCAGCCCGCAGGATTTGCGCCGCCAGCAGCCAGAGCAGCGGGCCGCCGCCGGCCAGCACGGTGCGGCCCGACGGCACGAGGCCCTGCGCCTTGAGCGCCGTCTGCGCACCGCCCGCGCTCATCACGCCGGGGAGCGTCCAGCCGGGAATGGGGAATGGCCGTTCGAGCGAGCCCGTGGCGATGATCACGCGCTTGGCCTCGATCAGGCGCGCCTGTCCTGCGATCGAGACACCGACCATGCGCGTGGGATCGAGGCTCCACACCATGGCACCGTTCACGATCAGCGCGCCGCTCGCCTTGGCCTCGGCCGCAAGCTCAGCGCCCACCCAATAGTCCTCGCCCAGGATCGTACGGTCTTTGACAGGGCTGAACGTGATGGCGCGATAGATCTGGCCGCCGACGCCGGGATTCTCGTCGAACAGCACGGTCGTGAGGCCGGCGCGCGCGGCAAGTGCCGCCGCAGCAAGCCCCGCCGGGCCGCCGCCGATGACGACAAGATCGTAGGACGATGCGAGGTCTGAAGCGTTCATTTGGCGTCGCCCGTTTCTGTCGTCCTGAGCGCAGCGAAGGACCTTTCGCGCGCTCCGCAGTCCGTCTTTGCAACAAGGGTTAGATCCTTCGCTTCGCCCAGGATGACAGGCATCATCGCCCGGCCTCGCGCTTGCCGGTCTGCGTCTCGACTTCCATACCCTCGCGCACCGGCACGAGACAGCCCTGGCGGCTGCCGACGCCGTCGACGGTGACGAGGCACTCGAAGCACACGCCCATCAGGCAATAGGGCGCGCGTGGCGCCCCGGAAACAGGTGTCGTGCGGCAATGATCGATGCCGGCGGCGATCATCGCCGCCGCGACCGTGTCGCCGGCCCGCGCCGAGATCGGCCTTCCATCGACCGTGATCGCCACCGCTGCCTCCGCCTCAGCCAGCCGCTTGAACATGGAACCTCCGTGCGCTGAAGGGCGCGACCAGCGATGTGTCGAGGGCGCCGCGGGCGATCATGGGCGCCACGGTGAGCGCGTGATTGGCCGCCAGCGTGACGCCCGAATGGCAGCAGACGGTGAATGCCCCGGGATGTGTTTCGGATTCGTCGTAGATCGGGAAACCGTCCTGGGTCATGACGCGGATCGCGCTCCAGGTGCGCACGACATTGACGTTGGCCAGCAGTGGGAACATCCGCACCGCGCGCTCGGCCTCGGTGGCACTCACGCCAATGGTCAGCCCGGCGGGATCGATGCTCTCTTCCTTGGAATCGCCGATCATCACAGTGCCTTCGTCGGTCTGGCGCAGGGTGACCACGGGATGGTTGAGGAACGGCCGCAGCCGCTCGGTGACGACGATCTGGCCGCGCTCCGGCCTCATCGGCGCTTCCAGTCCGACCATGGACGCGAGGCGCATGTTGGCGTTGCCGGCAGCCAGCGCCACCTTGCCGGCACGGATCTCTCCATGTTCGGTTGCAAGCCGGAACTCGCCACCTTCCTTCGTGATGGTCTCGACGCGATGGCTCGGCAGGTAGGTCACGCCCCGCGCCTTGATTGCGGTGTGGAGCGTGCGGAACAGGCGTAGCGAATTCACGTGGCCGTCGAGCGGACAGAAGCTGCCGCCCACCACCTCGGGCCCGATATCGGGCAGCATCTTGGCGACCTGGCTGCGATCCATGATCTCGGTCTTGTAGTCGACGATGCCGGGCTGGTTGTGCAGGCGCTTGAGGATATTGGCGCGCGCCTCCAGTTCCTTTTCCGAGAGCGCCAGATGAAAACCGCCGGGACGCTGGAAGGAGACATCGAGACCGGTCTCCTCCTTCAGCGTCTGCGCAAACCCGCCCCAGGCGTTGGAGGAGCGGATCGTCCAGCCGGCGTACTCGGGCAGGCCGAGGCCCTTGCTCTGCACCCAGACGAGCGCGAAGTTGCCGCGGCTCGCGCGCACTGCGCGGTCGCCCTCGTCGAGCACCACGACGCGGCAGCCCTCGCGTGCCAGGCCCCAGGCGGTGGCAACGCCGACCAGCCCGCCGCCCACGACGGCGACGTCGAAGTCGCTAGCGGCCATCGACGCCTCTTCCGACCAGAAGCTTTTCAAGCCCGTAGGCGCGATCCATCACGACCAGCGCTGCCACGGTGATGGCGATCACGCATGCCGAGACCGAGGTCACCAGCGGATCGATATTGTCCTGGATGTAGAGGAACATGCGCACCGGCAGGGTTTCGGTTCCGGGGGCTGCGATGAACACCGTCATCGTCACCTCGTCGAAGGAATTGATGAAAGCGAGCGCCCAGCCGCTGGCCAGCCCCGGTAGCACCAGCGGCAGGGTGATACGGCGCAGCACGACCCACTCCGAGGCGCCTAGCGACACCGCGGCATGTTCGATGGCGCGATCGAGGCCAATCGCCGAGGCGAGCGTGAGGCGGAGCGCGAAGGGCAGCACGATCACGATATGGGCCAGCACCAGGCCGACGAAGGTACCGCCCAACCCGATCTGGGTGAAGAAGCGCAGGAAAGCGATCCCGAGCACGATGTGCGGGATCATCAGCGGCGACATGAAGAGCGTCGTCATCGCCTCGCGGCCGGGAAAGCGGTAGCGCGCAATGGCGAGCGCCGCCGGCACCGAGACCGCGACGGCGATGGCCGACGACAGCGCCCCCAGCCACAGGCTGCGCCAGAAGGCCGAGACGAACTCGGGATAGCGAGCGATGGCGTAAAACCAGCGCAGCGACCAGTTGTCGGTCGGGAACGACAGGAATCCTTCGGGCGTGAAGGCGACCCAGCAGACGACCAGGATCGGCGCCAGCATGAAGGTCACGAACAGCGTGTGGTAGGCGAGCGCCAGGGGACCATTCTTGCTCATGAGGGCCGGCTCATCCGAACACCTGGGCGTAGCGGCGCTCGACCAGGCGACTGGCGCCAACCACGATGGCCACCAGGGCGACCAGCAGCAGCACCGCCACCGCAGCACCCAACGGCCAGTTGAGCGTGTTCAGGAACTCATCGTAAGCAAGCGTCGACGCGACTTTCAACCGGCGGCCACCGATGATGGCCGGCGTCGCGAAGGCGCTGGCCGCCAGCGCAAAGACGATGATCGCACCGGACAGGATGCCGGGCATCACCTGTGGCAGAACGATGCGGCGCAACACGGTGAAGGGCCCCGCCCCCAGCGCCACGGCGGCGTTCTCGATCTGCGGGTCGAGCCGCTGCAGGGCCGCCCACACCGCCAGCACCATGTAGGGCATCAGGACGTGGGCCAGCGCCACCACCACGCCAGTCTCCGTGAACATGAAGGGCAACGGCGCGGAGATCAGGCCCGCAGACATCAGTGCCTTGTTCACCAGCCCCGAGTTACCGCCGAACAGCAGCGCCCAGCCCAGGGTGCGCGCGACCACCGAAATCAGCAGCGGTCCCAGGATCACCAGCAGGAAGAGGCCACGCCACGGGCTGCGCATGCGGTTGAGAATATAAGCCTCGGGCGCGCCGAACAGGGCCGCGAGCAGCGTGACGAAAAAGGCGATGCGGAAGGTCCGCCAGAACATTTCGTGGAAATAGGAG
This sequence comes from Rhizobium sp. Q54, assembly GCA_945903635.1. GTDB lineage: Bacteria > Pseudomonadota > Alphaproteobacteria > Reyranellales > Reyranellaceae > Reyranella. Next base: position 12,747 of record CAMDOT010000103.1, on the reverse strand, counting down.
TCTGTCAGCACCTCCTTCCAGTTCTTCAGGATGAAGACCGGCTCGATGCCCTTGTACTGGCCCCAGTCGTGAAAAGAGAGCAGCACCGTCATGACCAGCGGCGCGACCACCACGCCGGCAAACAGCAGCAACGCCGGCAGGCTGAGGAGATAAGGCGCGGCCCTCACGGCGACGGCGCCCACACCAGATGCACCACCGCGCCCTCGGCCGGCATCGTCTCGCCGGTGTTCTGACGGATCACCGTCACCAGGCCGCTGTCGGTGTCGATCTGATAGAGCCAGTGATTGCCCTGGAAGATCCGGGTCCGAACCTTGCCGGCCAGTCCCGAGGTGCTGAAGGAAATCTTCTCCGGCCGCACGGTCGTGCCGTTCACCAGGTTGGTCTTGCCCAGGAAGTTGGCGACGAACGGCGTCGCCGGCCGCTCGTAGGCTTCATGCGGCGGACCGATCTGCTCGGCGCGGCCCTGGTTCATCACCACGATGCGGTCGCTGAGCGCCATGGCCTCGGCCTGGTCATGGGTCACCAGGATCGTGGTCGTGCCAACGGTGCGCTGGATCTGGCGCAACTCTATCTGCATTTCCTCGCGCAGCTTGGCGTCGAGGTTGGAGAGCGGTTCATCGAGCAGCAGGATGTTCGGCCGGATCACCAGCGCGCGGGCGAGTGCCACGCGCTGCTGCTGGCCGCCCGACATCTGGCGCGGGAAGCGCGCTGCAAAAGCGCCGAGCCCCACCAGCTCCAGTGTCTCGGCGACACGCTTGGCGCGTTCGGTCGCGGCCACGCCCTGCATTTCCAGGCCGAAGGCCACGTTCTCGGCCACCGTCATATGGGGAAAGAGCGCGTAGCTCTGGAACACGATGCCGAGTCCGCGCTTGGCAGGCTTTATTGCCAGGAGATCGCGACCCTCCAGGCGGATCGCGCCCGCCGTGGGATCGACGAAGCCCGCGATCATCTGCAGAGTCGTGGTCTTGCCGCAGCCCGAGGGGCCCAGGAGGGCAATGAATTCGCCCTTCTCGACCTCGAGGGAAAGTCCGTCGACGGCCAGGTGTGTGCCGAACTTCTTCGTCAGTTTGTCGAGGGTGAGGAAGGCCATCAGGACTCGACCTGCGTGCCAATGCGCGCGGCGGCACCCTGATGCAGGCGGTAGAAGGCATCCTGCGGCTGGTCCATGTCCAGGATCTCGGCATCGGGCACACGCAGAAACAGGCCGCGCAGCACCCGGCCGATGCCGCCATGCGCGAACAACGCCACCGGTCGCTCGGCCGCCAAGGCTGCGATGTCATCGAGGGCCGGCCGGGCGCGCTCGACCGCCATGGCATAGTTCTCTCCACCCGGCGGCTGGTAGTGCCAACGATCGAGCCGCCGCGTCGCCATGGCGCCCGGCCAGCCGGCCTCGATCTCGGCACCGTTCAAGCCGTCCCAATCACCCCAGCTGATCTCCCGCAGGCGATGGTCGAAGCACTCCTCGTCGTGCGCGAGCTTCGCGGCCGCGGCAGCGATCGCCAGCGTCTCGCGCACGCGGCCGAGCGGGCTCGCGCGCACGATGACACCCGACGACTCGTAGCCCACCTGCAGCAGCTCATGCGCCAGCCGAAGGCCCATGGCGTGGGCCTGGGCGCGGCCCGCCTCGGTCAGCGGCGAGTCGAGACGGCCCTGGGCGCGGCGTTCAGCATTCCACGCCGTCTCGCCGTGGCGAAAGAGGTAGATCGGATGATGCACGCCGGATCAGCGCTCCACTTCGCGGTTCCAGCGCTTGGTCCAGTCCTCGCGCTGGGCGTTGATGGCATCCCAGTCGGGCGAGATGATCAGCTTGGCGCGCTCGCCGACCGGCGCCATGCGCAGCTCCGGCATGTTGACGTCGACCTTGGTGTTGACCGGGCCGTTGCCCATCGCCTTGGCCATGCCGGTCTGGATCGGGGCCGACACCAAGAGCTTGATCATCTCGTGTGCCAGCGGATTGGCCGACGGCTTCGCCACGGCGCAGGCCGAGGCGAGCAGGATCGGCGCGCCTTCCTTGGGATAGATGAAATCGACCGGGAAGCCCGTGTTGGCGAACGCCTGGACGCGGCCGGTGCCCCACACGGCAATGTTGGCCTGACCCGACTGGAAGAGCTCCGTCATCTTGCCCGGCGAGGGCTCGTAGACCAGCACGTTGGGATTGATGTCGGCCTTCATCACCTTGAAGCCCGGCTCAATGTTCTTCTCACCCCCGCCGTTCATGCGGGCATACATCATGAGCGTATAGAGGCCGTAGGTGTTGTTGATCGGCGGGATCACCAGCTGCTTCTTGAACTTCGGATCCTTCAGATCGTTCCACGACGTCGGTATCGCCCAGCCCTTGTCTTTAAAAACCTTGGTGTTGACCATGAAGCCGGTGCCGGTCTGGCCGACGGCCACGGCCCTGTCGTCCTTGAACAGGGCAGCCGGATAGAGTTCGGCTTTGTCCATGCCTTCGATCTTGGCGCAGAAGCCGAGCTGGATGGCCTGGTACATCACGCCGTCGTCCATGATGGCGACGTCGATCACCTGGTTGCCCTTCTGCGCCTGCAGCTTGGCCAGCGTGTCGGTCGAATTGCCGGCGACGTACTCCACCTTCACGCCGTGCTTCTTCTCGAATTCCGGGAAGACTTCCTTGCGCAGATGCGAATCCCAAACGCCGCCATAGGCCGCGACGGTCAATGTCTTCGGCTGTGCCAATGCAGGCATCGAGCCCGCCAGCACGGCCATACCCACGATAGCGCCGAAGCGCGCGAAACGGCCCATTGTCCCCTCCGTTGCGAAATCCCCTGTAGCGACAATGTCTTTCCGGGCCTGCCATGGCGTCAAATCCGATTTTTCCGGCAGTTGCATAACAAGATGTTATATTCGCCCCATGCGCGGTCTGAACCCTCGCCAGATTGAAGCCTTTCGAGCCCTAATCCTCGCCGGCAGCGTCGGCTCGGCGGCCAACTTGCTGAACGTCAGCCAGCCGGCCGTCAGCCGGATGATCCGCGACTTCCAGCATCATGTCGGCCTGGTCCTGTTCGAGCGCCGCGGCACTCGGCTGGTGCCGACCAGCGAGGCGCTATCGCTCTATGCCGAGGTGGAGCGCACCTTCGTCGGCCTGGAACATATCGCCAAGACGGCGACCGAGCTCCGGACACGGCGCACCGGCTTCCTGCGCATCGCCGCCCTACCGGCGCTCGCCAACGGCTTCCTGCCGCGCTTCGCTGGACGGTTCGCCATCGAGCGGCCACGCCTCGATCTCGTGCTGTCAGGCATGGCGTCGCACGCCGTTCTGACGGCCGTCGTCCACGGTCAATGCGACCTGGGCTTCGCCGAGGCCACGTTCGAGCATGCCGCTGTCAGGACCGAGCCCATGCCGAAAGCGCCCTATGTCGCGGTACTGCCGCTGGGACATCGTCTCACCCGCAAGGCGCGGCTCAGACCCAAGGACTTCGAAGGCGAGAACTTCGTCTCCCTCGGCAACTCCAGCCTGTCGCGCTTTCGCATCGACCGCGTGTTCGCCGAGCACGGCGTCAACCGGGTCCTGCGCATTGAGACGCCCTTGTCGGAAGTTGCTTGCGCCCTCGTGGCATCGGGTGTCGGGGTCACACTCTGCGAGCCGTTCACCGCGCACGAATATGCGACGCGTGGCATCGTGGTCCGGCCCTTCGAGCCACGCATCGAATTCGAGTTCGCGGCGCTCTACGCAGCGGCACAGCGGACATCGCTGCCGGCGCGCGAGTTCATCGACAGCTTCCGCGCCCACGTCACCGACTTCCTGCGCCGTCAGGCGTGGCGCACCCAATCATGATTGTGCGGCGAGAATAAACGTCAGCTCGTGCTTGTTGTGATGCAGGTGCAGGACTTGCGCCCCGGGAAGCGCTGCGAACGCCGCCGCCGAATCGTGATCAGTCTCGCCCTGGAACTTCAGCGTGCAGACGAAATTCCTGACCAGTCCCGAAGCACGCCAGCGCTCCACCAGAACAAGCAGGCGTGCCGGATAGCAGACGATGTCGGAGAACAGCCAGTCGATCGGCCCGACGCTGGCAGGATCGAGCGCGAAGGCGCTTTCGCCGCGCCATTCGACGCCCGGCATCGCCGCCACCTTGGGATCGAGCGGCGCCTTGTCGATGGCCACGACATGGGCGCCGAGCTTCGCCAGCACGTAGGTCCAGCCACCGGGCGAGGCGCCGAGATCGAGGCAGCGTTCGCCGGGCTGCGGCCAGCGCCCCAGCCGCACAAGCGCCTCCCACAATTTGAGATAGGCCCGGTTGGGTGGCCCCTCGCGATCCTCGACGAAGGCCACTTCCCCATTGGGAAAGGGCGCGCTGCAATGCGCTGCTGCCAGCAGCCGGTCAGGCGCCAGCAAGGTCCAGGACCCAAGCGGCGCGGTGGGTGCAGCGGCGGGAAAGACGACCGGCTTGGCCGAGACGTGCGGCAGGCGTTCCTGAATGAGCGCGGCGCGACGATGGTGCAACGGCGCATACATGGCCCAGTTGCGCTGGATGTCGCGCAGCGCCTTGGCCGCGGTTCCGATCGACGCCACCGGCAGTTCGACGCAATCGTGCCAGACGTTGGCAGCCCAGGCCGAGGGCACGGCCGGCCCGTCGCAAATCAGAAGCCGGCCGTGCGTGGCACGTGCCGCAACGCCCTGGCGCTGCAGCTCCTCGCGCAACTGGCTTTCGAAACCATCGGCGACAAGGTAGGCCGTGATCATGCGATCGTCGTCATGGCAACTCGGTGAAAACCTTAAATTTTTTCAATCCAAGAGTAACAGACCGGGCATGGCCGATCTGACAAACCTCATGTTAGCGTTCCGCGATCAATGGAGGTGGATGTGATGTTCAGCAAGAGACGAATGATCGCCCTGGCCCTGGTTGGTTCGTTTGTGGGCGGCTCGTTCCTGGCGTCAGGAAGCGCTTTCGCCCAAGGGGCGCCGGGCACCACACCGATCGTCGGCATTTCGACCGTGACCAACTATTCCGTCGACGGCCGCATCACCGCCATCGATCCGGCCACGCGCACCGTCACCCTGACCACGTCCGGCGGCGGCACCGTCAGCCGCAAGATGAGCGACGCCGTCAGCAATCTCGGCGTTCTCAAGGTCGGTGACGTCGTGTTCGTGGGTTACCAGGAGAAGCTGACCTTCGTGCTGTCGGGACCCAACGCCCGACCGCCACGTGATCGCGACAACAGCGTCGTCGTGGGCGCCTCGGGCCCCAAGGCCGAGGCGGGCGTTGCCGCCAACCAGATGGTCGCCAACTGGTGGGTTGTCGGCGTCGATACAGCCGGCGGTACGATCTCTCTGGTCAATCCGGCGGGCGGCGAAGTCCGCACCTACAGCGTGGCCACGCCGGAAGGGCGCGCCCAGCTGCCGCGGGTGAAGACCGGTGACTATCTGACGGCCATCGACAGCCTCATCCTGGTCGTGTCGATCGTTCCGAAGAAGTAAGGAAGCTGGTGCCGGCGGTCAGGATGCCGGCACCCCGGGCTTGAACTTGGCGAGTGCCTCCAGGCGTTCGGGGGCACTCACCACCTGGGTGCCTTCCGGTACGATGCCGAGGGCAGCATTGCCGAGTGCCAGCTTGCGGATCGCCCGCGCTGCCGCCTGACTGCGATCGACGCCGCGCCACTTCGCGAGCAGCTCGGAAATCCGTACCGCTGGCATGTAAACCATCGGCAACAAAAAGGCGGCCGCCGTCCACGGCACCTGCAATTTCTGGCCGACCTCGCGGCCCAGCAGCCAGTAGGTGGCGCCACGCAGCAGCCAGAGCTGGAACCGGCGCATCGCGGCCGATGGATTACCGACGCCGGCCACCGCCTCGATCGTCGTGCGCGCGAGAGCGACGCCGTCCGCATCAGGTCCCGGATTGGTCAGCATCCAGAGATCCCAGTAGCGTCCGCAGTCGGTCTCGTTGACGGAGGGCAGCAGGGCCTTCTCGACACCCAGCAGCGCCGCCGTATGGCGCCAGAAGAGGAAGTAGCCTTCCTTCTCCTCGGCGGTGAACCGGTAGCCCATGCGCTGCAGGCTATCGATCATGAGCTTGCTGAAGCCCACGACCTGGAAGAAGAGATCGGCCTGGTTGATCGGCTCGCCGAGGGCCGCGCGGTCCCACGCGCCCGAGCCACGGATCATGCGCCGCACGAAGGCGTGAATCAGGCGGACATGAACCGTCGTCTTGTAGCCGTCCTGCTTCGGCTGCAGGCCACCCGGCCGGTGCAGCTCGATCCACCAGGCGTTGGTTTGCGTCAGCCGATGGATCGTCTGCAGTTGCAACCCGCCCGTCATCACCAGCGGCTTCATGGCCGGCGGCGACCAGTAGTCGATCATCAGCGAGGCGCATTGCAGCACCAGCGCGGCGCTATCGCCGGCGCGGGCAACGGCTGCACTGCCGCGCACCATCTTTTCCCACTCTTCGGGCTTTGGTTCCGGCGGCAGCGAGGCAATCAGTGCCGCCAGTTCGGGCGGCGCATCGGGGACGGCTTCAATGCCCTCCTCCAGCGCCTTCAGCACCATCGGCCACCAGCGTCCGTGGAAGAGGTGCAGCGCTTCGACCGCGGCATCGCCCAGGGGATCGGCATGCATGACGGCCGCCGCATAGGTGCCCGCCAACGCCCCATGCCGGCGCGATGCTTCGGCAGCGTTGAGAATGCGGCTCTGTGACATCCATTGTCTCCTGGGAGGCAGCAGATACCACCCTTTTTGTCCCCGTACACGGTGGTTTCGCCAGGGGTGGTTTCGCGGGGGGTTCGTGGGCTAACCTCCCCTCAACCGGGAGGAAACAATGGCGAAGTTCGGCATCGGACAATCGGTACGCAGGCTGGAAGATCCGCGCCTTCTCACCGGAGGTGGACGCTACACCGACGACACCAAGCTTTCCGCCCCGGCGGCGCGTGCCTACGTGCTGCGTTCGCCGCACGCCCATGCCGACATAAAGAGCATCGACGCGTCGGCCGCCCGCAAGGCGCCGGGCGTGCTGCTGGTCTTCACCGGCGAGGACGTGACCAAGGCCGACTTCGGCGACGTGCCCTGCCTGGTGCCGCTCGACAATCGCGACGGCACGCCGCGCGCCGACACTTCGCGGCCCATGCTGGCCAAGGGCCGCGTCCGCCACGTCGGCGATCCGGTGGCGCTGGTCGTGGCCGAGACGCTGGAGCAGGCCAAGGACGCATCGGAGTTGATCGAAGTCGACTACGCCGCCCGGCCGCACACCGTCGACACGTTCGCGTCGGCCCAGCCCGGCGCGCCGCTGGTCCACGACCACATCAAGGACAACATCGTCTTCGACTGGGCGATGGGCGACCAGGCCGCCACGGAGGCCGCCTTCGCCAAGGCCCACAAGGTGGTGAAGCTGCAGATCGTGAACCAGCGCCTGGTCGTGAACTCGATGGAGCCGCGCGGCGCCATCTGCGAGTACGACGCCAGCGACGACCGCTCGACGCTGTGGGTCTCCTCGCAGGGCGTCAGCATGATCCGGCCCGTCGTTGCGGACATGATCCTGAAGATCGGCTCGCCCAAGCTGCGCGTGCGCACCGGCGACGTGGGCGGCGGCTTCGGCATGAAGATCTTCGTGCATCCGGAGTATCCCATGGTGGTGTGGGCGAGCCGCGCGCTGAAGCGCACGGTGAAGTGGATCCCCGACCGCCAGGAAGCCTTCCAGAGCGACGTCCAGGGCCGCGACCACGTCTCGATCGCCGAGATGGCGCTCGACAAGGATTGCCGCTTCATCGGCCAGCGCATCACGACCTATGCGGCGCTCGGCGCCTACCTCAGCCATTTCAGCGTCTTCATCCCGACCATGGCCGGCACTTCTATGCTGAACGGCCTCTACACGGCGCCGGCGATCTACGTGAACATCAAGGGCGTCATGACCAACACCGTGCCGACCGACGCCTATCGCGGCGCCGGGCGGCCCGAGGCGGCCTATCTCGTGGAACGCTTCGTCGACCATATTGCGCGCGAAACCGGCCTCACGCCGGACGAGATCCGCGCCCGCAACTTCATCAAGAAGAGCCAGATCCCCTACAAGACGGCGCTGGGCGACACCTACGACAGCGGCGACTTCGAGGGCGTCATGCGCGCGGGCATGGACAAGGCCGACTGGAAGGGCTTCCCCGCCCGCCGCGCGGCCTCGCTCGCCAAGGGCAAGTGGCGCGGCATCGGCATGGCGACCTATGTCGAGAAGTGCTCGGGCGGCCCGCCGGAGACCGCCGTCGCCAAGTTCAACGAGGATTCGACCATCACGCTCTTCCTCGGCAACCAGACCAACGGTCAGGGCCACGAGACGGCCATTACACAGATCGCCTCGGCGCGGCTCGGCGTCGATTCCGGCAGCATCCGGATCGTGCAAGGCGACAGCGACACGACGCCCGAAGGCTTCACCGGTGGCAGCCGCACCATCGCCGTGGCCGGCGTGGCCACGATCGGCGTGGCCGACAAGATCATCGCCAAGGGCAAGCTGGTGGCGGCCTCGGCGATGGAGGCCAGTGCCGCCGACATCGACTATGCCGACGGTACCTTCAAGATCGTGGGCACCGACCGCACCATGAGCCTGTTCGACGTGGCCAAGGCCGCCAAGGATCCCAAGCACGTGCCCCCAGGTGACAAGGGGGGCGAGAAGCCCGGCCTCGACGACGAGTTCACGCGCACGCCCGAGGCCGACACCTTCCCCAACGGCTGCCATGTCTGCGAACTCGAAGTCGATCCCGACACCGGCACGATCGAGATCGTGAATTACAGCGTGATGGACGACTTCGGCATGGCGCTGAACCCGCTGCTGCTACAAGGCCAGATCCATGGCGGCGTCGGCCAGGGCGTGGGCCAGGCACTGACCGAGAGGACCGTCTACGACAAGGACTCGGGCCAGCTCCTGAGCGGCTCGTTCATGGACTATGCCCTGCCGCGCGCCGACATCGTCCCGGCCGTCAGCTTCGACATGCACAACAGCCTGTGCACGACCAATCCGCTGGGCGTAAAGGGCGCGGGCGAGGCCGGCGCCATCGGCGCGCCGCCCTCGGTGATCAACGCCATCGTCGACGCGATCGCCCCGCACACCGGCATAAAACACATCGACATGCCGGTGACGGCGGCGTCCCTGTGGGCCGCCATCCAGGCCAACCGGGCGAAGAAAGCGGCGTAGTTTTTTCGGTGTCACACCCAAGAGTGTCACACCAAGTTGAGACAAATGTTGTGACACAGGTTCTACGCCCACCTGTGACATCGTCGGGAATCTGACCCTGCGGCCCCACCCCAGACAAGATTGGGGGCAGCCGCCGATGACCGTCTGCTCAGTCCTCGGATGCGTTTTCTCGCACCTCGGTCCACCCCACTGCCGGACGGATCGTCGGCGGGGGCAGCCTTTGCTTGCTACTCACGGCTCAGCACTCGGGTAGCGAATACCCGGTACAGGTCGCGGGACCTCCCCTCATCCTCCTGGGATACATACCGGCGGGCGCGCCGGGCGGGGCTTGGCCAAAGGTTCTTGGTGGCGGAACGCCACCGGCCACGAAAAAGGCCGCTCCAGACAAGAGACCCGGGCGGCCCGCGCTTAGCGCACGTCGTGGCAACGTATCAGAAATATAGCACAGAACCTGCTGAACCTGTCAAATTATCTTCGAACTTTTTTCAAGTGCTGGCAAAATGCCAGCAGCGGCCGGCGCGGACGCCTATTCCTTGTGCCGGGTGCGCCGTCATGGCGCCTCGTAGGCGATGTAGCGCGTAATCCTCCAATTGCCGTCCGCCTGACGGCGGAAGACATCGAGGCCCGGCTCCTTCGATACCACCGGCGTCGCCGCGCCGGGCAGCGTCGTCGTGAGCGTCCAGACGAGGCGGACGACGGCCATGTCGCCCGAGACGATAATCTCCCTGATGTCGAGGGCGTAGGTGAACTGCTTCGTGCGGTCGGCGAGCGACTTGAGCAGGAGGCCGCACAGGTCGGCGTGGGAACGCTCGGGAAAGCCGCGATAGTCGTAGACGAGATCCGGCGCGAAAAGATCGCAGATGCGCGCCGTGTCCCGGGCGTTGAAATCGGCCGTCCATCTTGCGAGTGCGCCGCGGATCGCCGTCTCGGCCTCGTTCGCGGGAGTCTGTGCGGCGACGCCGAACGAGAAGATGCTACAGGCCGCGACGATCGCCAGAGCACCCTTGCTCATGGCCGGCCTCATCCAACCGCCTTCGCCGCCTCGCCCAGCACGTCGGCGACGGCGCCGACATACGACTTGAAGATGGCCGCGACGCCGTCGTCCGGGCCGGTCCAGTTGATGGTGAAGCAGAAGGTGACCGGCACCTTGCCCACGATCATCTGGTCGGGCAGGCAGAAGCAGTGGAAGCCCGCCCATTCGATGCTGCCGCCCTTGGCGTAGGCGATCGTATCGGGCGGCACGACATGGACGATGGCGTCGGCCATCGCCTGGATGCGCTTGAACTCCAGCAGCGTCTCGGGCTTCTTGAAGTAGGTGCCGCGGAGCGCCTGGCGATACCAGCGCACCATGTCCTGGGCGGTGCTGGCCATCGTCTGCTGGTCGTTGAGCGCGGGGCGCGTGCTCCCTGCCGGCGGCGCCGCGACCGCCCGCTGCACGCCCTCCCAGCCGACGTCGACGCCTTCTGGCGCGCCCGCGAGCCAGGAGAACAGCCGGCGCGTCGAATTGGGGATCTGCGTGGCGCCCAGCCCTGCCTCGGCGATCAGCGCCCGCACCTTGTCGACGCCGGCCGCCGCCAGCGCCATGTCGGTCGCGGTGTTGTCGCTGTGGGCGATCATCGCCTCCAGCACGCTGCGCGCCGGTGTCGTGCCCGTGAGGTTGAGGAACACCGGGCTGCTAAGCGACCGCACCGAGTCGTCGATCTTCATCTGCTGGTCTTCGGTGAGACGCCCCGCCTCCACCTCGCGCAGATACTGCGCCAGGATGAAGGTCTTGACGGCGCTGCCGATGAACAGCCGCGCGGCCGGCAGGTGCGAAGCCTGCCACGGCGCCGTGGGATGGTCCGCCACGACCAGGCAACTGGCCGACGGCAGGGCGGCGAAGCGGGCGACCGCCGCCTGCACGCGCGCAGGTGCGCCCTGCTGCGCCACTGCGCGGGAGACGATCGCGGGAGCGGCGAGTGTGGAGACGGCCAGTGCCACCAGGGTGCGACGATTGAGAGTCATGAGGGCGATCCTCCTGATCAAATATCCGCCGGACAGCCGAAGCGCCCAGCAGCGTATCGGATACACTGGCAGAAGCATCACCAAAGGAACCGCCCCATGCCCCTCCACCCCGCCCTCACCGCTGGCCGTACCGCCGTCATCACCGGCGCCTCGAGCGGCATCGGTCTCGCCGCCGCCCGCCGCTTCGCTTCGATGGGCCTAAAAGTGTGCCTGGCCGATCTCTCGGCCGACGCGCTCGAACGGGCCGCAACCGACGTCGCCGCGGTCGCACCGACTGGGCGCAATGCCGTCCTCGCCGTGCCCACCGACGTGAGCCAGCTCGCCCAGGTGCAGGCGCTGAAAGACAAGGCCTATGCCGCCTTCGGCGAGGTCGCGGTGCTGATGAACAACGCCGGCACGGCGCAGAAGCACGGACCACTGCTTGCAGTAGTATGCTTTAGATCGTTTGCAACGACTTGAGACGATCTTCATACCACAATAGCGTTGCAATTAATTGCGCCCGGAGTCACGAGCCTCCAAATGGGTTCGCTATACTTTCTTCTTAGAATTGGGCACCAAGCCCTTTGCTCCCGACTTTGCTTTTGCCTCGGCTAATCGCTTGGCGGCCAAGACCTTTGCGGCCCGCCTAGTACGCTCGGCCTCCTTCTCCTGCTCAACATAGAGCTTTACAAGGCGACTCCGCGCAGCATGAGAGATAACGAAACTTGGAATGCTATCGAGCCTGCGAAAGCACTGTGGAAATTTTGTTAGCTGCGCCAGAACCTGTTGTTGCACTGAGTTTGAAATCATCTGCTTCTTCTGCCGAAAGAGATGATCAAAGCAAGCCAAGAGCACGAGATGAATCCCCGGCATATGACGCAGTGCCCGGGGCGCGTGTCCCGAAATCATCTCTTCAAAAACGTATGGAGTATCGACCCAGGCATTGTTCTCGAACTCGACCTTGGTCAGATCCAAAGAACGGATTGCGGTTACTAGTGGTGTCGAATAGTAAGCACCCGTCCGCTCCGATTGAGAAATCGAAATCTGACAGGATTCGACGATCGGCTCAAAAACGCGCCAGTCACCTGGCTTAACTCTCTTCGGATCCTTCGCAGGTCTGTCAAGTTCCTCCGCTTCGAACTTGATGTCCGTCATCCGTATCGCTCGAACACCTCCACTTCCTTGTGCAATAAAGAAGCTGGTCGTCAGAGTTGGGTGCGAGCGGTCATCGGAAACGGAAGACTCAACGGTGCACCCGACCCCCTTAAATTCACTTTCCTTTTGATATGCTTGCGCAGCGTCACCGCCAAACGTCATCGAAAAGAACTTCCGATCCTTGGAAGTGGCTGCCTCTCTCCGACGAGTTGAGTCTACGCGGTCGATTACATGTATATCGCCCCTAATCAGAGAACAGCGAAAGAACAACTGTTGTTGAAAGAGTTCGTTGCGGACTCTCCGATAGAATTTGACGAAGTCGTCAAATGAACCACACTTAAAAAATGCCCCATCGCTAAAGGCATAACATTCTCCGGTCTTGAAAACGTCAAATGAACTATCAAGCGCACCATGGAAATTTGAAAGTGCATCTCTAAGATCTTGAACATTGCGCTGCGCAATTGATCGGGTCGCCAGCATGTCAATG
>CAMDOT010000102.1 GCA_945903635.1 Rhizobium sp. Q54 | reverse complement strand
CGCATCGGCGGCGAGGAAGCCGTCGCCTGGGGCATGGCCGACGTGCTGGTGCCGCAGGCCGACGTGCGCAAGGCCGCGATCGATCTCGCCAAGGAGATCGCCGAGAGCGCGCCGCTCGCGGTGATGTCGACGCGCGAGACCATGCGCCGCGGCTTTGCCGATGGCGCCGAAATCGCCACCGAGCGCGAGCTCACCGAGCAGGATTGGACGCGCAAGACCGAGGACTTCAAGGAAGGCATCAAGTCCTACGCCGAGAAGCGCCCCGGCAACTGGAAGGGTCGCTAACCTTCATGACGCAGGTCTCGGGCAAGGTTGCCGTCGTCACCGGCGGCGCCTCGGGCATTGGCGAGGCCTGCTCGGAGACGCTGGCACGCGAAGGGGCCGCGGTCCTCATCACCGACGTCGACGATGCGCTCGGCAAGGACGTCGTCCAGCGCATCGCGAAGGCCGGTGGCAAGGCGCACTATCTGCACCATGACGTGCGCGACGAGGCGGCCTGGCCGGGCGTGATCGCCGAGGCCGAGAAGCGTTTTAGCCGGCTCGACATCATGGTGGCCAATGCCGGCATCGGCATCATGGCGCCGATCGCCGAGATGACTTTGGCCGACTGGCAGCGCCAGCAGGCGATCAACCTCGACGGCGTGTTCCTCTCGATCAAGCATGCGATCCCGGCGATGAAGCGCGCCGGTGGCGGCTCGCTGGTGCTGATGTCGTCGATCGCGGGCCTGCGCGGCGCGCCAGGCCTCGCCGCCTATTCGGCGACCAAGGGTGGGGTGCGGCTGCTGGCCAAGTCGGTGGCGCTCGAGCACGCCCACGACAACATCCGCTGCAACTCCGTTCATCCCGGCATCATCGCCACGCCGATCTGGGGCAAGATTCCGACCGGTGCCGAAGGCAACCGCCGCAACGCGCCGATCGATCCGCACGAGCGCGCCGCCGCATCCGTGCCGCTGCCGCGCGTCGGTGAGGCGCAAGACATCGCCAACGGCGTGCTGTTCCTCTGCACCGAGGCGGCAAACTACATGACCGGCCAGGAACTGGTGATAGACGGCGGCATGACCGCCGGCGGAAGGCCGACACGGCCGCAATAGCCTCGATGGGCGGCGCTTCGGCACGAGGCTGGATCGCCGTCGCGGCCGTGAGCGGCGTGATCGCGGTCGTTGTCGGCGCCTTTGCCGCGCACGGCGTCGATCCCGCCACGGCGGCCGGCGCGAAGGCACGTGAATGGCTGCAGACCGGCAGCCAGTACGAGATGATCCATGCGCTTGCCATGCTGGTCGTCACCGCTCTCTACGCCGTCGGGCGGCTGGAGAAGCGGCTCGCGATCGCCGCGCAATGCCTGTTTCTTCTGGGTGGCGTGCTGTTTCCCGGCGCCCTCTACGCGCTGGCGTTCGGCGGCCCGCGATGGTTCGGCGCCGTCGCGCCGATCGGCGGTATGGCCTTCATCCTGGGCTGGCTTTGCCTCGGTCTCGCGGCGTTGACCAGATCTGACGCCGATTGACTTCAGGAAAGCTGCTTGTCCATCGGCTTGAGCAATTCGGTGGCGAAGGTGCGCATGACCGGCCAGGAACTGGTGATCGACGGCGGCATCACGGCCGGTGGACGGCCGGCGAACCGCATGTGACGATTGCCCCCGGGAATTCGGTGCTCGGGAGAACGGCGGCATGAAGGTCGGCGGTTGGTTTGGACTTTGCGCTGTCGCACTGTTTCTGCCGAGCCTCGCTGCGGCCGATCCCATCTCCGGGTCGTCAAGCCAGGTCGGCAGCTGGCGGGTCACCGCCTATACGCGCGCTCAGACCGGCATATTCAACCACTGTGCGCTTTATCGCGTGCAGAACGAGGGTTTCGGCCTCGCGCTCAGCTACACCGCGCAGGGTGTCTGGACGATGGCTGCCGAGGCGCCAACCTGGAACCTTGTTCCCAAGGAAGCCTACACCGCGACCTTGCAGGTGGGTTCTACCTCCTACACCGCCACCGGCCGCGCCCTCGATGCCCGTGGCATGACCTTCAACGTGGCGCCCGAGATCTTCGACCAACTCAAGTCGGGACAACAATTCTCGGTGTCGGCCAACCAGAAGCGCTACTCGATCAGCCTCGACGGCATCGAGGCCGCCCAGCAGCGCACGCGCGATTGCATCAAGCAGTACGCGACGGCCGCGCGGCCCCCGTCACCGGCCCCGCCGCCAGGCCAGGCCGGGACGACGACGCCGTCGCCACCGCCGGGAGCGGCGAACACGCTGGTGACGGTGATCCAGACGCTGCTGACCCGGCTCGGCTACGATCCCGGCCCGGCCAATGGCGTCGCCGGACTCAAGACAAATATGGCGATATCGGCCTTCCAGAAGAGCATCGGCGAGCGCGGCGACGGCCTGCCGTCGGAGGCGCTGCGCGGCCAGCTCGAGAGAGCGATGGTTGCGCGCGGCCCCAGTGGAAGTCCGGGTAGCGGAAGCCCGGGCAGCGCGCCGGCGGCTTCAGCACCACCGCCGATGCAACGCCCGCCCGGCGCCCCGAAAGAAAAGGCGGTTGCGGGCTCGGGCACCGGCTTCTTCATCTCGCCCGACACGGTCGTCACCAACTTCCATGTGATCAACGGCTGCGTCGAATTGCGCCTGCGCAAGAGCGGGGGTGACCTCGGCCCCGCGCGTGTCGTTGCGACAAGCCGTTCCGACGATCTGGCCGCATTGCGCGCCTCGAGCCCGTCGAAGAGCTTCTTCAAGTTGAGGGTCGGCGCGCCGATCAAGCCCGCCGAGCCGGTGATGGTGTTCGGCTATCCGCTGGCCGAGGCGCTGTCGTCGGCGGGCAACACCACGCTCGGCAACGTCACCGCGCTTACCGGCCTGCGTGACGACTCGCGCTTCATCCAGATCTCGGCCGCGGTGCAACCCGGCAACAGCGGCGGCCCGGCGGTCGACGAGGCCGGCCGCCTGATGGGCGTGGTCGTTTCCAAGCTGAATGCCGTCGCCATCGCGCGCCTCACCGGCGACATTCCCCAAAATGTGAACTTCGCCATCAAGGTGGCCACGCTCGTGAGCTTCCTCGAGGCGCACAACATTGCCTACGAGCCAGCCAATGTCGCCGCGCGCGAGGTGCCGGCAACCGAGCGCGCCCAGCGCGCGGAGGCCAGCAGTATTCAGGTGGAATGCTGGAAATAGCGCTTCGGTAAAGCCTCGACCGCGGACGCGCTACGACAGCTGCTCGTCCAGCAGTTTCAGCGCTTCGGCGGCGAAGGCGCGCATGTTGGCGACCCGGTCGGCCGAGCCGGTGCGCAACGTACGCGCGATCGTGCCCTTGGGGCCGACCACGGCAACGCAGGTATGGCCCGCCGGATCGCCGTAGGAATTGCCGGTCGGACCTGAGGCGCCGGTTTCGGCCAGTCCCCAGGTTGTCTTCAGCCGCTCGCGCACATGTTCGGCCGCCAGCAGAGCCCACGGCTCGGAAGAGGAGCGCACGCCGGCGCGCTTCTCGCGCGGCACGGCCAGGAAGGCGTCACCCGCCGGGCGGGTGTAGACCACGGCGCCGCCCATGAAATAGGCCGAGGCGCCGGGCACGGCGAGCAGCACGGCGGAAACGAGTCCGCCGGCCGAGGATTCCGAGACGCCGACCGTTTCCTTGCGGGCCTTTAGTTTCTCGCCGACTTTCCTGGCGAGTGGCAGAAGCGAATCCATCGGGTCAGTCCTTCTTGGTGAAGATGTCGAGCACCAGCGGCACCTGCTGGCCCATCCAGATCGCGCGGTCGCGATGATCTTCCAGATCGTGCCCGGTATTGGGATGGATGAATACCGTGAGGTCGCCACGGTGGAGCGTCAACCACGACAGCAGCAGGGCGAACTGCTCGTTCTTGAACGCCACCTGATAGCTGAAACGCGGATGCGGTCCGACGGGCCTTTCGTGAAAGCGGCCCATCTCGATGGGAAAGGCCTTTTCGATGCGTTCGCGCAGCGCCCAGGCGGCGTCGCGCGAGGCGGGATCAAAGTAGACGTGGGCATGCCAGTCGAGGATTTGAGGTGTGTTCATGGCGGCAGCCTAGCACATCCGCCGACCCGCCTGACGGAACCCAGAGCCGTTCCCCGATGCGGGCCGGCTTGCTAGGGTCGGTCATCATGAACTTCGATTTTTCCGACGATCAGAAGCTGCTCAAGGAGCAGGTTCGCAAATTCCTCGCCGACAAGTGCCCGACCAAAGTGGTCCGGCGCGTGCTCGACGGCAACGAAACCCATGCCGACGATGTCTGGAAGGGCCTCGTCGATCTCGGCGTGCCCGGCATCGGGATCCCCGAGGAATACGGCGGCTCGGGTCTGTCGCCGCTCGAAGTCTGCGTCGTCGCCGAGGAGATCGGCCGCGCTGCGGCGCCGGTGCCGTTCGACACCTCCGTCGTGCTGGCGACTGAAGCGCTGAAGCTTGCAGGCTCGGACGCGCAGAAGAAGAAATGGCTGCCGGAACTCGCCTCGGGCAAGGCGATCGGCACGCTCGCCATTGCCGAGGGGCCGCAGCCGCCCAAGCCGCGCAATATCCGCACGATGTTCGGCGGCGGCCGTCTCAACGGCAAGAAGGTGCCGGTGACCGACGGCGAGGCCGCGACCTTTGCGATCGCGCTGGCCAATACAGGCGGTGCCGGAGACCGCGCCCTCTCGCTGGTGCTGGTCGATCTCAAGCAGTCGGCCGTGGCGAAGAAGCGGGTCGATACGATCGATCCGACGCGCAAGCATGCCGAACTCACCTTCAAGGACGCCTCGGCCGAGCTTTTGGGCGGCGAAGGTGAGGGCTGGCGGCTGCTCGAACGACTCTACGACGCGGCGGCGGTCTATTTCGCCTTTGCGCAGGTCGGCGGCGCCGAGGCCGCGATGTGGATGGCGCGCGACTATGCGCTGCAGCGCCAGGCCTTCGGCCGTGCCATCGGCTCCTACCAGGCGATCAAGCACAAGCTCGCCGACTGCTACGTCAAGCTCGAGCTCGCCCGCTCCAACGCCTACTACGGCGCCATGATGCTGACCGAAGGCGGCGCCGATCTCGCGGTCGCAGCGGCCGCTGCACGGATCGCCGCCACCGAGGCCTACGATTTCGCCGCCAAGGAGAACATCCAGACCCACGGCGGCATCGGCTTCACCTGGGAGGCCGACACGCAGTTCCACTATCGCCGGTCGCGCCTGATGGCGCTGTCGATCGGTGGGCCGATGGCGTGGAAGGACAAGCTGGTCACCCGGCTCGAACAGAAGAACGCGGCGTAGGAGGGCGGAACATGGATTTCAACGACACCGCAGAAGAAGCCGCCTTCCGCAAGGAAGTCCGCACCTGGCTCGACGCCAACGCCACCCGCAAGAGCGACGACAAGCAGAGCTTTCGCGCGCGCAACGATGATCCCGAGCTCCTGAAGAAAGCCAAGGAGTGGCAGGACAAGAAGGCCAAGGCGGGCTACGCCCGCATCACCTGGCCCCAGGAATTCGGCGGCCGCGGCGCCTCGCCGATCCTGCAGGTGATCTACCAGCAGGAGGAGGCCAACTTCCTGGTGCCGCTCGGTTTCTTCGACATCGGCCTCGGCATGTGCATTCCCACCATGATGGCCTACGCCAAGCCCGAGCAGCTCGCCCGCTACGTGAAGCCGGCGCTGCACGGCCAGGAAGTCTGGTGTCAGCTCTTCTCCGAGCCCGCCGCCGGCTCTGATGTGGCCGGTATCCGCACCAAGGCGGAACGGGACGGTGACGATTGGGTCATCAACGGCCAGAAGGTCTGGACGTCGGGCGCGCACTATTGCGACTACGGCATCGTCATCACCCGCACCGATCCCAATGTGCCCAAGCACGCGGGCCTCACCATGTTCTTCCTCGACATGAAGACGCCTGGGGTGGAAGTGCGGCCGATCAAGCAGATGTCGGGCGGCGCCAATTTCAACGAGGTGTTCTTCACCGACGTGCGCATTCCCGACAGCCAGCGACTTGGCAAGGTGGGCGAGGGCTGGAAGGCCGCCCTCACCACGCTGATGAACGAGCGCCTGGCCGTCGGCCTGCCGTCGGGCGGCCTCGATATCGACGAGCTGATGGAACTCGCGCGCGACACCGACCTCGAGGATGGCCCCGCCATCCGCAACCAGCAGGTCCGCGGCAAGATCGCCGACTGGTACGTCCAGCAGCAGGGGCTGAAGCTCACGCGCTATCGCACGCTGACGGCGCTTTCCAAGGGCCAGACGCCGGGGCCGGAATCCTCGATCATCAAGATCGTGGCCGCGCCCAAGATGCAGGACATGGGTGCCTTCGCCATGGAGCTGATGGGCCACGCCGGCATCATGAAGGAGGACGTGCCGCACGCGGCTGGCTTCCAGGCGCAGTGGATCGGTGGCGCCGGCTTCCGCATTGCCGGCGGCACCGACGAGATCCTGCGCAACATCGTGGCCGAGCGCGTGCTGGGGCTGCCTGCCGACATCCGTGTCGACAAGGACGTGGCGTTCAATCAGCTGGGAAAGAAGTAGCCCTCCTCATAACTCCTCCCCTTCGCGGATTCCGCGAAGGGGAGGTGCCCTCGCCTTACGAGGGCGGAGGGGTCAGAGCCGCAAAGCCGGTGTTCATATCTATTCTGCGCGGCGCGGGCTCTCGCGCTTGAAGACAAGCGCTGCCGCCCGCCGGCGCTTTCTGCGAAAGCGCCTTAACGCATCTTCAACGCCCATTCGGTATACTTCTTCGCCTGCGCCTGCAGGTCGGCGTAGTACTTGGCGTATTCGGCGCCGACCATCGGTTTCAGCGCGAGGCCGACGGCGTCCATCTTCTCCTTCATCTCGGTGGAGTTGATGGCCTTCAGGAAAGCGGTCTCGACGGCCTTGCAGATGTCGGCCGGCGTGCCCTTGGGCGCACCGACGCCGCGGGTCGAGGACGAGATCACCGTGATGAGGCCCAGCTCCTTGGTGCAGGGCACCTGGGGCAGGAACTTCGAGCGCACGACGTCGGTGACGGCCAAGCCGCGGATCTCCGTTCCCACGCGCTTGAAGACGCTGCCGACATTGTCGAAGGCCACGTCGACATGGCCGCCCAGCACGCCGGTGAGCTGCTGCGCACCGCCGTCGAAGTGGACAATGCGGAATTCGGCGCCCGTGGCTTCCTGCACCATCAGGATGGCAAGATGGTCGTCGCTCAGGATACCGGTGGTGCAGGCGCTGATCTTGCCCGGATTCTTCTTCGCCGCGTCGGTAAGCTCGGCCAGCGTCTTGTAGGGGCTGTCGCCCTTGACCCAGATGAAGCCCGGATCGAGCACCTGGTTCACGATGGGAATGAAGCTGTCGATCGTGAAGACGGCCTTGCGCTCGGGGTCGAGCGTGATGGTGTTCATGCCAGGCAGGTTGAGGAAGCCCAGCGTATAGCCGTCGGGCCGGGCGCGGGCGATTTCGGTGAAGCCGATCTGGCCGCCCGCGCCGCCCTTGTTGACCACGGTGATGGGCTGGCCGAAGTCCTTTTCGGCGAGGCCTGCGAGGATGCGGGCGCCGACATCGGTGCTGCCGCCGGCCGGGAAGGCGACGATGAGCTGCACAGCGCGGCGCGGATAGTTCTGCGCCATGGCTGGGCTTGCGATGGCGGTTGCCGCGGAAGCGGCAAGCAAGGTGCGGCGACGGATAAGCATTTGAGTCCTCCCTTTATCTGAAGCTCTGAAAATCAATCGTTCAGTCGACATCGCTTTCCCTCAGCTTGTCGAGCGACCGCGGCTTGAACAAGAGGAAGGCGATCACGATCACCGGAATGGTCAGCAGCGCCAGCGCCACCGGCCGGTCGAGAAAGATCGCGAAGCTGCCGCCCGAGATCTCGAGCGTGGTGCGCAGCGACTTCTCCATCATCGGTCCCAGGATCAGCGCAAGGATGGCGGGCGCGATCGGGAAGTCGAGCTTGCGCAGCAGGTAGCCGATGATGCCGAAGCCCAGCATCACCCAGACGTCGAACAGGCTCTGCTTGAGCCCATAGGCGCCGACCACGCAGAAGATCAGCACGCCCGTGCACATGTAGCTGAACGGGATCTTGAGCAGCTTGGCCCAAAGCCCGACCAGCGGCAGGTTGAGGATCAGCAGCAGCGCGTTGCCGACGAAGAAGCTCGCAATCACAGTCCAGACGAGCGCCGGCTGCTCCTGGAAGAGGAAGGGCCCCGGCGTGATGCCGTTGATGATGAAGGCGCCCATGAGGACGGCGATGGTCGGCGAACTCGGGATGCCGAGCGCCAGAAGGGGGACCATGGCCGCGTTGGCATAGGCGTTGTTGGCCGTCTCGGCCGAGGCCACACCCTCGATCGCGCCCTTGCCGAAGCGCTCCGGCGTCTTGGAGACGCGCTTTTCGATCACGTAGGCCATGAAGGTCGGCACGATGGCCCCGACACCGGGGATCAGGCCCAGCACGAAGCCGACAACGGTGCCGCGGCCGATGGGACCGACGCAGTCACGCATTTCCTGGCGGGTCGGCATCCAATTCTTGAGCTCGGCCTCGATCATGCGCGCCTGGCGCTTCTCGGCCGCCAGCAGAAGCTCGGCGACGCCGAACAGGCCCATGACGACCGGCACAAAGCCGATGCCGTCGTACAGCTCCTCGACGCCGAAGGTGAAGCGCGGTGCCCCGCGCACCGGATCGAGTCCGATCATGGCGAACAGCAGGCCGATCACGGTCATCAGCAGGGCGGCCACGATGTTCTTGCCGGCCAGGCCGACGACGAGGCAGAGCCCGGCGACCATCAGGGCGAAGAACTCGGCGGGTCCGAACTTCAGGGCGAGCGTAGCGAGCGGCATGGCGACCACGACCAGCGCAACCGTGGCCAGCACGCCGCCGACGAACGATCCGATGGCCGCGATGCCGAGTGCCGATCCGGCGCGACCCTGGCGTGCCATCGCGTGGCCGTCGATGCAGGTCACCACCGATGCGGCTTCGCCCGGCACGTTGATCAGCACCGAGGTGATCGTGCCGCCGTACATCGCGCCGTAGTAGATCGCGCTCAGCATGATGATGGCGCCGGTGGCGTCGAGGTTGAAGGTAAGCGGGATCAGGATCGCCGTGCCGGCCGCCGGCCCCAGTCCGGGCAGGACGCCGATCAGCGTGCCAAGGACGCAGCCTGCGAGCGCGTAGGCGAGGTAGTACCAGGACAACGCCGCAGCGAAGCCTTGGAGCAGATGGCCGAGTGAATCCATGTCCTAGAATCCGATCTGGCCGACCGGCAGGAGAACATCCAGCCAGGTGGTGAAGACATAGTAGACGCCGTAGCTGCCGAGGACGGCGAAAACCGCGATGATCCACCAGCGCCGCTCGCCCATGGCGATCACGAGTGCCGCATTGAAAACCAGCATGGCGATTCGGAAGCCGGTGAATTCCATCACCATGGTAAGCGCCGCCAGCAGAGCCACGATGGCGAGCCAGCGTTTGCCGCCGGCGCCGTGCGGCATGATGCGGGTCTCGGCGTCGGCTGGATCAGCCGGCTCGCGAAATGTCGTGATCAGCAAGCCGACCGCCAGCGCCGCCCCGATCAGCGCCAGCCAGAACGGAAAAAAGCCCGGGCCGGGGCCCAGGCGATCCGTCAACGACAGCAACAAAGACTGCCAGAGTGCGAACAGGCAGAACGCCAGCATTGCACCCGTCGCGATCAGCCGACCCTGGCGCATGCCCGGTGGCCCTCCCTGTTTTCTTTTCTTGTTCTGGAGTGCAGCATAGCTGCAAACCGTACGACCGCAAATCGCGGTCACACAGGAGGAAACAAATGAACAGACTTGACGGCAAGGTTGCGTTCCTGTCGGGCGCAGCACGTGGCATCGGCGGCGAGACCGCGAAGCTGATGGCGAGCGTCGGCGCCAAGGTGGCGATCGGCGACGTGCTCGAGGAGCGCGGCCGCCAGACTGTGCGCGAGATCGAGGCCTCGGGCGGACAGGCGCTGTTCGTGCCGCTCGATGTCACGTCGGAGGCGAGCTGGGCCGCGGCGATGGAGGCCTCGGTGAAGAAGTTCGGCGGTCTCGACATCCTGGTGAACAATGCCGGCATCTTCGTCGGCAAGGGCGTCGAGGATGCTTCCATGGACGACTGGCACCGGCTGGTCGCGGTCAACCTGACCGGTGTGGTCCTGGGCACGCGCGCGGCGCTGCCTCACCTCAAGACGACTGCCAAGCAGAGCCCTCATGGTTCGGCGATCGTCAATCTGGCGTCCATCGCGGGCCTGGTGGGGTCGCAACTCGATCCGCTCTATTCACTGACCAAGGGCGGCGTGACGCTCTTCACCAAGTCGACGGCCCTGGAATTCGGCCGCAAGGGCTACAAGATCCGCGTCAACTCGATCCATCCCGGCCTGATCGAGACGGACATGGGCCAACAGACTTTCGTCATGCGCGCCAAGCAGGTCGGCACGAATGACACGGAAAAGGCACGCGAAGCGACGCTCGCCCTGCACCCGATCGGCAGGCTGGGCACGGCGAGCGACATCGCCAAGGGCATCGTCTTCCTGGCTTCGGACGACGCGGGCTTCATGACGGGTGCAGGTCTCGTCGTCGATGGTGGCTGGACCGCTCACTAGAGTCTTTTCGGCGTCTGGATCAAGGAGTTCAGAATTCTTCTCCTCCGCGTCTTACGCAGGGCTATCGCATGTGGCGTTCCCCTCGTCGTCCTGAGCGAAGCCGCCCGAAGGGCGGCGCAGTCGAAGGACCTTTTTTCCACGTCCATCGACTGGAAAAGAGGTCCTTCGACTACGCTTCGCTCCGCTCAGGACGACGGAAGGGTCCACATGCGATAGCCCTGCCCGTAAGACGGGGGAGGAGATGAAGTGATTCTGAATCAGTCGGAACTCTCGTCAGAAGATACCGGCGGCGAGGCCCGCCGCCATCGCCGCTCCAAGCTCTTCGCACTGGCCGATGAAGGCGGGCTGCCAGGCGCCCTTGCAGATCAGCGGCTCCTGCACGGCGCGCCAGCGCAAGCCGGTCGTGATCGTCTCCACGCCGCGGCGCGTCCCCGTGCCGTCGCTGCCGGCGCGGATGTAGAGTGCGTAGGGCAGGCCTTGGGTCTTCTCGAGGCAGGGATTGTAGCTGCGGTCGAAGAAGTCCTTTAGCGCGCCGCTCATGTAGCCGAGGTTCTCGGTCGTCCCCAGGATGATCGCCTGCGCCGCCAATACGTCATCCGGGCCGGCCTGGAGGGGCGCCACGACCCGAACATCGAGGCCGGTTTCGCTCCGCGCGCCGCGCTCGACGGCGGCCCGCAACGCAAGGGTGTTCTCCGACGGGGCGTGGGCCACGATCAGCAGGCGTTTCGACATCGCCCAGTTTTAACCCGATACTCGGTGCCATGCTCAAAAAACTCCTGATCGCCAATCGTGGCGAAATCGCCATCCGCATCGCCCAGGCTGCCGCCGAACTCGGCATCGCCACGGTGGGTATCCATTCCGAGGACGATGCCACGTCGCTGCACATCAGGCGGGTCGACGAGGCCAGGGCGTTGAAGGGAAAGGGGTCGGCGGCCTACCTCGACATCAGAGGCGTGATCGCCGCGGCAAAGGCGACGGGTTGCGACTCGGTCCATCCCGGCTACGGCTTCCTGTCGGAGAATGCGACCTTCGCCCGCGCCTGTGCCGACGCGGGGTTGATCTTCGTCGGGCCGACGCCCGAACAGCTCGATCTGTTCGGCGACAAGGCGCAGGCCCGGGCTCACGCTGCGGAAACCGGTGCGCCGCTGCTGCCGGGCACCGACGGCGCGACCGACCTCGCGGGTGTGAAGGCGTTCTTCGCCCAGCATGCCGGCACGGGGATCATGATCAAGGCGATTGCCGGCGGCGGCGGGCGCGGCATGCGGGCGGTGCGCAAGGACGCCGAGATCGCCGAGGCCTTCGAGCGCTGCGCCGCGGAGGCCAAGGCCGCGTTCGGCAACGGGGCACTCTATGCCGAGAGGCTGATCGACCGCGCGCGCCACATCGAGGTGCAGATCGTGGGTGACGGCAAGGGCGGGATCGTGGCCTTCGGCGAACGCGATTGCACGATCCAGCGGCGCAACCAGAAGATCGTCGAGATGGCGCCGAGTCCGGGCCTCTCCGCCGACCTGCGCCAGAAGATCATCTCGGCCGCGGTCGGGATGGCGAAGGCGGTAAAGTATCGCAGCCTCGGCACTTTTGAATTCCTGGTCGATGCGGCCAGCAAGCAATCCTTCTTCTGCTTCATCGAGGCCAATCCCAGGCTGCAGGTCGAGCACACCGTTACGGAAGAGGTCTATGGCGTCGATCTGGTGAAGGCGCAGCTCCGTCTCGCCGCGGATGCCAGTCTGGCCGAAGTCGGCGTCGTTGGTGCCAGTTCGCGCGGCTACGCCATCCAGCTCCGCGTCAACATGGAGACCATGACTGCCGACGGCTCGGCGAAGCCGGGCGGTGGCACGCTCACGGCGTTCGAGCCACCGGCCGGCCGCGGGGTACGCGTCGACACCTACGGCTATGCCGGCTATCGCACCAATCCCAATTTCGACTCCCTGCTTGCCAAGGTAATCGTGCACGCGGCCTCGTTCGAGGAAGCGCTGGCCTGCGCCGAGCGGGCACTGGCCGCGTTCCGGCTAGAAGGCGCGCCGTCCAACATCGCCTTCCTGCGGGCGTTGCTGGCCCACCGCGACTTCCGTGACGACAAGGTTTACACGCGCTTCGTCGACGATCATGCGCCCGAGCTCCTGGACGCCGCCGCAAAGCTGAAGGCCGGCCTCTACTTCGAGGCCGCGGCGCCAGCACCGGCGCAGGCCTCCGGTGTCCGTCAGGCGGGTGTCCGCCAGGCAGGCGCCCGCGTCGATGCCGTCGATCCCTTGGCGGTGCTGGCCTTTGGCAAGGCCAAGGCCGAGGTCGCTGCGCCGTCGGCCGCGAGCGAGGTGCCTGAGGGCACCGTGGCGGTGCCGGCACCGATGCAGGGCACCATCGTCAGCATCGCCGTGGCGGAGGGCGACGCCGTCGCGGCGGGCCAGGCGCTGCTGGTGATGGACGCCATGAAGATGCAGCACGAGATTCGCAGCCCGGCCCGCGGCTATGTGCGGCGGATCGCGGTCGAAGCGGGCGAGACGATCTACGAGGGCCATGCGCTCCTGTTCGTCGAGGAGGCGGACGTCGAGGTGAAGGGGGCCGCGGTCGAGGAGAAGATCGACCTCGATCACATCCGGCCCGACCTCGCCGAATATTTCGACCGCCGGGCGATGACGCTCGACGAGAAGCGGCCCGATGCGGTGGCGCGTCGGCGCAAGACCAATCAGCGCACGGCGCGGCAGAATCTTGACGACCTGGTCGATCCCGGGAGCTTCGTTGAATACGGCGCCTTCGCTATCGCCAGCCAGCGCACGCGCCGCACGGCCGAGGATCTGATCGAGAAGACGCCGGCCGACGGCCTGATCACCGGCATCGGCCGGGTCAATGGCGCGCTGTTCGGGCCCGAGCGGAGCCGTGTCGCCGTGGCGCACTACGATTACACCGTGCTGGCCGGCACCCAGGGCAAGAACAACCACCACAAGAAGGATCGTCTGTTCGAGATCGTGGAGAAGCAGCGGATTCCGCTAGTCTTTTTCACCGAAGGCGGCGGCGGCCGGCCGGGCGACATCGACGTGCAATCGGTCGCCGGCCTCAACACTATGGCCTTCCACATCTTCGGACGATTGAGCGGTGCGGTGCCGCTGGTCGGGATCAATTCTGGCCGCTGCTTCGCGGGCAACGCCGCGATCCTCGGCTGCTGCGACGTGGTGATCGCCACCAGGAACTCGTCCATCGGCATGGGCGGTCCGGCGATGATCGAGGGTGGCAATCTCGGCGTGTTTTCGCCCGAGGAGGTGGGCCCGATGAGCGTGCAGGTTCCCAACGGCATGGTCGATATCGCCGTCGAGGACGAGGCCGAGGCGGTCGCCGTGGCCAAGAAATACCTCTCCTTCTTCCAGGGCGCGTTGCCGGAGTGGCGGGCCGCTGACCAGCGGTTGCTGCGCCGCGTGATCCCCGAGAACCGGCTGCGGGTCTACGACGTGCGCGACGTGATCGCGACGTTGTGCGACGAGGGCTCGGTGCTCGAGCTGCGGCGCGCCTTCGGCCTGGGCATGGTAACGGCGTTCGGCCGCATCGAGGGCAAGCCGCTCGGTATCGTCGCCAACAACCCGACGCATCTCGCGGGCGCCATCGACAGCGACGGTTCGGACAAGGCGGCGCGCTTCCTGCAGCTCTGCGATGCCTTCGATATCCCGATCCTGTTCCTGTGCGACACGCCCGGCATGATGGTGGGACCCGAGGTCGAGAAGACCGCGCTGGTCCGCCATTGCTCGCGGTTGTTCGTGACTGGCGCCAACCTCACCGTTCCGTTCGGCACCATCGTGCTGCGCAAGGCCTATGGGCTCGGCGCGCAGGCAATGGCCGGCGGTTCGTTCCACGCGCCCACCTTTGCCCTCAGCTGGCCGACCGGCGAGTTCGGCGGCATGGGGCTAGAGGGCGCCGTGAAGCTCGGCTATCGCAAGGAGCTGGAGGCGATCACCGATCCGGCGGAGCGGCGCGCGCTGTTCGACAAGATGGTGGCGGCGGCCTACGCCCGCGGCAAGGCGCTCAGCACTGCGACCTATTTCGAAGTCGACGAGGTCATCGACCCCGCCGATTCGCGGCGCTGGATTGCGACCGCGCTGTTGGGAGCAGTGTCGAAGCCGGAGCGCTCGACCAAGAAACGGCCGAATATCGACACTTGGTAGGGGACACCTGGTAGAGGATCGCGCCTACTGCGCGATCCAGAACGTGTCGGGCTGGTAGAGCCCGATGTATCCGCCCGGATCCCAGGCGGAATAGCCTTCCTTGGGCACGTTGCGGACCTTGGGCCCGACCACGATGGGCTGGCGGATGCCGTTCACCGTGCCGATCGAGAACACCTCGTCGGCGCTGGCCTCGAGCATCTTGTCCCATGCCTTGCGGCGTCCGGCGGCGTCCGAAGAGGTCTCCCATTCCTTCAAGTAGTCGAGCAACTTGCAGGCCGACGCGAGGTCGCACTTCTCGCCCTTGGTGCCTTTGGATTCGATAAACATGCCCCAGCGCGACCACTGAAGTCCGCCCTGCATGGTCGGCGCAAATTCCTTGGGGCTGGTGTTGACCGTCGGCACGGCGGTCACGTTGCCGGCGAAGGCCGTCATGATCGCTTCTCCCGAGAACGCCCTCAGTCGGAAATTCTCACGGGTCTGCGGCTTGACCAGCATCTTGATGCCGACCTTCTTCCAGAATTCGCCGATGAGCTGCAGCGCATCGGCGTCTTCGGTCTCTTCGCTGGCATGCTCGACCACGATGGTCGCCGGCCGGCCGTCGGGCAGTATGCGGATGCCGTCAGGACCGCGCTTGGCGAGCCCGACCTCGTCCAGGAGCTTGTTGGCGAGCTTGGGATCGTACTTGGCCCACTTGGTCGCATATTCCGGCTTGAACAGCTCGGAACGCTCCATGATCGTATTGTTGGAAGGCTTGGCGAGGCCCAGATAGACGACCTGATTCAGCTCGTCGCGATCGATGGCCAGCGACAGCGCGCGTCGAAAGCGGACGTCGCGCATCAGCTTGCGCCAGTCTTCGTCAGTGGCGGTGAGATTGGGATAAAGCGCGATCTGCGAGCCGGAGCCGGATTCCCACAGGCGAACATTGACGCCCGATGATTTGGCGCTCTTCTGCAGGAATGTGTAGTCGCGCATGTTGAGATAGCGCGGCTGCAGGTCGGCCTCGCCGAGGCCCGCCTTGGCAGGGATCAGGTTGGCAGCCGCCACGGTCATGATCACATCGTCGATGTAGGGGAGTTGCTGTCCCTTCTGGTCGATGCGGTGATAGTAGGGGTTGCGTGCGAAGACGAAACGCTGGGCCGGCGGCACTGTCGTGAGCACCCACGGGTTGAGCGACGGCATGTCGACATTGCTGTTGCCGTACATCACGTCCTGGCGCCGGTATATGTTGACCCACCGGCTGCCCTTGTGAACCTTCAGGATCTCCTCTTCGGGCGTGTACTTGCCATGGAGCTTCTTGAGGTAGTGCGCCGGCCGGAAGAGGAAGAGTGGCGCGGCGCGCGCCTGGCTCTCGATGAAGTAGGGGTTGGGTTTGTCCCAAGTGTACTTGATCGTCAGGCTATCGATGATCTCGACCTTGGGCGGCTTGCCGTCGACCAGCAGTTCGACGGAAGGACCGGAAGGCGACAGCTCGTCGTTGTTGGCAACGTCCTCCCAGAAGAAACGGAAATCCTCGGTGGTGAAAGGTTGACCGTCGGACCATTTGTGACCGGCGCGCAACTTCAGGGTGAACTCACGGCTCTCCTTTGCTTCGTAGCTTTCCAGGATGTCGGGGTGCAGCTCGAATTTGTCATTGTAGACGATCAGACGGGTGTAGCTATAGATCGTCATCAGACGCGTATCGCGCGAACCCGAGACCAGCATGTTGAGCTGGCCACCTTGCCTGCCCGGGCCTTCGCCGCCAGCGAACCGCTTGACGATCAAGGGCTGCTCGGGGATGCGCTTGGCGATCGGCGGCAGCTTGCCCGCCTTCACCTGCTCGGCAAGCGACGGCGTTTCTTGCAGCGTCGGCAGGGGATCGGCGGCGAATGCCGGCGTCCACATCAGCCCACCCACAATGGCCTGCATCAACAAACGTCTTTTCATTGCCAGCCTCACCGTTTGCCCGTCTGCCAACAGTCAATGCTGCAGGTTTCGCCGAGCGGTCGTCGCGTTAGGGGATCAAATCGTCGAATGGCCTCAGCGTCAATGCTATCAGTGTGAATGCTATCAGTGCGCAATGGTTCCGCGCATCGTCCAATGGTGGCGAAATTGTGACGTCGCATTGACGCGCCGCGGTGGACGCGCAAGAAACGATGGCAACAGACGGTGGCAACAGAAAGTACCGGGGGAAGAATGGCGAGCGGCCTCGAAAGCGAATTTGCAACGCTCCATGAAATCGTCAAGGCGGCCAAGATCCGCCTCAGTCCCAACATCTGGGACTATCTCATCGGCGGGACCGAGACCGAGACGACGCTGCGGCGCAACCGGATGGCGCTGGATTCCATCGCCTTCAAGCCGCGCGTGCTGCGCAATGTCTCGAAGATCGATCCGTCGTCGGAAATCTTCGGGCGCAAGCTCCGCCTGCCGGTGATGCTGGCGCCGGTCGGCTCGCTCGAATCCTTCGAGCCGGGCGGCGGCATCACCGTCGCCAAGGGCGCGGGCGCGGGCAACGTGGCGATGCTGATCAGCTCGGTGACGACGCTCAAGCTCGAGGATATCGTCAAGGGCGGCGCCGCGCCCAAGATCTACCAGCTCTATGTCCGTGGCGACGACGCGTGGGTGGCCGATCGGGTGAAGCAGGCGATGGATGCGGGCTACGACGCCTTCTGCATCACCGTCGACACCCAGGTCTATTCCCGGCGCGAGCGCGACATCGCCAAGCGCTTCGTGAAGTCATGGCGCACGGCGGCGGTCGGCCAGGATCACCAGGCGGCTTTCTCGTGGGACAACTTCAAGCGCGTGAAGGACAAGTTCCCCGACGTGAAGTTCATGCTGAAGGGTATCGGCACCGGCGAGGACGCCGAGATTGCCTGCCAGCACGGCGTGTGGGGCGTCTATTGCTCCAATCACGGCGGACGGCAGCTCGACCACGGACGCGGCTCGGCCCAGGTCCTGCCGGAAGTCATCGAAGCGGTGGCGGGCCGCGCCAAGATCGCGGTCGACGGCAGTTTTAGCCGCGGCAGCGACATCGTGAAAGCGATCGCCATGGGCGCCGATTGGGTGGGCCTCGGTCGCCTCTATTGCTACGGCCTCGCCGCCGCCGGTGCCGCCGGCATCGAGCGCGTGATCGAACTCCTCGAAGAGGAGATGAAAGAGGCGATGGGCCTGCTGGGCGTCACTTCGCTGAAGCAACTCGACAGGAGCTACATCACCCAGAGCACGCCGACCAACCTGCCCGGCGTGCACAGTGCGTTCCCGCTGCTCAATCTGAAGGACGAGGGCTACTGATCTTCCGGGCTGCGGGCAGAGGTTAGCGCAGGCCCGCTAACCTCTTCCAACGAATGGCATCTTGGTGGCCATCACGGTCATGAACTGGACGTTGGCATCGAGCGGCAGGCTGTCCATGTAGACGATGGCGTTCGCCACCGCTTCGACGTCCATGCGCGGTTCGGCGACGGTCGTGCCGTTGGGCTGCAGCACGCCCTTGGTCATGCGCTCGGTCATCGGCGTCACGGCGTTGCCGATGTCGATCTGGCCGCAGGCGATGTCGTAGGGCCGGCAATCGAGCGAGGTCGACTTGGTGAGGCCGGTGATGGCGTGCTTGGTCGAGGTATAGGCGACCGAGAACGGCCGGGGCGCGTGCGCCGAGATCGAGCCGTTGTTGATGATGCGTCCGCCCATCGGCTTCTGCGCCTTCATGATCTTGATGGCTTCCTGGGTGCACAGGAACGGTCCGGTCAGGTTGGCCGCGACCACGCCCAGCCAGGTCTCGTACGGCAG
Source organism: Rhizobium sp. Q54 (assembly GCA_945903635.1). GTDB lineage: Bacteria > Pseudomonadota > Alphaproteobacteria > Reyranellales > Reyranellaceae > Reyranella. The sequence continues at coordinate 3,252 of CAMDOT010000102.1, read as the reverse complement.
GTCTTCCAGCGGCACTGGCGGCGCGCCGCCGCCGGCGTTGTTGAACACCAGGTCGAGGCGGCCGAAGGCCTCCTTGGTCCGTGCGAACAGGGCCTGGATCGATTCCCGCTTGGTGACGTCGGTCGGCACCGCCAACGCATTGGGGGCGTTGTTGCCGGCCATGCTCGCGGTCTCGTCCAGCGCTTCCTTGCGGCGGCCGGCCAGCACGACCTTGTAGCCGTTCTTGAGCAGCGCCAGCGCCGCGGCGCGGCCGATGCCGCTGCCGGAGCCGGTGATGATTGCAATTTTCGCCATGGGTTCGTTCCTCCTCGGGGACGGACCCTATCAGACGGCCATGGATTTCACATAGGCCCGCCATCCGCCGAGCGAAGTGATGTCCTTGGCGCTTCTAGTGGCATAGGCCTCGCACAGGAAGCCCTGCACCGTGCGGCCGTCGGCCAGCTCGATCGTGCCGATGCCGAGTGGAGCTGGAATTCCACTGACGAACTCGCCGAACGCCCATGAGGGCAGACTCCATACTTCCAAAGCGATCGAGGCGCCGCCCTCGACGACGCGTACCATGCCGGGCCGCTGCGGTGGCCCGCCGGGCAGGGCGTAGAGGCGGTATTGCGGTGCGGTTTCATCGGCGCAAACGAATCGTCCGCGCAGATCGGTGAGCTGGCCATTCAGTGGCAAGCCGCTCATGTGTGCACCAACCACGGCAATCTCGATTCTCGGTTCCTCGGTTCGTGGATCGGCATCGATAGGCGGCAGCTCGCTCGCAGTCTTGCCCAGCAGCAGGGGCATGGCGCGCTGCCAGCGCGCGCCGAAGTCAAGCAGCATGCTGTCGAGCTGTCCCTCGGCGACCAGCGTGATGCCGAACGGCAGACCGTCCGGACGGAAGCCCGCCGGCAGCGCCAGCGCACACATATGGAAGAAGTTGACGAAGTTCGTGTAGTGGCCGAGGTGCGAGTTATAGAGCACCGGCTCGCGATCGAGGTCGGCCACCTTGTAGATCGTGGGAGCGGTAGGCAGGGCAAGGAAATGGCACTGCCGTGTCTGCTCGTGCGCCGCCTGCTGCAGCGCTTTCAGCCGATATTGGCCCCGGAAGGCATCGACGGCGCTGTACTTGCGCCCGCTCTGGACGATCTGCTGCGTCACGGGCCAGACGCCGGCTTTGTCGTCCGCCGTGTCGATGAAGTCACCGACGGCGGCGGTGCGTTCGGCGACCCACGGGCCATTGTAGAGGAGCTGCGCCGCGTCACGGAACGGCGTGTAATCGAACTCGACTGCGGTGCCACCCAAATCCTGCAGCTTCAGGATCGCCTTGTCGTAGAGTGCGGCATAGGCCGCGTCGCCGAAAAACTCCGGCTGGCGCGGCACGCCGAAGGTGAAACCGGAAGTGAAATCCGCACCCATTTGCGGCCCGGCGACCATTCTGAAGACCTCGGCGGCATCGCTCGAGCTGAGCGCAAATATTGAGACGCAATCGAGTGATTCGCACGCTGGCAGCATTCCCTTGATGCTGAGCAGGCCGGGCGTAGGCTTGAGGCCCACAATGTTGTTGAAGCCGGCGGGTACACGGCCGGACCCCGCGGTATCGGTGCCCAACGCGAAGCTCACCAACCCCGACGACACGGCGACGGCCGAACCCGAGCTCGAACCGCCGGGAATGTAGTCGGCATTGAAGGGATTGCGCGGCACGCCGTAAGGCGAGCGCACGCCCACCAGGCCGGTCGCGAACTGGTCGAGGTTGGTCTTGCCGATGACGATGGCACCCGCTTCGACCAGCCGCTGTACGACCTCGGCAGAAGTCTGCGGCGTGTAGGCGAAGCCGGGGCAGGCGGCGGTGGTTGCAAGGCCCGCGACGTCGATATTGTCCTTTACCGCGAAGGGGATGCCGTAGAGCGGCAGGCGATCGATCTCTCCGCGCCGTGCGTCGAGCGCGGCGGCCTCGGCGCGCAACCGGGCGTCCGGGGCGCGCGAGATCCACACCTTGTCGTCGCCGGCCTCGCCGATGCGCTTCAGCACCTCCTCGATGGCCTGCCGGACATCGAGCGAGCCGGCACGGTAGGCGCTCCGCAGCGCATGAACGCCAAGGTCGAGGAGGGCTGTCATGCCTCGCTTGTAGACAACGCCCGGTGTGAATGCAGCCGCCAGTTTCGCGCGGGGATTGGCACGGTCCTTGCCTGTAGGGGTCGGGGATAACAGGGAACAATGGGGCAAATAATGAAGCGTCGCTCATTCATCAAGACGACAGCCGCCGCCGGCGCTGCCGCCACCACCGCGCCGGCGATCTGGTCGGAGGCCAAGGCGCAGGCCCGCAACGAGACGCTGCTGATCGTGAACGAAAGCCCGCCGAACTCGATGGATATCCACGGCGTCGGCGCCAATCGCCCGGCCTACGAGGTCACGTGGAATACCCACGACCGGTTGATTACCTACGGCGCCAAGAAGGACGCCAACGGGAACGACCATTACGACTACACCAAGCTCGAGCCCGAACTCGCGACCGACTGGAACGTGACGCCGACGTCAGCGACCTTCAAGCTGCGCAAGGACGCCAAGTTCCACGACGGCACGCCGATCACCGCCAAGGACGTGAAGTGGTCGTTCGACCGCGCCGTCACCGTGGGCGGGTTCCCAACCTTCCAGATGGCAGCGGGATCCCTGCAGAAGCCCGAGCAGTTCGTCGTTGTCGACGACAACACCTTCCGCGTCGATTTCCTGCGCGCCGACAAGCTCACCATGCCGGACATCGGCGTGCCCGTGCCGGTGATCATGAACTCCGAACTGTGCAAGAAGAACGCGACCGCCGCCGACCCCTGGGCCATGGAGTGGTGCAAGAACAATACGGCATCGGGCGGCGCCTACAAGGTCGAGCGCTGGCAGCCCGGTCAGGAAGTCGTCTACGCCCGCAACGACGACTGGAAGAACGGGCCGTTGCCCAAGGTCAAGCGGGTGATCATGCGTATCATCCCGTCGGCCGGAAACCGGCGTGCCCTGCTCGAACGCGGCGATGCCGACCTGTCGTTCGACCTGCCGTCCAAGGATTTCGCCGAACTCAGGAATTCGCCCAAGCTCACCGTCGTCGGCACGCCGATCGAGAATGCGATGACCTACATCGGCATGAATGTGAACCAGAAGCCGTTCGACAACGTCAAGGTTCGCCAGGCCGTGGCCTATGCCATTCCCTATCAGCAGATCATGGACTCGGTGATGTTTGGTCAGGCGCTGCCGCTGTTCGGTGGTGCCGACAACAAGTTCAAGGGC
>CAMDOT010000101.1 GCA_945903635.1 Rhizobium sp. Q54 | reverse complement strand
CGCGCCCAATCCATAACCGCCCCCTGCCCCGACTCTCGACGACGGCGGCGTCGGTCGTCCGTGAAATTGTACCGGACCGTCTCAGGCATTGCTATCCGACCCCACCCAACTCATTGGTTTCTCGGCCGTTTCTATTTTTTGACCTCACGCGCTCTTGATCCGGGCGATGTCCGCATCGTCCGCGGCAGCATTTCCCGCAGCGAGGGCCACGACCAATCCCGTCGCGACCGCCAGGAGTGCCCCCCGTCGTCGCGCCCTTGCGTGGTACCTGTCCTGTGTCGTCGCCATCTTCCCCCCTCCCGGTATCCTGCCCCGTCACGTCCCGCCCCAGGGGCGTGTCTCACTCCAGCAGAGCTTGAAGCCGCTGCCCGCGCTCTTCGCCGTGCTGCGTGGGCCAGTACAGTTCGGCCCGCACGACGACCGGATGCAGCCGGCGCGTGCTCTCAGCGTTCGACATGAGATCGCTCCCGTCGCCGGTCGCGCTCGCGGCCGCGAGCACCGTCGGACGAAACTGGAGAAAGAGCGCGCAGCCGCCCTCTACCTGCGACAGGCGCCCCCCGAGCCAGGCCGCCGGCGACGCCAGTCCGCCATCCTCGGGGCCGTAAGCCAGGAAGCGAAACGGCTTGCCGTGCGCATGCTCGACCTCTTCCAGCGTGCTGCCGACCCCGACTGTGGCGTCGGTGCCGGGAACCGCGATCTTCCACCGACTCTCCTCGGGCAGCCGGATCGAGGCGAGCCAGCGCTGCGATACCGGATAGCGCCAGTAGAACTCCAGCCGCCGGGCGGGGTTGTCGGGGAACACCAGCAGTGGTGGCGCCACCTGGCCTTTCTGCACCGGCTGCACCAACACGTTCTGTTTGCCGAAGGCCGCCTCGATCGTGCGCGGCGTCGCGTCCCGCCCGAGTGGGCCGACGCAGGCGAGGACCCCCGGCCTCACCTCGGCGCTGGCTCCGCCGCCTTGCCCCGCGGGACCTCCGGCCACGCTGCCGGCGTCGTGGCACTTGCGCAGTTCGATCAGCGCCGCCGAGGACCCGCGCAACGCGAACGCCCCAAGAGACTGGTTCTCAAGGAACAGGGCGATGTTGTAGAAATTCATGAAGTCGGTAAGGAAAGCCTCCTTCACCGGATCGATGATCAGCGCGGGCGATCCCGCCCACTCGGCGCCGGTCGCATCGCCGGTCCAGGTCTTCTGCCCGTCGAACACGAACCGGATCTTGTAGGTGGTGTTGCGGCGCAGGCTGTTCCAGCCGGGCTTGCTGAAGACGAACACCAGCTTCTTCTCTGGCCCCACGATACCGATGCGAAACCGCGTGCCGTCGTGGTAGAGCGCCTCGGCCAAGCATACCCGCTGGTTCTCGACGGCCTTGATCAACCATCCCTCGACGTTCGACTGCCAGGCCGTCGACTGCGCCCTGGCGCCGCTGCCGAGCGAACATGCCAGGGCCAGCGCAGCCTTGACCAGCGCCCGGCGAAGACCCGTCACGGCTTGGCCCGCCGCGTGAAGGTGATGTTCACCGGGAACGGCACGCCGGGCTGGGTCACCTCGCACACCGTCTGAGTGCCTTTCGGACGACAGACGATCGTTGCAGACACGAACGAGGGGATGCCCCGGCACGCCGCTTCCGGCGCGGTGATCTTCACGCTGTCGTCGGCGAGTTCGGCGGTGAGCGGCCCCTCGCACGCGATCTTGTCGTTCCGGATCGTCCTCTGGCCCGACTTTCCGTCGCGGGCGAAGCACAGGACGGCCTCGGCTTCCTCGTTCGACTGCTGGGGCGTATTGGAGTTCAGGGTGACCGCGACGGACGGTGCGTTCCAGCATCCCTCGAGGAACGAGAGGTCCTTCTTAGCCAGCGCGTCCGAGGGAATGGACAGCCCCTGTCCCGGCGCGACGGCGCCCTGACGCGACGGCACCGGGCAGGCATCCAAGCGGGACGCCAGTTGCCGGCGCAGTTCGGCGATCTCGCGCCGCAGGTCGGCTTCCTTGCCGGCGTCCGGTGACACGCTCTTGTCGGAGTCCCACGTCGGCCCCTTGCCGGCATCGGCGGTCGATTCCGTTCCCCAGCTCGGCAGCTTCGGCAGCAGATTCGCGAAGTCGATGCCCCAGTCGAAGGGCCCCAGGCGGTTGAGGAGGATGGCGACAAGGATGCCGGCCAGGATCGGGATCAGCCACAGCACGTTGCGCAACCTCGCCCACGACCACGTCCGCGCCGGCGGAAGCGACGGCCGGCCGGTGGCCGCCACCTCGGTCGACGTGGCCGCGGCAGCGTCGGCCGCGGCGGCACCGGGCGCCGCGACCGGGCGCTGCGGCACCTCGCCCCGCCACACGACGTCGACGGCGGCGCGGTTGGAGTTGACCAGCGAGGCGCCCCATGCCGCCAGCACCGGCTGCTCGCCCACCATGAACTTGCAGGTGTCGTCGGGGATGTTGAGCGCGGCCTCGATGATCTCCGCCTCAAGCGACCGGCGATCCGGCGACGACTCGGCGCGGATCTGCTGGGCCAGGCCCTGCAGGGCCGCGAGCTTCGCCTGGAGGTCGGCCTCGCGCTGCGGCCGCTGGTCCGCGGGCAGTGCCTCGAACGGCGTGATCGTGCCGGCAAGGTTGGTGTACCAGACGAACTCGTGCTTGCCGGCTTCTTCTTCGGGGATCGAGAAGAGGTCGGCCACGTCGCTGCGCTGCAGGCGCTTGAGCACGAGGCTGCGCAGCTGCTGGTGGTTATTTAAGACCTTCTGGCCGCTGACGCTCGCGAAGCGCAGCGAAGACCGGGAGTAACTTTTCAAGCGCCGCATGATGGAAACCTTGTCGCTGCCGTCGGGGCGATATCAGTCAGGGTCGCAGGTGCTGCCAACCGAGCGGGCGGCAACGCCTTTCGATTTCAGGAAGTCGACGAGGTCATCTCCCCCGAGGGAATAGAGGCCTCGCCGGCCCGACTGCGGGTCGAGGCCGATGAAGGTGTTGATCGCGACCACCCGGCCGCACGAATCGACCAGCGGGCCACCGCTGTTGCCTTGCGAGATGTCGGCGGAGTGCACCACCAGCGGGATGCCGGCCGGGCTCTTGTGCATCACCTGCACCTTGCCCTCGCTCAGCACCAACTCCGGCGCCGAGGAGAAATCTCCGGCCGCAAGGCGCTTCATCGCCGGGTCGTTCTGCACGAGGTAGCCGGGGTAGCCGGCGGCGATCACCGAGACCCGCTTCTCGACCGCCGTCGCGATCGGCAGGACCACCGGCTGGCGGACCGGCGCGTCGCGCAGGCGGACGATCGCGTAGTCGCGCCCGCCGATCGCGTTGCCATCCGACAGGGCGACCACCTCGCCGCGCAGCGGCTGGCCCAGCGCCCGGCTGGTGACCAGGACTTCGCGCGACACGCCGCCCTTGCCCTGGACCACGTGCCGGCTGGTCACCAGCAAGTCGGGCGCCACGAAGAAGCCGGAGCCCAGCGAACCGGCCTGCGCCGCAATCACCAGCACGGTCGAGCGCTCGAGCTGTTCGTTCAGGCTGAGCTTGGTGTCCGGTTGCCGCGCCGCGCCGGGTTGCGCCGGCGACGGCAGGGACGGCGCTTCGCCTCGGCGCTGCGGCGTGCCGGGCGTTGCAGCAGGCGGCCCACTGGGCGATCCACCGGGCAACCCGCCGGGTGGCGTGCAGTTCATCTGCTGGTGCACGCCGGTCGCGGCGCGGGCGACGGCCGCCTTGAGTTCGGCGAGATCTCCCGCCTTGACGATCGTCCCCTTCGTCGCGTCGGCCAGACACTGGAGTTGCGATGTCCCGGTCACGTCGATCACGTGGATCTTCAGGTTCTTGTACGACTGCGCCAGCTGCCTTGCCTCGCCGCAGGGGTCGCCCTTGCAGTTCTCCCCGCCGTCGGTGATCAGGATGACCGACCGCGGCGTGTCGGGATCGCCGTCGGCCCCGAACGCGTCCCGCACCCGGCGCAGCGTCGCGGCGATCGGCGTCGGTCCCTGCGGCTTGAATTGCTCGATCACCCGCTTGGCCTGGCTGCGGTCGAGGGTCGGCGCGACTTCGATCCTTGCATCGCATCGGCCGTCGAACGAGGCAATGCCGACCGCCGCCTTGCGCGACAACGAGCTGATCAACTCGTTGGCCGCAGCGCGCGCATCGTCCATCCGCTTGCGGCCTGGCTGGTTCATCAGGGCCTGCATTTGGCGACGCTTCTCGACATTGCCCGCCTCGGCGAGGCGCTCCATCTCGAGAATGTCCGGGCGATTGCCGGCCGGCAGGGCCATGCTGCCCGACGTGTCCATCGCCAGCATGACCTGGGCCGGCACCTCCACGGTGTCACAGGGCGGCGGGGGCTTCGGCGCGGCGACGGCGGGTGGCGGATCGACCGCGCCCTGCTCGCGCACGATCGGCGGCGGCTCCGCCGGCGGGTCGACGAGCTTCGGCGCCGCCTCGATGGAGGGCGTGACGGGCGTAGGCGTGACGGGGGGATGCATCACGGGGGGGCTCATCTCCCCAAGTTGCCCGGGACGGGCCGGCTTGGGCGGCTGCTCCAGGATCCGGCCCGGCAACCGGTCGGGCGGTAGGGTACAGACGTCGCCGCCCAGCAGGGTGCGCAGCCGGTCCCGTTCCTCGGTAAGCCCCTGCGTCACCGCGTCCGTCACGGCGCGCGCGCCGAGGGAACTCGATCCTTGCCACCAGTTCCAGGGGCGCAGCGTCAGCAGGAGCAGCCCGACGAGGACGCCGAGCAGGAACAGGGCAATCCCGGCCCCCACCAGCCGCCCCTGCGAGGGAGCGGGCGCGGGCACCACCGCGGGCCTGACGGGCGGCGGCGCGGCGGCCGACGGCGGCGGAACCGGCGCGGCGATCTCGGCCGCGGCGGCGGGCGGTGCGGCCACCGGCGGAAGCTCCTCGGCCGCACGCACCGGCGGCGCGAGCCGTGGGACCTCGACCTCGCCGGCCGCGTTGAGCCGCGGCAGGCCGGACCAGCCGATCAGCTTCCCGATCGTATCGACGAAATGCTTCTCGAGTGCCGCCTCGGTCTGCGGCAGGTTCGCCGGGACGAAGCCCCAGTTTACCAATATCGCCTTGCCGTCGATCACGCGGATGCTCTCCGCGTTCGGGACGAGGAAGGCGGCCCGCAGCCACGGGCCGAACGGCACGTCGCCGACCAAGTCGACGATCGCGTCGAGGCTGCGCCCGAGGTGGGCGATCGCGTCGGCGCGTTCCTGCGCGGAGACCTCGCCCAGCGGCAGGCTCTCGCCTTCGCCGGCGGCGTACCACGTCGCGCTCTTGTAGCCCGTGGGCGTCGCCGCCCCGAGCACCGGTTCCGTCAGCAGGGCGGCTCCGCCAGGCACCTTGGCCTCGACGGAGTCCCTAAGCCGCTCGTAGCGGGTCGAAACGGCAACGCCCTCCGCGAGCACGGGCGACAGGCCGGCCAGGTCCGTCGTGACTATCAGCCTAGATCGCGCCATGGTCCCGCACCGTGCAAAGCGTTGCCGTGTCGTCTGCCTAGCTCAGCAGCGCGTCCAGGGTCTTGAGGTTGGTCTGGGTCGACGTCTTGGCCGACTCGGCCTGCTGAGTGATCGCGTTGGCGCTGTTCACGACAGTCTGGGTGCCGCTGCTGGCCGGAACCGTCGGGTTGGTATCGCCCGCGCGCTTCAGGGCCTGGAGACGCGCGTCGTTGTAAACTTCCGAGCGCCCGCGCACCTCGCCGACCACCTTGTCGATCAGCTTGCCGTCCAGCTTGATGGCCGCCTCGATCTCGTTGCGCATCCTGATGCCGTTCGCCTTGGTAATCTGGCCGGAGCGCAGGCCCGTCGCCAGGTCCTGGATCTGCCTGTTGCGGCACGCACTCAGGCTGAGCAGCGAGTTCCCGATCGGCGAAAACCGCTGCGCGTCGGTGCTCGCGTCGGTATCGATCGCCGCGACCAGTTCCGTCTGGCTCTTCACCGTCTTGGCGCGACTATTCAGGTAGGAGCCCGCCGCCCCGGCAACCGCGCCGCCGGCGCCACCGATCAAGGCGCCCTCGGCCTTGCCGGTGAGGAGGTAGCCGAGCGCCGCCCCAATGATCACGCTTGCGATCACCACGCCGGGCGAGATCGGCTGCTCCATCTGCTGGACAACCTGCACCATGGGCATGCGGTACTGAGAACAGCTGTCCGCGGGTACGATGTACGTCGCGGTATCGGTGGTCTGGCAACCCGATACCAGCGCGGCACAACTCACCGCGACGACCGACAGGCGCAACGGGCGGCGCACCGCCTCGACAAAGGTTCCCATTTTTCTCTCCCCCAAAGTTGCAACCAACCCCACACAAAGCTTCAGCGTGCCTGCATCGCAGCCGCAATCTGCTCGCGCCACACTGCCAGGCGAGCCGCATTCAAGGTTGCAGGACTAAGTCTAGCTTCCTGAATTTGCATATCAACCACCGGTTTTGCCCTCTGATACCAAATCAATCGCTTGCCCTCGAAGTCGCGATCGAGATCGCGACTCGCAGAGTTCAGGGCATCGGCGGGAACCTGGGCCAGTTCCTTCACGAGTTCGACGTAGGCCTGGAAGTTCTGGTCGTTCGTGTCCCGCAGGTTGCGGATCTCCGACCGGAAGGTCGGCAGGCGCGACTCTACCTCGCGTCGCGCTTCCGGCGACAGCTTGGAGAGCCCCGCCTCCTCGTCCTTCAGAGTGATCTCGGCCACGAACAGGCGACGACGCAGGTTGTCGAAGCTGTTGACCAGCAGGACCGTGGTGGTGATCTGCTGGCGCAGGATGCGGCGATTGCGGTCGTTGAGCTGCGCATTCGACTTGTTGAGCTCAGCCTGGATCGCGTCCAGCCGCTGCGCCAGTTGGCCGGCGCCCAGCTTCTGGCTCACGTTGTCCTTCTTCAGGTTCTCCAGTTCCTGGTGCAGTCGGGCCCTGTCGACGCCGTCGGGCGACTTGAGCAGGCTGGCGCGCGCCGCGGCGAGCTGCTGGCTGCGATTGGGATTGCCTGAGACCTCATCGTACTTGTCATTGCGGCTGTTCATGAAGACCGGCGCCGCGAGCACGAGGCGGAAGCCGACGACCGGCGCACGGACAGGACCCCGCGGTGTGAAGAACGGCGCCTCGCGCCGCACCCCGACGCCCAGTGTCTCGAGCGGCTGCTGCGCGTTGCCGCCCATCACCGTGACGCCGCCGGCCTGACCGGCCGGCGCATCCGGACGCCTTGCGCGGAAGAGGTCGAACGCCAGCTCCTCGGCGTTGCCGATCATGTCGTAGATGCCGAGCAGGTTGGGCAGCCGTCGGCCCTGGTACATGACCTCGCTTCCCTGTGGCGCGGGATCCTGCGCCGTCACCACCGAGGCGATCTCCGCCAACTCCGCCGCCCGCGGCCGGCCATCCTCGCCCTTCACGCGGTAGGTGCGCTGCGACTGCCCAGCGCTCTGCGCCTCGCCGCCGCGCGCGGCGTACTCCCACTCGGCCTCGGTCGGCAGCCGCAGGAAGCCGGGTGCGCCGTCCTCCCACGGCAGCGACGGCGCCTCGCCGCGCGCGATGCGGGCGCGGTCGTAGGCGATCAGCCATGCACTGAGAGCCTCGGCGTAGCGCGTCGCGTCGTGCCAGGAGACGCCGGTCGCCGGCAGCACGCGCGTGCCGCGCACCTCGTCGACCATGGCACGGATCGGCGCGCAAGCCGGGGCGTCCGTCTCCGTCATGCGGCCGTCCTCGCGGAGCAGGCCGTGCTGGAGCAGCGCGTAGTTCGGCCCCGACAGTTCGTACTTGCCGACGTAGTAGGAGCGCTCCATCTGGCCGGCCGGGAGCTGCTTGGTGAAGGACCCAGCCAGCAGGTCGGACCGGGGTCCCGACATCGCGACGTCGCGCGCCAGTTGCTCGGCACTGCCCTTCTCGTCGAACACGGTGCCGAGAAAAACCTCGCGGTGATCGAGTAGGTGGGCCACGGTCAGGGTCACTTTGCGCAGCACCATGCGCCGATCGCACGGCAGGGCGAGGATGAGTTCCTCGGGGAGCGCCTGCGCCGGCGTCGCCGCCGCGCATGGCACCTGGTCGACGTCGCGCAGGCCGAGGCCTTTGCGAACGCGCTCCGCCTCAACCGCGCCGGGGTCGTCGATGCGGCACCAGCCGGCGGTCGAGGCGGCGGGCTGGGCATGGGCCGCCGCCCCGACGAGCAGGCCCGCCGCGGCAAGGACGACGAGCGGCCGGTTGAGGTCACGAACCTTCATGGCGCAATCCCTTGCTCGCATCCTGGCGAAGTACGTGAATGCTTGCGGCAATCGACGCCAGCACGCCGGCCGTCACGGTCAGTAGGATCGCCGCCACGACATGGCCGGCATCGAGCCGCGCGACCACCGCGGTGCTGTCTACACCCTGTGCGAAGCGGCCGTTCAGCAGCGGCGCGATCAGGCCGTAGGCACCGAGGGCGAGCACCGCGCCCAGCACCGAGGTGAGCGCCCCCTGGAACACCGGGAAGACCGCCAGCGTGAAGCCCGGCATGCCGAGCACCTGCATGACGGCGATGTCGCGCCGCTTGCGCTCTGCCGCCGCCCAGAGGGTCATGCCGAGCCCGACGACGCAGCCGCTCATGCCAAGACCGGCCACTACCGAGAACAGGAAGGCGAGGTTCTCGTCGAGCTTGCGAACCAGCTCGATGTCGGCGGCGCGACTCTGGATATCGAGTCCCTCTCGCACCAGCCGCTCGCGGAGCGCCTCCACCGACAGGATGTCGCGCGCGAACAGCCGGAAGGTGGCAAAGGTCCGCTCGGCGGGGGCCGCCGGGCTGCTGCCCCAGCCGCGCAGCGGCACCGCGCCGCCCTCGCGCCAGTCCTCGCTGGCGGTCAGGAACGGCAGGCTGACCATGACGACGTCGCGGTCCGTGGCCGACGGACCGAGAACGCCGAGCACGGTGAGAGGCATGCGCTCGACCTGCCGCGCATCGGCGATCGAGCGGCCGAGCTGGCCGCGCAGCGGGTCGCCGCGCGACAGCCGGAGCTTCTCGGCGATCGAGCGCGAGACGACGACGCCGGACTCGCGCGGCTCGGGCAGGCCCTCCAGCAGCGGGTCGCCGTCGGCGCTGGGCCACATCTCGGCCGATACCAGGTCGCCGGTGTTGTCGGCCCGCCGCAACTGGATGGTCGCGGCGAGGAAACGCGTCGACGGCACGAGGAAGCCGACCTCCGGCCACGACCGGGCGCGCGCGAAGAAGGCGCCGTCGAAGTTGCCGTGGCCGATCAGGCGCAGCTCCCGGCTGCGCGGGTCCTGAGCGAGGCGCTCGCGGATCGAGGCCACGATGCCGAACTTGAGCGCGTAGAGGACCAGCAGCGGCGCCACGACGGCGGCCAGCCCGAGCACGGCGCACAGCGACAGCCGCCACTCGTGACGGTAGTCGCTAAGCGCGAGGCTGAGGCCGAGGGTGAACTGCCGGGCCAGCATCAGTTCTCGAATACCGCCCGCGCGGCCTGGCCGGGCGATCCCTCGACGCGGTGCCGGATGGCCGAGAACCCGAAGCGGGACAACAGCGGCTCGTCGTGGCTCGCCACCACCAGCGCGGTCTCCAGTTCGTCGCCTAGTCCGACGAGTAGTCGCATCACGTTCTCCGCGTTCTCGCGGTCGAGCGCCGCCGTCGGCTCGTCGGCCAGCACCAGGGCCGGGCCGTGTGCAACGGCCCGCGCGATCGCCACGCGCTGCCGCTCACCCACCGACAGCTGTGCCGGCATCTTGTCGAGGTGGGCATCGATCCGGAGGTAGGCCGCAACCCGTTCGACCGACCCGTCCGGCAGGATTCCCAGCAGGCGTCTCGGCAACCCGATATTGTCGCGCACGCTGAGGAAGGGCAGCAGCCCGCCGGTCTGCAGCACGTAGCCTAGCACGGCGCTGCGGATCGACCGGATCCGGCCGCCGGCATGCCGGGCGTAGAGCAGGCCGATGTCCTCGGGGCCGTCAGGCGTCTCGATCTGCCAGGCGTCGAGGCTGGTCGGGCGCAGAAGCAGCGCCAGCGAATCGAGCAGGGTGCTCTTGCCGCTGCCGCTCGGCCCGAGGACCGCGAGCCGGTCGCCGCGCCGGATCGACAGGCTGGGCACGTAAAGTTCGAAGCCGCCCGCTCCGCTAGCATGTCGGTAGCGCAGTCCGCACAGTACCGACACATCGCTCACGGCAGCAAATCCAGGGGCACGGGATAGACCACCTGCCCCGGGTCCTTCGCCCCGAAGTCCACCCAGACATCCGACGCGTTAATGTCGGCGTAGGCCCGCAGCTTGAACTCGAGCGCCGAGATGATGGCCTGCTGCCCGCTGAAGCCCTGGTCGAGCCACGACTGCTGCGTCAGGCGCAGTAGCTGGCTCTGATAGGGAAGCAGCTTGAGGTAGCTGGGTAGCAGGCCGGCCTCGGCGATGGACTCCGCCTTGCGCTGTCCCGGGGCGACGGCGGTGGCCGCCGACAGCGCGCGCAGCTGGTCGAACAGGGTCTGCGGCGCGAGTTGGGCCCGCTTGGCGGCGTCGACGACGTCGCGCAGCGACTGCGCGAGGTTGTTCAGCTGGTTGCGGGTCAGGAATACCGCGACCTTCAGGGCATCGTTGCGCGGGTTTCCGAGGTCCTTGTCCGCGGCCCAGCCGCGGACGAAGGGCGGCGCGTCGGTGCCAAGCTTCTCGCCGACGTAGGTCTGCTGTACGCGGAACAGCTCGTTCACCAGCAACTCGGCCAAGGGCGCCTGCGCCGGTAGCGTCTGGCGGTTCAGCAGCTTGTTGTCGACCATGTCGGTAATCGCCGTGGCGAGACGATCGACGGCGGCGCGAATCACTGATTCGAATTTATCGGGGTCGCCCGCGGCGATCGGAATGTACTTGTTGGTCGCCGGGTCGCCGGTGCGGCCCAGTTCCTGGAACTGGGCGCGGGCCTTCGCGATGTCGCCTTCCCGCTCCGCCTCCGGCGTCAGCAGGTGGATCGGGATCACGGCGACACCGAGCCGGTCCGCCATCTCGCGGATGTTCGCCAGCGAGACGTCTCGCAGCTGCGCCTTCGGATCGCCGCCGGAGAGCATGCCGGCGTCGCTGATCTGGATCAGGATGCGGGCATCGAACTTCGACCACTGCATGTCGGGGCTGTTGAGCGCCGTGAACAGGCCGAAGATGCCGTCCTCGTCCCAGCTATGGGTCGATACCGTCGCCGGCTTCATCCGGTCGAGGCTGGCGAGGACCTGGCTGGGCGGCGTGCCGGGCTGCAGCGGCTGGTAGACCTTGGCGACGTAGTCGAGTTGCGGCCGGCCATCGGTGTTGTTGCGGTAGCCGACGACGCCGAACGACGTCTGCTCGAGCTTCTTCTCGCGTTCAAGCCGAGTGTAGAGGTCGCGCACCACCTTTCGAACCCGGTCGATGTAAGGTCCCATGGACGACGTCGTATCGATCAGGAACACGACCCCGACCTTGAGGCTCCTCACGTCGGGACTCTTCTGCGGCGTCGCCGACGGCGGCACGGAGTTCACGCTCGCCACCTGCAGGAGCATCGTCCGGCCGCCGATGTCGAACTCGTCGGCTTGCGAGGCGAGGATGGGCATCAGGTAGGGCCGCGTGCGGAAGTTCGGCACGCCTTGCCGGTCCGCCGGTTCGATGGCGATGACGCTCGCCTTGTCGTGGGTCCCCGCATCCACCGACTGCAGGATGGACTTCGACTTCCCGGTCACCTGGGGATCCTGGACAAGCGAAGACAGCGGACGAGTGTCCTTGAAGAACAGCACGCGCTGCCGCTGTCCCGGCGGTGCATACTGCATCACGAGCATCACCGCCCAGTCCTGCGCGGCATCCGCGGGCAGCCAGGACGTCGCCTGGCCGTCGAGGCCGGCCCCGACCTCGAGCCAGTTCGCCCCGTCGACCGTGCGCCGGGAATAGACGTTCAGGATGCTGAACGTCGGAAGCTTGGCCTCGACCACCTTGGCCGTAGCCGAGGGCTCGGCCCGCAACTGCGCGCCCGGCAAGGTCAGGATGCGCTGGAAGAATTCCGGATGCCCTTCCATCACGAGCGGCTTCCGCGCAGCGGCCGTCTGCGCCTGGACCGCGAGGCCGGCGGCCAGCAGCGCAAGAAGCGCCAGGAGGGCCGGCGCGGCGCGCCTCGCGGCGGCGTGCCAGACGGTGGCCGGGGTCGACGAGGTAAAGCGCAAATTCATGGCCATTCTCACTGCTGCCTACGGCTTCCGGGGCCAGGTATCGAGCAGGACCCGCGCCGTGCTGTCGCCGGCCTGGGCTGCCTTCTCGATCACGTCGCGCAGGCGCTCGAGGTCCTTCTCCGCTTCTGCGCTGCCCGCTTCCACGGCCTTGCGATAAAGCGAAACCGCCTGTCGCGCGTCAGCCGGAGAGCGTTGCGTTTCCCGGCCCGGCGCGAGTTCCACCGGGTCGTAGAGCTGGGCAGCGAAGCGGCAGCCCTCGACCTTTCCACGATCGCAGGCGTTGCGGTACAGGAACTCCGCTTCATCCAGTTCCTTGGCTGCCTGGGCTTGCCGGCCTGCCGCCAGCGCCGCCTCCGCGCCTTGCGCCACGATCCGGGCCAGCCGTTGCTCGCGCGTCTCGGTCGGTGTCGAACCCGCCGAGGCCGAGGCAGACGACGAGGGCGCCGCGACTGCAGGCTGGGAAGCGGATGCCGCTGGATCGCTCGAACCTGCGGCGGGATCCGGCTTGGTCGCGGCGGGGGCCGGCTTCGCGGACTCGGCCACGGTGTTCTCGGGCTGACCGCGTCCCAGGAACCACCAGTATGCGCCACCCGCCGCGGCGACGAGCAGGAGCAGGGCAGCTGCGACCGCGATCGGCCAGCGGGACCGCGCGACGGCCCCGTTGGTCGCGCCGGGGTCGTCCATCGGAGCTATGACCACGGAAGCAGCCGGCGCCCCAGCAGCGGACGGCACCACCGGCGGCCTGCCCGGTGCGGCGGCGGCGGGCAGGTCCGGGACCTGGGGCCGGGCAACGAACGTGGCGAGGTCGCCCGGTCGCACCGGCGCTACGCGGGCCCAGGCCAACGTGCACTCGCGTTGTACAGGCATGCCATCGATGCACAAAAGGAGCCGGTAGTTCGTCTGCTGGTCGAGGTGCGCATTGACGTTGCGCCCGAGGTCGAACGACAACTCGTTCCCGTCGAGGGTCACGGCGTACGGCGACACCCTTCCCTCGTCGGCGCCCCACCGGTATTGCAAGGCCTCAGAGGCGTCCAGCGAGGCTCCCCCGATCTCGTTGTAGGCCCGTAGGTACTCGGGGCCGCCTTGAGCTCCGGTTCGCCCGATGACCAGTTGGACGCTGTCGGCACTGAGGTTCTCGCCCTTGATCCGGATCCGGACGAACCCCTGTGGCAGCCCCGGCGCGCCGCCGGCGCTCATTTGCCCAACGCGTCGCGACATGGCGGCCTATACCTCCGCCAGAACCGGCTTCTTCAACTCGACGAGGTAGCCGCCGAGTTGCTCGTTGGCCGCGACGTTGATCTTGATGCCGGCCTCGAATTCCACGTTGTCCAGCGCCAGCTTGAACAGGCCGCGCAGCCAGTCGGTGAAGTACAACGCGTCATAACGCGTCCGCTCCTCGCTCAGGATGGGCTCCTCCCCCACCGGCGGCGGGGCCGCGAACAGGCGAAACTTCCGACCATCGATCTCGACCTCGCTGCCGTCCGGTGCCCTGCGCCCTCCATTGCCCAGCGTCGCGACGAACTCGTTCACGGCCTCCGCGGCGGGCTTGGCCTGCTTCCAGATCAGGGACGACTTCGGAATGTTGCGGAAGGCCGCGCCCGCCTGCGTCGCCTGGACGATGTCGTCGCCGAGGCCGAGGCGCTTGGCGCCATAGATCAGTTCCTGGGTGAGCCCCACCACGTCCTCGCGGGTCATGAAGAAATACTGCAGCAGGGCCGTGTCGTTCGTCAGCGCGGCCAGCCGCTCGCTCCAGAAGCCCTCGACGCCGGCCGCGAACCGCGTCGGCATGTCGGCCTGCGTCGAAGGAGCCACCGCCTTGGGCTTGGTCTTCGGCTTTTCCTCGGCCAGCCCGAGCAGGTCATCCAACAAGTCAGCGTTGTCCTCGGCAGGCGGGGAATCGGCCTGGGCCAGTTCCACCGGGACCACGGGGCGGCGTTCGATGAGTTCGTACACGCCGTACAGCTCGCTCGGGTCGACCTGCAGGACCTTCATCAACTCCGCGAAACGGTTCCCGTCGAGGCACCTCTTCAACTGCGGCGCGAGGCGTTGCATCAGCTGACGCTTCTTCTGGCGCTGCTGCGCCACATCGCCTGTGTGGTAGTAGGGCTCGAGGTTCGCCATGATCTTCGCCCGCAGTTCGCCCGCCTTGCGCGAGACCTGCTGCCGCTTGGTCCCGGGGTTGCAGACCGGGCGGAGGCTGGCGGCGATCCTGGTAACGCCGCCGTCGTTGAGCTGCATGAGCGCATCCCAGGATTCTTCGGGCTTGGCATGGTACTCGCGGATCGTGGCGTCGGTGATAAACACGCGCCGCAGGCTGTCTACGTAATCGACCTTGTCGGGCCTCAGCCCGATCTCGATCTTGCCGTCGTACTCGAAGAGGCTGTCCTGGATGATCGCCGGGTTGCGCAGGAGAAAGACGTTGCTGAACGGCGTGTCCGGCAGCCATTCGTGCACCCAGCTCTTGGCGCCGTTCTCGTAGGCCTGCTTGCCGTAGGACTTAAGCAGGTTGTTCTCCAGCCGGAAGTGGAACCGGGCGGCGTCCTCGCCCTTGCCGCTGGATTGCTCAAAGATCCGGTCATACTTCGTCATCACGAAGAACAGTGACGTCTGGTCGGCCGAGCGCTGCGAGGGCTGGGCGCCGTTCGTGGTGCTGATCCAGTCGTAGATCGTGGGTGGCAGGTCCCACACCTCGAAGTTCTCGGGGCCCTGGCACAGCAGGATCGACGTCAGCTCCTGTTCGTCAGAGTAGCGCTCGAACAGGTACGCCACCTTTCCGCGGATGATGAACTCCTTCATGCCGTTCTCGGCGAGGAACTTGGACAGGCCGGGCTTTGCGACGGGATTGCGCGACCGGTATCCAGGGAAATCGAGCAGGTCCGTGTGGTCGAAGAAATCGAACGGCTTGTGCTCCATGACGATCCGGAGCTCGGCAGTGATCGCCGCAAGTTCCTCCCGCAGCATGTTCGCCGCCTTGCCGTCGGCCGTGTAGACCTGCAGCAGGTCTCCCTTGCCTTCGCCGACGCCATGGAGCGCATCGACCCGGATGATGCTTTCCAGGCGCTCCTCGAGCGCCTCGGCGAACTTCACGTATAGGGAGGGTGCGAATCCCACCTGTGAAAGGGCCTGTGACAGCCGCCGGTAGACATTCGTGAAGCTGTCGATGTTGTCCCAGATGAGGCCGAACAGCTCGGCCCGGTCCTGGAGATTAAGGAAGGGCGCGATGCGGGCCGCGATCTTCCAGAAATTTGTCCTGTGCAGGACCTTGATTCGGGGCGCCTTCCGCAGCCGCGTCTCGCAATAGGATTCGAGATCGACGACATCGACCGCATCGAGGATCGACGTCGGCTTCGGCTGGACGAGCGACTCGAGCCGAACCAACGCGTCCTCGATCTTCTGCAGGTCGTGATTACTCTCGTCTTCGTCCGAGTGATCGATATCGTGGACGTAGGCGTTCGCCAGTACCTTCACGAGGTCCTGCTCGGTGAGCAACCTGAGCTCGGCCAACTCTCCCGGGGGCAGCGTCTTCGGACGGTCCATCGTGAACCGCGTGACGAGCCCAGTCGTCTCCTTGCCACCCTCCGGATTGATGTCCTCCAGGAAGTTGACGAGGCGGCCGCCGAAGTTGGCCATCAATGGCTTCGTGCCCTGCCTTGCCAGCGCCGAGATGAGAAAGGACTTGCCGGCCTGGCTAGGGCCGAACACGCCGATGCACATCTTCCGGTTCGCAGCGCGCTCCAACCGTCTCGTTTCCACGCACTGCTTGCGCATCTCCCGGATCTTCCCTTCGAGGTTCTGGGGGATCCAGGACGCGTTGTTCACGAGCCAGTCCATGCCCTCGTGGGCCACCCGGCGCAGGTCGCTGCAGTAGGCACCAAGTGCATTGGGAGAAGTGGTGTCGGTCATCGGTTGTGCTTCACGAGACGTTCAGGTTGCCGGTGTCGAGCCAGTAACCTTCCCGGTCCTTCAGGGTTTGAAGGCGCAACGCAAGGTCCTGCCGGCGCACGGGCGTTCCGTCGCGCGCCTCGACTTCCTCGATCTTGAAGACGCCTTCCTCGCGATACCCGCCGCGAGCACCCCGTCGCGGCACCTCGTCGACCTGCTCCGCCCGCCGGAACACGAGTTTGGCCTTGTAGGGAGTGCGACCCCTTCCGTCCTCGGCCGCCTGCGCGTTCTCGTACTCGAGCCTGAACAGGGGAGTCGCTGGCCAACGCGTGACCTGAAGCTGCCGGTATCCAATGTAGACCAGCCCGTGGAAGTCGAAGGACGCCTCCAGTTCGGCCTCTTTTGGGTCGTCGAGGTCGATCCGGCTGAACAGCGGCGTACGGATGCGCCCGCCGGTGTCGATGTCGCCGATGTAGCGCGCCGTCGATTCCGCCTTCAGGAGATGGCTCTGGAAGCGGAATGCTTCCGTGTAGCCCTCCGCGAGGGCGCAGAGCATCGCGCCCACCACCACCGTCGTCTTGGGATCGGGGATCCGTCCGTCGGCGCCGCGGAACGGGTACCACCTGTCGACACGGTACTTGTTGAGCGGAATGACCGCGTGAGGCGGCACCGGGAGCCGCGCAAGGAAGCCGGCCTGGATGGCCGGGTAGCAGGAGGTTCGCCCGGTCAGCAGCAGCACGTCGCAGTCGTATTTCCGGAGCACCTCGCTCAGGTCCTCGATGACGCGCCCGATCTCGTTCTGGATCGTGAGGTCGATATCGCTTGAGGAGAACGCGAATGAGACTGCTTGTATGTCGAAGTCCCGCACGCCCAGCCGTTCGATCTCCTGGTTGAAGAACTTGACCAGCCCCGGCGGCAGCACCTCGTGCACGAAGAACGAGCTGAAGGACTTTTCCCAGGAAACGTTCCCGCGCCGGGGGTCGCAGACCTCGTACTCCCCGAGCATCGCCAGCGCGATCGGCACCAGCACGCGTTGGGTCAACTGGGCCCTCAAGACCTTCACGCGGGTCGACTTTTGGATCTTGTCACCGAAGAATGTGTTGAGCACGCCGGCCGGGTCGGCATGCCCGACCGCGGCAATATAGTCGCGTATGGCAGTCAGCACGTGGCTCTCGATGACCGCTCGAACGACATCGTCGCCGGCTATATTGAAACCTTCCCGGAAATTCTGCATCGGGCGGAGGACAGCGGTCGCGCCCGTCCCTTCGCTCACGTATGTCGTAACGATCAAATCCGTCGTGCCGCCGCCGATGTCGACGCTTGCCACGCGCAGCGAACTCGCCTCTCGTTCCGCCTGACCGTCGGGGCCGGGAATGGTCCGGCGGCGACCGAAGGTCTGGAAGTGAAGGTCGATGTCCCCTCTGAATTCCTCGAAAATCTCGTTGTACAGATAGACGAGCTGCGTAGCGCTCGCTTCGTCCCACTCGCACCGCACCTTCGGCGGGCGACGGGCTTCGCGCGCCCAACTCTTGTCATCGGGTCCCAGTTCGAGGAACTCCGACCAGCCGAGCGACCGCCAGATCGTCTGGACAGCGGCCTCTGCCATTCGCCGCAGGATGTTGCGCTCGATGATCGGCATGGCCGTCGGCATCGTCAGGATGACGGACCTCAGGCGCCGGGGGATGTCCGAACTCGGCCGGTTGTAACGGGTAGCGGGCGCATTCATGGTCACGAGCGCCTGGGCAATCAACTCGCCCAGCATGAACATCATGAGGGACGCGCGGCTGAAGCGCGGATCCATCACGGGATCCGGCACCTGCATCTCGTACGGCGCACTGTCCTTCCGGTTACGCGTCTCCCGGATCCAGTCGTCGAGCAGATCGATGGGAGTCCCCTCGTTATTCACGAACTGGACGAAGGAGCCACGCACGACCGGCGCTTCAGCATTGTGGTCGTCGGCGCTGACGCTGTTGAACCGCCACTGCTGCTGGCGGGGGAACTCGTCCCAAAGGTACCGCTTGGGGCTGGACATGCCCGTCAGGCCTTCGCCCTGCTTGGCTGCGGCGGAGAGACGGGTTGCCTCCGGCCCGACGCGAACGACGCTGGGCCAGGAAAACGCCGGCAGCACACGCCCACTGTCCTTGGAAAGCGCCTCGTTACCGAACCGCGCGAGCGCGAACTCGATACGCGACGAGAAAGCGCCGCCATACCGATGGTACGGCATCGAGAGGTCCCGCAGTTCCAGGACATAGCTATCGTTCAGGCGCGTCTGCTCATCCGCCTGCGTCTCGATCATCATGCCGCAGGTGCGGGTATTGCCGAGGTCAAGGACGAGGTCGACCTCAACGGGCACGAACTGGGTCGGATCGATCAGGCGGAAACGCGGCATGATCTCCGCCTGCCCCAGGGCGTGGAGCAGCGTGATGTACCGCGCGATTCCCTCGAAGCGGTACTCGAAGTCATCGTCGCGGGCCGGGCGGTTCTTCACCCGCTCGACGTGCCGGCGGTAACAGCCATCGACCCAGGCCGAGATCCAGGCCGACGAGACGAACCAGTCGCACTGGCGCTCGTCAGACACGAGCTGGAACTCGCCTCCCTCCTGGACATCGAGGTCCGAAAGAGCCGAGGTGATGACGTCGCCGTCCTGTGGCGCGTCGATGTCGGGGCGCTGTTCGACCTGCGTATCGAACACAAGCACGATCCTGTGCGAGTTACCCTTCTTGTCGCGCTCGTCGAGCTTGTGAATGAAGAGCCGGGCCCAGTTCGACGGACCGCGCGAGAATTGCTGCGTCCCGTGCGGACCCGGGCCCGTCAACTTGAACACCGGAACCGGAATCCACTGGCCCGCGAACGCATTGATGGCGGCCTCTGCCTTCAGGACATAAGTCTCGCGTTCGCCCCGGTCCCCCGAGGCGAGAAAGTAGTTCTTGCGATCGAAGTAGCGCTGCGTTTCGGCGTCCTGATCAAGGCAGACCAACTTGAACTCGCGAGCCTCGCCCGGCGCACTTCCACCGATGTTGCGCTCCTGGAATGCCTGCGTGACCTTCGCCAGACGGTCGATGTTCAGGTCGAAGTCGAAGAACTGAAGCGTTCCGCCCGGAATGATGCTGGCATGGCTACCGTACTGCGGCGCTTCTGAGACCTCGACCAACATCATTGCCCCTTCCCAACAAACGTCGAGTGGGAGCGGCTCCGCAAGGTTCTCGCAGGCCATGGCCACCCGAGAACGTCGACCCGCCGCCCATCATGGTCGCCCCACATCACAGGACAAGCCCGCCCGATATCAGGCAGCAGCAACCCCCAGCCGGAGCCTCGCCTCCGAGATTTTCGCGTCACTGTCTGCGAACTCGTAGCCCTGCTCGAGCAACCGGCGGGTGTAGTACTTGTTGTAGATAAAAGCCCAAATCAGCATCGCCAAGACGGCACCTATACCGAACGAGACGATCCCCAAAATCGCGAGGACAAAGAAGCCACCAATGAAAGTGACGAAATCGCCCCGGAACAAAGCTGGAAACATGCCAAAAAAAAGCGTGGTCCACGAGAAGCCGTAGAACCCCGTCTTCACCAGCCCACTTTGCCGATGCTTCAACATGATCGTGGTTGCCATCCCCCCCCCCTTGCCCGCTTAGACAGCCAAGCAAACGCAACACTGAGTGCCCCACTACCTCAGAACTCCCAGTAGAACTTATTTCACGGAGCATCACAAGAGCGGAGGGTAGAATGGCGCAAGGGATATCACGCTGGCGGGTTGCAGGGCAATCGCGACGTGAGCTTGCTCACACGCACTCCTGTAGTGCCGGTTCTCCTTGAACCGTTTGCAGCGACCGAACTGCACCGCCGCCGCGGTGACGGCCGCCGTCGCCGTCGGCCATTGGATCGCTCGAATGCAGGCCGGCGATCAACGTGGTTCGATGGTTCTAACCGTGTTTCTTCCAAGCTGGGAACTGGCCACTCTTCGCTTCCCGCTTCGGGCATGAATTAGTTAACGAATGTATTTTTTACGCGGACCGACACGCGGATATACCAGTACCAGAATCCGAGACCTATTGCGGCACCGATGCTCTTGCCAACATCTTCAGTGGGCAAAATTGTTTCTAGAGTAACGCCCGGCACGATGAGAATAGGCAGCGCGAACAGTGGTGAGAACGCAGTCGTTATCCAGAATATTAAGAAGGATCGCGTAAATATTCTGCGCTTCTGAAATAGTGCAACGATTACCCAGAGGTGCACTGCGAGAGATGCTGTCGCAAGCAAGCCGACCATGACGAGCGGAATCTGGGCGGCTTGGTTTTGAAAGCCTGACAAATAATCCGGCCAACCTTTCGCGAACTCTGCGACGTTTCGCAAAAAGCCTATGCAGAGGGCAACCGCAAGAAACGCGAGCCATCCCCCGATCCCCGATATCTGTGTATTCGATGGAGCTGCACGGCGTTCACGCGCATATCGCACGATCAACCAAATCGGCACTCCAAACGCTAGGAGAACTATAATCCAGTGCCATATAGAGAATGACCCCATGTGCCCTCCTGCATCAGCGCGGTGGTCTGCCCCCAGTCGCGAAGCCAGTCCGTGAGTCAGAGTCCGGCCGCTCTGGCCAGCCCGTGGGCTGACCGGAGCGGAGCGTAGGGCAGGCCACGGGCTGGCGGCAAGATGGCTTCTGGCGCCGGTGGGCGATATCCGAGTGACGAGTTTGGCCTGACGGCGTTGTAGTGCCGTCGCCAGCTCTCGATCAGCACTTGGGCTTCGCGAAGCGTCGTGAACATCTCGACGTTGAGCAGCTCGTCCCGGAGCTTCGAGTTGAAGCTCTCGCAATACCCATTCTCCCAGGGACTGCCCGGCTCGATGAACAGCGTTTTCACGCCAACCCTGCCAAGCCAGTGCCGAACCGCCTTGGCGGCGAACTCGGGCCCGTTGTCCGACCTTATATGCTCCGGTGGACCATGCTCGACGAACAGGTCGGTCAAGCACAGGAACCTGTTCGCCCACGCGCCCGAGCGCCTGCACGACGAGATCACCGTTGACTACAACGACATGATTTACGCCGAAACCCGCCAGGAGATCGAAGCGCGCCGCAAAGCCTTCATCCGTAAATGGCGGCTCAAGCACCGCGCCGTGGCCGACAGCCTGGAGGAGGCGGTCGACAGGCTCTTCACCTTCACCCGCCTACCGCCAAGCCAGTGGCGTAGCGCACGGACGACCAATGCGATCGAGCGATTGCATGAGGAGTTCAAGCGACGGATCAAGACGCAGACCGTTGTACTTACTCAAAACTCCAAGAAGGCGAGAAAGCATAGAGTTTTCGGCGCCGCGGCCATACCGTCATCGGCATTCTCCCGCTTCTGTCCGCCCTCGGTTCCCTGTTCCTGTTGCGGGTACGCAGCCGCGCCTCGCTGGAACTCGAACTCGTCGCCTTGCGGCATCAGTTGACCGTCCTGCGGCGGCAACGCCCCGGCCGCCCTCTGCTCGGCTCGGCAAATCAATTCCATGGCGGATGACGTTTGGCGCAGCGCCAGCCGCGAGGTATTCGTTCCGCGCCAGCAGCTCCTGGTCCACCGTCCCCGTCACGTAGGCCAGGATGCGCGCCCAATCCATAAACGCCCCCTGCCCTGTCCTGCCCCCGGCGACGGCGTCGTGGGCCGTCCGAAAAATTGTACGGGGCCACCTCTGGCACCGCTATGCTGACACCGCTTGGGCGCTGGGCTTTCGGCCGTTCGAGTTTTTTGACCTAACGGGGTCGCCGGCGGCCGGCCTTTTCCAGGGCCGACAGGCAGCGGA
>CAMDOT010000100.1 GCA_945903635.1 Rhizobium sp. Q54 | reverse complement strand
TTTAACGGATGCCTCGCAAGCCCTGCATGGTGCCCAGGAGAAGACTCGAACTTCCACGCCTTTCAGCGCTAGTACCTGAAACTAGTGCGTCTACCAATTCCGCCACCTGGGCACGGCATGCGGGCTGTTGCGGGCCGTGAGTTAGGGCGAGGCCGCGCCGATGTCAACCGTAACGCCATTGCGCCATGCTCTTGCACCGGCACAACGATAAGCTATAGGCAACTTCCATGAGCATCAGGCAGGTCACGGTTTTCGGCGGCAGCGGCTTCATCGGCCGGGCCATTGTGCGGGCGCTGGCGCAGGAGGGCCTGCGGGTGCGGGTTGCCGTGCGCAGGATCGAGCTCGCGGAATCGACCAAGACCGCGGGCGACGTCGGCCAGGTCACCGTGATGCGGACCAATCTCCGGAACGCCCAGTCGGTGGCGGCGGCAATCGCCGGCAGTGAGGCCGTGATCAACGCAGCCGGCATTCCCTTCCAGCGCGGCCGCCAGCGTTATCAAACGGTCCATGTCGACGGTGCTCGCGCGATTGCCGAAGCAGCGAAAGCAGCCGGCGTCGAGCGGCTGGTTCATATGTCGGGCATTGGCGCCGATCACCGCAATTCGAAGAACCGCTTCGTGCAATCCAAGGTGGGCGCGGAGGATGCGATCGTCGCCGGCTTCCCGACGGCAACGATCCTGCGGCCCAGCGTGGTCTTCGGGCCCGACGATGCGATGTTCAATCGTCTGGCGCGGATCGCCGCGATGGCGCCGTTCGTGCCGGTCGTGGGCAGCGGCTCGGCCAAGGTCCAGCCGGTGTTCTGCGGCGACGTCGGCAGCGCCGCCGCGGCGGTCCTCGCCCGTCCGGAGACGGCGAAGACCGTGTTCGAGCTGGGCGGGCCGCGCGTCTACACCTATCGCGAGATCGCAGCCCTCGTGCTGCGCGAAATCGGCCGCGACAAGCCGATCCTGGGCGTGCCGGCCCCGCTGATGAAGATCGCCGGCTTCTTCGCCGAGTTCCTGCCGGTCCCGCCGCTCACCCACGATCAGGTCGATCTTCTGACGCAGGACAATGTCGCCCGGCCCGGCGCCCCCGGCCTGGCCGCTCTCGGCATTCAGCCAACGGCCGCCGAAGCCATTCTGCCGACCTACCTGGACCGATTCCGCGTCGGCGGACGCTACAACCAGCACGCGCCAGCCTAATAAAACGGGACTTTTCCTGCTGGATCAGGCTGCCTTCTTCAATTAGTCCTATATTGGTCATATATTTGTGCTTTCCTTCAGGGATAACTCTCCTGATAGTCGTAACAGATTCTTTCATTCGAAAAATAGGTCAGCATTATTGACTATAGGGTCAAATCATGATGAAAGAGCAATGGGCGCGCAGCTTTGACGCCAGCGGCACGTCCTTTGCGTAATAAAATTACATCATTAGTTCGAGGGCTTGGTCATGGCCGAAAGGATGCTGAAGTTCGTCGGAACGTCGCAGGCCATGCCGGACAAGCGCCCGGCCGCCGAGCGCCGTCGCGACTTCGATGAGATCTACAGCAACTATGCCCGCGAGAAGGCGGCGGAACAGGCCGCCCGGTGCTCGCAATGCGGCGTGCCGTTCTGCCAGATCCATTGCCCGCTGCAGAACAACATTCCCGACTGGCTGAAGCTCACGGCGGAAGGCCGGCTCGAGGAAGCCTACGAGCTCTCGGCGGCGACCAACAATTTCCCCGAGATCTGCGGCCGCATCTGCCCGCAGGATCGCCTGTGCGAGGGCAACTGCGTCATCGAAAAGGGCTTCGACGCCGTCACCATCGGTTCGGTCGAGAAGTTCATCACCGACACCGCCTGGAACCAGGGCTGGGTGAAGCCGATCCGGCCGCGCCGCGAGCGCACCGAGAGCGTCGGCATCATCGGCGCCGGACCCGCGGGCCTCGCCGCCGCCGAGCAACTGCGCCGCAAGGGCTATCAGGTCGCGATCTACGACCGCTACGACCGCGTCGGCGGCCTCCTGATTTACGGCATCCCCAACTTCAAGCTCGAGAAGGACATCGTGCAGCGCCGCGAGCAGCTGCTGCGCGACTCGCAGGTCGTGTTCCATCTCAATTGCGAAGTGGGCCGCGACGTCTCGATGGAGGAACTGCGCCGGCGGCACGGCGCCGTTCTGATCGCAACGGGTGTCTACAAGGCGCGCGACATCGCAGCACCCGGCGTCGGGCTGCCCGGCATCGCCGCGGCGCTCGATTATCTCACCGCCTCCAACCGCAGTGGCCTGGGCGACTCGGTGCCGGGAATCGAATCCGGCGCGCTGCATGCCGAGGGCAAGAATGTCGTGGTCGTGGGCGGCGGCGACACCGCGATGGATTGCGTGCGCACGGCCGTGCGCCAGGGCGCCAAGTCGGTGAAGTGCCTCTATCGCCGCGACCGCGCCAACATGCCGGGCTCGCAGCGCGAGGTGAAGCACGCCGAGGAGGAAGGCGTCGAATTCGTCTGGCTGTCGGCGCCGCAGGCGTTCCTCGGCAAGGACCACGTCAGCCACGTGCGGACGGTGCGCATCCATCTCGGGATGCCCGATGCTTCCGGCCGCCAGGCGCCACAGGAGATCCCCAACAGCCACGCCAACATAGAAGCCGACCTCGTGCTGAAGGCGCTGGGCTTCGACCCCGAGGATCTGCCCGAGGCGTTGGCCACGCCCGACCTCGGCGTCACACGCTGGGGCACGCTCGACATCGACTGGCGCAGCATGATGACCAGCCTCGACGGCGTGTTCGCCGCCGGCGACATCGTGCGCGGCGCGTCGCTGGTGGTGTGGGCGGTGCGCGACGGCCGCGATGCCGCCGAGCGCATCCATTCATACCTGACGACCAAGGCCCTGAACGCCCAACGAATCGCAGCGGAGTAGACGATGCTGAAGGTTTACGACTTCACCGGATCGGGCAACGGCTACAAGGTCTGGTTGCTGATGTCGCAGCTCGGCGTGCCGTTCGAGCGCATCGAGCGCGATATCCTGAAGGGCGAGACGCGCACGCCGGCGTTCCTGGAGAAGAACCCGAACGGCCGCATCCCGACGCTCGAGCTCGAGGACAGCACCTTCCTCTTCGAGTCGGGCGCGATCCTCTGGTACCTCGCCGAAGGCACGACGTTCGCGCCTTCCGGCCGGCTGGCGCGCGCGAAGACCCTGCAATGGATGTTCTTCGAGCAGTACAGCCACGAGCCCTATATCGCCGTGGCACGCTTCTGGAAGCACTTCCTCGATAAGCTCACGCCGCAGCAGGAAGCCAACCTGCCCGACATCATGAAGAAGGGTTACGCAGCCCTCGACGTGATGGAGAAGCATCTTGCGACCCGCACGTTCTTCGTCGACGAGCGCTATGGTCTGGCCGACATCGCCCTCTATGCCTACACGCACGTGGCACACGAGGGCGAGTTCGACCTGTCGCGCTACCCAAACATTACGTCATGGCTGGCGCGCGTGAAGGCGCAGCCTGGCTACGTCGCGATCGACCACAAGTTCTAACAAGGGAGAAGAAGAAAATGCCGATGATCAACGTCCAGATGTTCGAGGGCCGCACGCTGGAGCAGCGCCGCGCGCTCGCGAAAGAGCTGACCGAGGGCACCTGCCGCGCGCTCGGCTGCACGCCCGACGCCGTCCAGATCGTCCTCACCGACATCAAGAAAGAGAACTGGGCCGAGGCCGGCAAGCTCTTCTCCGACTAGTTCTCCTTGCAAGGATCCGACGTCATGTCCGCACGTCCCTTCGATGCCGCCGAGTTCGTCCGCGACTACCGGAACGAAACCGCGAAGCTCACCGCCGCCTATGGCTACAATCCCGCGCAGGAGCTCGACTCCTGCGGCGTCGGTCTGGTCGTGGCGCTGGACGGCAAGCGGCGGCGTGATGTGGTCATGGCCGGCATCGATGCCCTGAAGGCGGTGTGGCATCGCGGTGCCGTGGACGCCGACGGCAAGACCGGCGACGGCGCGGGCCTTCACGTCGAGATCCCGCAGGATTTCTTCAAGGAGCACATCCGCGATTCGAGCGGCGAAGAGCCCCAGGTCGGCCGCATTGCCGTCGGCATGGTGTTCCTGCCGCGCACCGACCTCGGCGCCCAGGAGCGCTGCCGCATCATCGTCGAGACGGAAATCCTGCGCTTCGGCCACACGATCCTGGGCTGGCGCCAGGTGCCGGTCGACATCTCCTCGATCGGCGAGAAGGCCAACGAGACCCGGCCGGAGATCGAACAGATCCTGATCGGTCGCGGCGATCCGAAGCTCGACAACCGCGAGTTCGAAAAGCAGCTCTACATCCTGCGCCGCCGCATGGAGAAGGCGGCGATCGCCGCCAGCATCGCCGAGTTCTACGTCTGCTCGCTCTCCTGCCGCTCGGTCGTCTACAAGGGCATGTTCCTCGCCGAGCATCTCAGCGCCTTCTACCCCGACCTGCTCGACGAGCGCTTCACCTCGCGCTTCGCGATCTTCCACCAGCGCTATTCGACCAACCCCGTCCCGCAGTGGAAGCTGGCGCAGCCCTTCCGCGTGCTGGCGCACAACGGCGAGATCAACACCATCCTGGGCAACGTCAACTGGATGAAGAGCCATGAGGCCCGGCTCGACCACGAGAGCTTCGGCCGCTCGATCGAGGATCTGAAGCCGATCATCCAGCCCGAGGCGTCCGACTCGTCGGCGCTCGACAACGTGTTCGAGCTCCTGGTGCGCGGCCATCGCAACCTGCCGATGGTCAAGTCGATGATGATCCCCGAGGCGTCGTCGTCGAACCCCAACGTGCCGGCCAAGCATCGCGCCATGTACAATTACGTGAACGGCGTCATGGAGCCGTGGGACGGGCCGGCCGCCATCGCCGCCGTCGCCGGCAAGTGGGCGCTGGTCGGGCTCGACCGCAACGGGCTCCGGCCCATGCGCTATGTGCGCACCTCCGACGAGTTGCTGATCGCGGGCTCGGAGGCCGGCATGGTGCCGCAGGACGAAGCCAGGATCGTCGAAAAGGGCCGGCTCGGACCGGGCGAGATGTTGGCCGTCGATATGGACCAGCCCAAGCTCTACAAGGACCACGAGCTGAAGGACATGCTGTCCGACACCCACGACTATGCGGCCTGGACCGGCCGCACGGTCGAGCTCGATTCGCTGATCAAGCAGGATGCGCCGGCGACCGAGCACTTCGAGCCGGACGAGCTGCGTCGCCGCCAGTTCGCCGCAGGCTGGTCGATCGAGGATCTCGAGATGATCCTCCATCCCATGGTCGAGGACGCCAAGGAGGCCGTGGGCTCGATGGGCGACGACGCGCCGCTCGCGGTGCTGTCGGACACCTATCGCGGCATGCACCATTACTTCCGGCAGAACTTCAGCCAGGTGACCAACCCGCCGATCGATTCCTTGCGCGAACGCAACGTCATGACCTTGCGCACGCGGCTCGGCAATCTCGGCAACATCCTCGACGAAAGCGCCGAGCAGAGCGAGATGCTGTCGCTGCAGTCGCCGATCGTGCTCAACGCTGAGTTCGAGGCGATGCGCCACTACATGGGCGAGTCAGCCGCCCGCATCGACTGCACATTCGAGATCAAGAGTGGCGATCCCAAGAGCGGGCTGGATGCCATGCGCCAGGCCTTCGACCGGATCTGCCACGAGGCCGAGGAGGCCGTGCGCCGCGGCTGCCTGCACATCGTGCTGACCGACGCCAATGTCGATTCCGACCGCGCGGCGCTGCCGATGATCCTGGCCGCAGGCGCGGTGCACTCCTATCTCGTGCGCCAGTCGCTGCGCACCTTCACCTCGCTCAACGTGCGCTCCGGCGAATGCATGGACGTGCATTACGCGGCCGTCATCATCGGTGTCGGCGCCACGTCGGTGAATCCCTACCTCGCCGAGGAAACGATCGCGGCCCGCCATGCACGCGGCCTGTTCGGCAAGCTCTCGCTCGGCCAATGCCTCGCCAACTACAAGAAGGCGCTGGACGAAGGCCTGCTCAAGGTGATGTCCAAGATGGGCATCTCGGTGCTGTCGTCGTACCGCGGCGGCTGCAACTTCGAGGCCGTGGGCCTGTCGCGCTCGCTGGTTGCCGAGTTCTTCCCCGGCATGCCCTCGCGCATTTCCGGCATCGGGTTGCGTGGCGTTCAGGAGAAGATCGCCGAGCAGCATTCGCGCGCCTTCGACGAGGACGTGATCGCGCTGCCGATCGGCGGTTTCTACAAGTCGCGGCGCGGCGGCGATCGCCACAATTTCGAGGGCGAACTCATCCACATGCTGCAGGATGCGGTGAATACCGAGTCCTACGCCAAGTACCGCAAGTACAGCGACGCGGTGCGCAAGCTGCCGCCGATCAACCTGCGCGACCTGCTCGACTTCAAGACCGACCGTGCGCCGATCGTCCTCGATGACGTCGAATCGATCACCGAACTGCGCAAGCGGCTGGTGGCGCCGGGCATCTCGCTGGGCGCGCTCGGCCCCGAGGCGCACGAAACGCTCTCGATCGCCATGAACCGCATCGGCGCCAAGTCCGATTCGGGCGAAGGCGGCGAGGATCCGGCGCGCTACACGCCGCGGTCCAACGGCGACAACGCCTCCTCGGCCATCAAGCAGGTGGCGTCGGGTCGCTTCGGCGTCACGGCGGAGTATCTCAACAACTGCCGCGAGCTCGAGATCAAGGTGGCCCAAGGCGCCAAGCCGGGCGAAGGCGGGCAGCTGCCTGGCCTCAAGGTGAGCGAGATGATCGCCAAGCTGCGTCATTCGACGCCCGGCGTGACCTTGATCAGCCCGCCGCCGCATCACGACATCTACTCGATCGAGGATCTGGCGCAGCTCATCTACGACCTGAAGCAGATCAATCCCGAAGCGCGCGTGACCGTGAAGCTGGTCGCGCGCTCGGGCATCGGCACCATCGCCGCCGGCGTCGCCAAGGCGAAGGCCGACACGATCCTGATTTCCGGCCACAGCGGCGGTACCGGCGCCAGCCCGCAGACCAGCATCAAGTACGCCGGCATTCCCTGGGAGATGGGCCTGTCGGAGACGCACCAGGTGCTCACGCTCAATCGCCTGCGCGAAAAAGTGCTGCTGCGCACCGACGGCGGCATCAAGACCGGCCGCGATGTGGTGATCGCGGCCATGCTGGGGGCCGAGGAATACGGCATCGGCACGGCGTCCCTGATTGCCATGGGCTGCATCATGGTGCGGCAGTGCCATTCCAATACCTGCCCGGTCGGCGTCTGCACGCAGGACCCCAAGCTGCGCGCCAAGTTCGACGGCTCGCCGGAAAAGGTCGTCAATCTCTTCAGCTTCGTGGCCGAGGAGGTGCGTGAGATCCTGGCGCAGCTCGGTTATCGCTCGCTGGTCGAGATCGTCGGCCGCTCCGACCTGCTGCGGCAGGTGAGCCGCGGCGCGCGCTACCTCGACGACCTCGACCTCAACCCGCTGCTGACGCGCGCCGACGGCGGCCGCGAAGTGGCGCATTGCACGGTCGAAGGGCGCAACGAGGTACCCGATACGCTGGACGCCCAGATGATCCGCGACGCCCAGCCGCTGTTCACGCACCGCGAGAAGATGCAGCTCCAGTACAGCGTGCGAAACACGCATCGCGCCGTGGGCACGCGGCTCGCCGCCATGATCACGCGCAAGTACGGTATGTCGGGCCTGCAGCCCGACACGATCACCGTGCGGCTGCGCGGCACCGCCGGCCAGTCGCTCGGCGCCTTTGCCGTGCGTGGCATGAAGCTGGAAGTGTTTGGCGACGCCAACGACTATGTCGGCAAGGGCCTGAGCGGCGGCACCATCGTGGTGAAGCCCACCATCTCGAGCCCGCTGGTGCCCGAGCACAACGCCATCATAGGCAACACGGTCCTCTATGGCGCGACGGCCGGCAAGCTGTTCGCCTCGGGACTCGCCGGTGAACGATTTGCCGTGCGCAACTCCGGCGCCGATGCCGTGGTCGAAGGCGTGGGCTGCAACGGCTGCGAATACATGACCGGCGGCACCGCCGTGATCCTGGGCCCGGTCGGTGTCAATTTCGCCGCCGGCATGACCGGCGGCATGGCGTTCGTCTACGACCCGGCCGAAGCCTTCAAGCTCAACGTCAATCCCGAGACGGTGGTGTGGCAACGCCTCGACCATCCGCACTGGGAGGCCGTCCTGAAGGCCCTGGTCGAGGAACATGTCGCGGAGACCAAGTCACCGCTTGGCGCACGCCTGCTGAACGACTGGAATCGTGAGGTCGAACACTTCTGGCAGGTCGTCCCCAAGGAGATGCTGACGCGCCTGCCGCAGCCGCTGTCGCTGGTCAAAGCGAAGAGAGCGTGAACCCGTGTCGTCCTGAGTCGCGCGGGGTAACCCCCGCGCTGAAGCGAAGGACCTAAGGCCAGCAACACAGGTCCCGTCCTGATCGTTCGGCGAGATCCTTCGCTCCGCCCCAGGGCGGGGTTACCCCGCCCGCGATGACAAGGCAGATCCCGCGCATCGCGTGGCTGCAGCTTGCCGCCAACATCATCCTGTTTGACCTGAGGTGGTGGTGCTGGGCGAGACGATCACTGCGTCCCTGGCGATCGGCACCACGCTGATCATCGCGGGAATTGCCATCGTGATCCTGGACAAGTCTCGCGATTGACCGGGTGACTTAGTGGCGTGCTGCCTGGCCGCCGTCGAGGGTCATGACCACGCCGCTGATGTAGCTGGCGCGATCGGAGGCCAGGAACACCGCGAGGTCGGCCACTTCGTCGGGTTCGGCGGCGCGGCCGAACGGCATGTGCTTGGTGAGTTCGGGCCAGCGCTCGGGATCGCCGAACTTCTGCTCGGCCTGGCCGCGCAGCAGGGTGAGCATGCGGTCGGTCCGCGTGGCCGGCGGATTGATCGCCACCACCCGCACGCCATGATCGACGCTCTTGGAGCCCACGGCACGGGTGAAAGCCATCAGGCCGGCATTGCCCATGCTGCCGGCGACGTAGTCGTAG
Source organism: Rhizobium sp. Q54 (assembly GCA_945903635.1). GTDB lineage: Bacteria > Pseudomonadota > Alphaproteobacteria > Reyranellales > Reyranellaceae > Reyranella. The sequence continues at coordinate 12,844 of CAMDOT010000100.1, read as the reverse complement.
TTAAAACTCTCGCCGGCGAGGCCGATGATGTTCACCACCACGCCCTTCTTGCGGGCATAGAATTTCTCCAGCATGGCGCGCGTGGCGTTGACGTAGCCGAACACTTTCAGCTCCCACGCTTCGCGCCACTTCGGTTCGGTCATGCCGAAGATGTCGCCGCGCGGGATGGCGCCGGCATTATTCACCAGGATGTCGGCGTGCCCCACCGCCTCGACCACGGAGCGTACCGTGTCGCCCTTGGAGAAATCGGCGGGATGGATCTCGACCGGCACATTGTGGCGGGCGCGGATTTTCTCGCGCGCCGCTTCGAGCGATTCCTTGGAGCGCGAGGCGATGTGGACGGCGCAGCCTTCGGCCGCAAAGCCCATGGCGCAGGCAAAACCGATGCCGCGGCTGCCGCCGGTGATGAGGACGGTCTTGCCGCCGAGCTTCAGGTCCATTGTCGCGGTCTCCTAGAGCCGATAGGTGGAATCGATCGTAGCCCGACCATCCTCGGTCTTGATGCGGCCGTCCTTCACCATCTGGATGAGGTGGGCCAGCATCGAGCGGCCGGCGGCGGGGTGAAGGTGGATCGGCGTGTCGGCATAGTTCTTCGCCACCATCTGCGGCACGGTCTGCGGACCTTCCTTGAGGCGCGCCATGATCTGCGCCTCGCGTCCCAGGCGATGCTCGATGTAGGACTGCACGAACGGATTGGGATTGCGGATCTCGGCGCCGTGCGTCGGGATGTAGAGCGTCTCGTCGCGCGGCAGCAGCTTGCGCAGGCTGGCGAAATAATCGGCCATGTTGCCGTCCGGCGGCGAGATCACCGCCGTCGACCAGCCCATGACATGGTCGCCCGAGAGCAGTGCCTTGTCTTCCTTCACCGCGAAGCAGAGATGATTGGAGATGTGGCCGGGCGTATAGACCGCCTCGACGTTCCAGCCGTCGCCCTGGATAACGTCGCCGTCGTTCAGCTTGACGTCGGGCGCGAAGGCGAAGTCGCCTTCCTGCTCGGTCGTCACGCCCTCGGGCGGCCGGGGGTGCGGTCCGTAGCTGTAAACCTTGGCGCCGGTCGCCTTGGCCAGCGCCGGCGTGGCCGGCACGTGATCGATGTGGGTGTGGGTGACCAGGATGTGGGTCACGGTCTCGCCACGCACCGCGCGCAGCACCGCGTCGATATGGTCCTGCTGGTCCGGGCCGGGATCGACCACCGCCACCTTGCCGTGGCCGATGATGTAGGTGCCGGTGCCCTTGAAGGTGAAGGGGCTGGGATTGTGGGCGACGACGCGACGGATCAGCGGCGTCACCTCCATCGCAGTCCCGTAGTCGAACTTGAAATCCTTGATGAAGGGAATGCCGGGCATTGCGTACTCGCTACGGGGTGGGCGGCGTCAACTTGTAGAGGGCGTTGCGGAGGTCGGAACTGACGTAGACCGTCCCTGACTTGGCCACGGCGACGCCGGTCGGGACCAGTGCCGGCGGGCCGCCGGGGAAAGGCGCCAGGCCGATATCGAGGTTCGAGGCGATGACCGTGCGGGCGCCCGAGGCGGGGTCGATGGCGACGACGCGCTTCTGGCCCACTTCGGCGACGAACAGGCGGCCGTCGGGTCCGACGTCGATGCCCTCCGGGCCCGCCAGGCCATCGGCCACGACCTTGCGGGCACCTGTGGCAACGTCGATCTGGAGCACCGCGCCACCGGCAATCTCGGTGATGTAGATCAGATTGCCGGGACCCTGGGCCATTGCGACCGGCCCCCGCAATTCCTTGGCGACGATGCTGCGCGTCTTGCCGTCGGGGCTTGTCTTCACGAGGTTGCCGCTCGCCAGTTCGGCGACATAGATCGACCCGTCGGCGCTCTCCAGCGCATCGATGGGCGCGGCGAACCCGGCGAGGGTCGCCACCAGCTTGCCGGTCTTGCGGTCGACCTTCTCGACGGTGTTGGAGAACCAGCTCGACAGCAGCACATGCCTGGGCCCGACCGATATGCCGATCGGATAGGCATGCGTGTCGCCGTGCACGCGCAGCACGTCGGACACCGCGCCGCTCTGGCCGTCGACGGTGCGATAGCTGAACACGTCGGCCACGTGCACCGTCTCCTTGCCGCCGTCGGTGGTGACGGCAAGATCGGCCGGCACGGCGAGCTTGCCTTCGACGATGGTCCTGGCGGCGCCGGTGTGCTTGTCGACGAGGTAGATGCCGTTGTCGGTCATCGACGTCACGAACAGGCGGCCGCGCGAATCGAAGGCGAGATTGTCGAGGCCGGGCTTCATCGAGGCCACCAGCTTCTTGGCCTTGCTGGTGAGGCTGACGCTCCACACGCCACCCGTGCCGGTGTCGACGACGTAGAGGTTGTCGCGGTTCTGCGGATCGATGTTGGCCGCCGCGGGAATCTTGAAGCCCGAGGCGATGACGTCGATCACGCCGGTTTCGAGATTGATCTTCACGACCTCGCCCTTGAACCACAGTGGCCCGTAGAGAAAGCCGTCGTCGCGATGGATCTCGAAGCCGTTCAGCCCGCCCATCTTCTCGGCGATCCGGCGCAACTCGGCGCGCGGAAACGGCTTGAAGTCGGGCTTGTCGACGCCTTTGAGGTCGATCTCATAGAGCGCGTCGCCAAGGAAGACTTCCGACACGAACAACCGGCCGTCCTTGCCGAAGGCGATCGAGTTGGGGCCACTCATGCCGTTGGCGACTTCGATGGTCTTGCCGTTGGCCTTGCGGATATAGACCTTGCCGAGCAGGAAGGCCGTCCAGGCCATGGTGCCGTCGTCGGCGAAGGCGATGTCGTCGGCCATGCCGGTCGGCGCATCGATCACGCGATCGACCTCGCCGGAATCGACCTGCACCCGGTAGAGCGTCTGGCCGATCACGGACCCGGCAAAAAGCTGGTCATCCTTGTTGAAGGCGAGGCCATGCACGCCGTGGAACCACGACCCCGGAACCAGGAACTGCTGGCTGTACTCCGCGGCTGTTATCGGAGGCGTCGCGGCGGCGGTCGCCGGGGGTGATGGCTGCTGCGCGAGCGCGCTGGACGCAACGACGAGCGCAAGCGTTCCCGCCGTGAAAAATCGGCCCAGCCCCATCCGTTTCCTCCGACCCTCTCTCGCGGCGCGGACTTTAGACCCCGCGACACATTTTGTAACGCCGTACCCTTCAGCTACCATGGAGGTGCCAGGAAAACATGCATTTCGCGGGAGAAAACACATGGCGGGTCCGCTTTCGGGATTGACGATCGTCGAACTGGCCGGAATCGGGCCGGGACCGATGTGTTCCATGATGCTGGGCGACATGGGCGCCAATGTGATCCGCGTCGACCGCACCAAGAGCCACGTCATGGATCGCCTGGCCGATCCGAAGTTCGCCGTGCACAACCGCTCCAGGCGCTCGGTATCGGTCGACCTGCAGAAGAAGGAAGGCGTGGAGGTCGTGCTGCGCCTGATCGAGAAGGCGGACGGCATGACCGAGCCGTTCCGGCCAGGCGTCGCCGAGCGGCTGGGCGTGGGTCCGGACGTCTGCCTCAAGCTCAATCCTAAGCTGGTCTACGGCCGCATGACGGGCTGGGGCCAGGAAGGCCCGCTCGCCAAGGCTGCCGGCCACGACATCAACTACATCGCGCTCACCGGCGCGCTGCATGCCATCGGCGCCAAGGACAAGCCGATGCCGCCGCTCAACCTGGTCGGCGATTTCGGCGGCGGCGGCATGCTGCTCGCCTTCGGCATGGTGTGCGGCCTGCTCGAGGCGCAGCGGTCGGGCAAGGGACAGGTCGTCGACGCCGCCATGGTCGATGGTGCAGCGCTCCTGCTGGGCGGCATCTACGGCATGGCGGGCGCCGGCCTGTGGAAGGACGAGCGCGAGGCCAACATGCTGGACGGCGGCGCCCATTTCTACGGCACCTACGAGACCAAGGACGGCAAGTTCGTCTCCATCGGCTCGATCGAGCCGCAGTTCTACGATCTGCTGCTGGAAAAGACCGGCCTCAAGGGCCAGAACCTGCCGGCGCAGATGGACCGCAAGATGTGGGGCGACCTCAAGGCTAAGCTCGAGGGCGTGTTCAAGACCAAGACGCGCGACGAATGGTGCGCGATCATGGAAGGCACCGACATCTGCTTCGCCCCCGTGCTCACCATGCAGGAAGCCTCGCAGCATCCGCACGCCAAGGCGCGCGGCGCCTATGTCGACGTCTTGGGCTTCCCGCAGCCGGCAGCCGCACCGCGATTCTCCCGCACCAAGGAGAGCGTCAAGGGACCGGCGGCCAAGCGCGGCCAGCACACCGACGAGGTGCTGGGCGAGAGCGGCTTCTCGGCCAAGGAGATCGGCGCGTTGAAGGCGGCGGGCATCGTCGGTCCGCAGTGATCACGCTCAGCGGACCGCGGACCTCCAGGTCCGCTCGGAATCATGAGCGGGGCTGGAGCCCCGCGGTCCGAAGATCATGATCCGCGCCTTCGAACTGGCTATCCGGCAGCTCGGCGATCCCAAGTTGCGGGTCATCATCTGGCAATCGCTGCTGCTGTCGCTGGTGCTGCAGATCGCCATCGGCGTCGGGGCGTGGTGGGCGCTGCAGTCCTTCGCCACCTTCCAGTGGAACTGGCTGAACGAAACCATTCGCTGGCTGGGCGGCGGCGCCGTTGCGGTGCTGGCGCTGATGCTGTTTCCGGCCAGCTTCGGCATCGTGATCTCGATCTTCCTGGAGAAGATCGCCGACATCGTCGAAGCCGAGCACTACCCGCAGCTCGGAAAGGCACGCGGCATTCCGGTATGGGTCGGCATCCGCTCCGGCATCGTGTTCCTGCTCACCCTAGTGGCGCTCAATCTCTTCCTGCTGCCGTTCTACCTGGTGGCGCTGTTCATCGCCGGGCTGGGGGCGGCGCTGTTCTATGGCGCGAACGGTTGGCTGACCGGCCGGGAATACTACGAACAGGTGGCGTTGCGCCGCCTCGACCCGGCCGACGTAAAGGCCTGGCGCAAGGCCAATGGCGGCGTGCTGTGGCTGACCGGGATTGCCATCGTGTTCCTGGGCACCGTGCCGATCCTGAACCTCATCGTGCCGGTCCTGGGCGTGGCGGCCATGGTGCATGTGGCACAGTCGCTGAAGCCGCCCCTTAATTTGCCGGCCCGGTCGCGCTAGACTGCCCGCATGAAAAAGACATTTGGGGCGGTGGCGCTCGTTCTTCTGCTCGGCGGCTGCGTCACCGATTCCGGCCCGCAATATTCACTCGGCGGCGGCGAGAAGGGTGTCTTCACCTCGCGCAATCCCGGCACCCCTATTCCCCTCGACCGCATCAAGGGCATGGACGAGCAGCAGCTCGCGACCACGTTCGGCGCCGCAGCACTCGATCGCAAGGACGAGCCGGCCCGCGTCTTGCGCTACCAGTCCGACGCCTGCACGTTGTTCGTCTCGCTTTATCGCCGCGGCGGCGCTCCGTGGGTGGCCGAGTTCGCCGATGCCTATGACACGCATATGCGGCCCCTGCCGCCCGACCAATGCGCCGGCTCGGTCGCAGCGCAGAAGAAACGCGTTGCCTGACATCGTGTTGTCAAACAGGCGGGCGGCCCTCGCCGCATTGCTCCTTCTGGTCGCCTCGCCGCTTTCCGGATGGGCCCAGACCAAACCTGACCTGCCGGCGAATGATCTCACGGGTGAATGGCAGGGCTCGTGGACATCGCCCTCGGGCTACCTCTTCACGACGACGCTGAACCTTCAAGTGGCAGCCGACGGCAAGGCGGAAGGCGCCTTCGTCTGGACGCTCAGGCGCTCGCCGCTGCCCGAGGAGCAACGCAAGATCGGCATGGCGGCGACCGAGTACATATCGGGCCGCTTCGATGCCGCGGCCGGCACTCTTGTCGTTGCCGGCACGCGCAAGGACGATCCGCACGATGTCATCTTCACCGACCGCTACAGGCTGGTGGTTGCCGACAGCGGCCGCGCAATGGGTGGCCTGTCGCGCAATCTCGGTGACTGGGATGGCCAGCTTTTCCTGACGCGCTGAACGAAAGCCCGGCCTCACGAATGCGTGAGGCCTTCATCCGAAGTGAACCCTCGCTGCGTCTAAGGTTCGTGCGGTTGCGCACGAAACGCGGAACGGAAGGGGCTGACATGGCTTTCACGAATAAATTCGCACGCCTCGGTGGCGCATCGCTGCTGGCGCTTTCGGTCGGCATCGCGTCGGCCCAGGCTGCAACCCTGGTCGGGCTCACCGCCGACAACAAGCTGGTGAAGATCGACACGGCCACCCTGGCTGCCTCGGCGCCGATGGCGATCTCCGGCGCCGACAAGGTGGTCGGCATCGACGTGCGGCCGGCGGACGGCAAGCTTTACGGCCTCACCGCGACCGGGCAGCTCGTGGTCATCGACCACATGAGCGGCACGGCAACGCCCGGCAGCATGGTGTCGGAGAAGGTGGCCCTCGGGCCGCGTCCGGTCGTCGACTTCAACCCGGTAGCCGACCGCCTGCGCGTGATCGCCGCCGACGGCATCAGCCTGCGCATCAACGTCGATACGGGCGCCACGATCGTCGACAAGCCCTTGAACTACGATGCCGCCGACGCCAGCGCGGCCAAGAAGCCTGCCGTGGCGGCCGGCGCCTACACCAACTCGATGAAGGGCGCCAAAGGCACCGAGCTGTTCCATGTCGACGGCGGCACCGGCGCTTTGGTGCTGCAGAACCCGCCGAACGACGGCGTGCTCAAGACCCGAGGCATGGTCGGCGTCACGGGCGCGGCCGATGTGGTGATGGACATCGCCAACGAAGGCGAAGGCAAGAACACCGCCTACGTGATCGCCGGCAACGCGCTCTACACGGTCGATCTCGCGAGCGGCAAAGCCACCCAGGTCGGCACCATCAAGGGCATGAGCGGCAAGCTGGTCGACATCGCCGTCGCCAACTAGATCCCCCCTGCCAACTGGCGCCACAGCCGCGCCACGGCAGCGCAGGCCTTGGGGTCGGTGATCATGTCGAGATGGCCAAGCCCCGGCTCGACCGTCACCGCAATCCTCGGGTTGAGCTCGGCGAACAAGGCCTTGTACCGGTCGGCGTGGAAGAGTTCGTCCTTCGCGCCGACGACAATCGTCGTCGGCCGGTCGATTCCGGCCATCGCGCCGCGCCAGTCGCGCACGGGCTGCATGCCGGCCGACAGCCGAAAGGAATAGACCGGCGTGCGGCTGGCGCTCGGCTCCGCGGTCGTGGCGAAGCGCACCACCGGAAGCTCCTGGAACCAGGGCAGACCGAAACCGTCGAGGATCGTCAGGGCCACGACGCGCGGGACCGCGACACTGACCCAGCCGCCCGCTGCCGGCCGTGTGGTCGGCGAATCCTGGGCAACGAACGGCGAGATGGCGAGATAGTCGTCGAAGATCGCGCGGTTGGGACCGCTTGCCGTGCGCAACACGAAACCGCCACCGGAAGAGAACCCCATCAGCGTTCGATGGGCCTTGGGACCGGAGAGGCCCGCGGCCCGCACGAAGTCGACGAGATCGTCGTCGAGTTGCCGCTTGTACGACGTGTCGCCGTTGATCGTGCCGCTGCCGCCATGGCCGCGCAGGCTGATCGAGTAGACGGTGGCGCCTTCGGCCTGCAGGGCCTGGGCGAGCTTGTGCATGGAGAAGCTGGCGGCTGATGAGCCATGGACCAGGACGACCGCACGATCCTTGGCACCCGCATAGAGGCGATAGGTGAGCGGCGCCCCGTCGCGGGCAGCGACGTGCTCGACCTTGGGGATCTCCGAGCGATTCCACGACTCGACGCCGGGCAGGGAATCGCCGGCGGCCAGCCGCGGCAAATCTCCGGGCGCGCTGAAGGCAATGACGGCGCCAAAGGCGACGGCAATCGCCAACAGCAGACTTGCCGATCCCAACCACAGCCCTGTCATCACGCGCCGCACCCGCGTGTCAGGCGTGCGCAGATACACACCCGCCAGCCAGCCGATGCCGATGCCGGCCACGATGCCGCCGACGCCACCCGACAGCACGATCCAAAGCGGCTCGGCCTTGAGGGCCGGCACCACGCCGAACAGGACACCCAGGGCATATCGCGCGGCGAAGATCGACAGGCCGAAGACCAGCATGAACCAGCCGCCAGCCATCTCCAGGCGGCCATCCTCCAGGCGCCGCACGCCGCGGCGAAGGCCCAGGGCGCGACCCAGTGGCAAGCCAGCCAGCAGGGCCACCAGCCATCCAGCGGCGGCCAATCCGGGCAGGGACGCCTGGGCGAGGCCCGTGAACGAGGTGACCAACCCGACCATCGGCAGGATCGCCACCCGCCACAGCGGAATGACGCGCGGCTTCAACCCCAGAAGGCCCACCCAGATGACAAAGGCCATCAGTGGCCACACCCAGAGAGGGGTATAGGTGACGATCTGAAAAAGTGACGGCATGATGAACTCCGATGGCGACCATTCGCGGTCGCTACCTTCGGCAGCCGCCGCCTGCCAATCCATCTTCGCTACGTGGAAGTGCTGGCGTTTTTCGTGATCTGACGGCAATCATCCGTTCACGATGCGCGAATCGCCCTATGTCCGGTCGCTGCCCTATCACCTGCCACCGATGATCGGGATCGCCCTCGTCATGGCGGTGACCGGGCCGTTCGGCACCTACGAGCGCATGGACTTCGTCCATCGGCTCGCCAGCTTCGGCATCATCGGGCTCCTGAGCTGGCTGCAGGTCATTCTGCTCGCGGCCTGGTTCGGCAGCATCGAGCCGATCGACCGCTGGCCGGTGGCCGGCCGCATGGCCCTGGTCGGCGTACTGGCGGCCGTGCCCAGCACCTTCGAGATCATCGTCGTCTACTCCTGGCTGGGACAACCCATCCCGCTGTCCATGGCGCCCCAGCTCTTCCCCCAGAATGCCTTCCTGACCGTCGTCATATCGGTGGTGATCGGCCTGTTCGTCGAGCAGCGCCTGCGCGCCAATGCCGATGCCGAGCGTGCGCGTGTCGCGGCCCTGCCCCAACCCCAACCCTTCCAATCCCAAGCCTCCCAGCCCCAAGGCGATGCGCCCGGCCCCGCTTCGCCCGACTTCTTCCGCCGCATCCCGCCGGCGCTGGGCCGCGACCTGCTGGCGCTCGAAATGGAAGACCACTACCTGCGCATCCACACCGCCCTGGGCAGCGACCTTGTTCTCTTGCGGCTGCGCGATGCGCTCGCCGAACTGGCACCCGGACGGGGGCGGCAGGTCCACCGGTCGTGGTGGGTCGCGGAAGGCGCGATCGCGTCGGTGGATCGCACAGCCAGCCGCCTCGTGCTCGTCCTGCGCAACGGGCTACGTGTCCCGGTCAGCAAGACCCACCGCGATCAAGTCAGGGAAGCCGGCTGGCTCGCGGGTTGAATGTGGCGCCGGCCAAGCGCCGGTTTCTGGCACACCTCGTTGTGCCACGCCGTGTCCCGCTGCCTGTGCCACGAACCGCCCTCAAGCCCTTGAGCCGACAGCGCAATCGCCCCCTGATCGGCTGTGCCACCACGCCCCGCCTCTTGGCGTTATCAGAATCCCGGAGCGTCGACGCTTCGCAGCGCATGGACGCAAAGAAAAACGCCCGAACGAAGACCGTTCAGGCGTTGCCAGCAGTGCCTGCACAGAGGCCCCGACTGTATCAGAAATTTACCACGGAACCTGCTGAACCTGCAAATTTGAGAATCGCCAAAGGCTAGAGCAGATTCCCGTTAATCGAAGCTGTATCCGGCGTGAGCGAAGAAGTTTTCGCAGTGGGTTGGCTTGAAGGTCAGCAGAGCCATTGTTCTTCCCCTCTCTGCTAATTGCTGGAGCATCGATTGACTTTCGGGATGAAATCCGGATTCACGACCGACAGACTTCAGTTCCCCGAAGGCTGAGCCCTTGCACCGAGAGGGGGCAACAATCCGAGTTGGCGCAACATGCCGTTCACGTCGAGCACGTCCCAATGCTCTACGATATAACCGTCCTTGATACGCCAGAGATCGGCGGCATCCATGTTGAAGGATTTTCCGGTCGGCGGAATCTGGCCCCATTGGCTCTTCGGCGTTCCGCTGTAGGAACCGTAGGTCCAGACCAGATCGCCTTCTGCAGAAATCTTTCTCAGCTCAAACCGCCAATCCGGCACGGCTGCAAAGGTGGCCTGCATGTAGCCCCGAAATCCGGCGCGCCCCTGCGGCACGAACGGATTGTGTTGAACGTAGCCTTCCGCCATCGCGTTATCGATCTTGCTCAGGTCATGGCGATTGAACACCTCATCCATCATCCCTTGCACCAGCGCCTTGTTCTTCGCAGCATTTTGAGCAGACGCCAGTTCGGGCACCAGACCCATCGATGCGAAGATTAGGGCCGCGACAATGGCGGATCGAAGGGTAACACGCATGATCGTCTCCTTGGATTTCAGATTGGGTTCAGAGTCATCGACCGGATATGATTGGCCGGTAGTTTCGGCTTCACGGACGTGCACTGTATGCGCAGGCACAAAGCCCATCTGGTGAATTGGGCTGAAGGGTCTTAAGGCCAATGCAACAGGAGGCGCTTCCGTGACACGGCGACCGGAATTGAAAGCGCTCGAGGCTTTTGAAGCGGCGGCCCGGCTTGGTGGCTTTCAGAAGGCAGCCTACGAACTCGGACTGACGCGATCGGCCATCAGCCACCAAATTCGCGTGCTGGAAGACCTTATCGGCGAGCCCATGTTCATAAGGACCGGCGGCGCTGCGATGCTCACAGACGCGGGCGAAAGGCTGGCTCGGCGAACCTCGACCGCTTTCCGGGAAATCGAACTAGGCCTCAGCGAAGTTGGCCTCGCGCGATCCAACACGGCATTGCGCATATCCGCACCACCGCATTTCGCCGGCCGGTTTTTAACCGCGCGGATCTCGCATTTCAGGAAACGGAACCCGGCAATCGAAATTAAGCTTAGCATCGAAACCCGTCACGTCGATTTTGACAATGATCCGGTCGATCTCGCGGTACGTTTCGGGTCGGGCGCGTGGGCTGGACTACGAACCGAAATTCTATTTCGGCCGCGCGTCACCGCAGTGTGCGCGCCGGGCGTTCTTCCCGCCGGCGCGACGCCCCGTGATCTCGCCCTACAAACGTGGCTTAGCCTCTCGGTCGAGGGCGACACGCCCGAACGATTCTTGCAAGCCGCCGGATCAGGATTGGTGAAGCCGAAGATCGAATTGCGCTTCGACACGTTTGTCGCAGCTCTTCAGGCTGCCCTGGACGGACAAGGCGTGATGTTGGCTCCCGTAGAGACCATGCAGTCTCTCTTTGCGTCCGGCAAATTAATACGCCCCTTTCCGCTTGAGATTGCGGCCGGTCACGGTTTTCATTTGGTTGCGCCGCCCGCGCGATTCGATCAACCGAAGGCTGTTGCCTTCCGGCGTTGGCTTCATCGGGAGGTACGCTCCTTAGTAGGTTAGTGGAGATTGCGGCGTGAGCCAGCTATGCCAGCGGGAGTCCGACGGTTGTCAAGCTGTGCTATTGTCTCGACATCTCGGCGGCGCCGACTCCTTCGCCATCCAGTGCCTGGTCATTGACCATAGTCATGATCACCTTGACGAGCTTCGAGCTCATCTCGCCGACTTCGTGACTGCCTACAACTTCGCCAAGCGTCTCAAGCCCCTCAAGGGGCTCACGCCTTACCAATACATCTGCAAGGTCTGGACGGAAGAGCCAGAACGATTCACCCTCAATCCGCTCCAGCAAATGCCGGGACTAAACATCTAGTTGCCGCCGCGATCCTCGCGCCACAGGTCGAGCTTCTCCTGCACCGGGCGGTCGGAAAAGGAGAACAGCACCGCATCGGTGTCGGCGCGGTGCACGACCTTGGCCCAGCTCGGCACGACAAAATGGTCGCGCTTCTTCCAGCGCATCACCTTGTCGCCCACCGCGCTCTCGCCCTCGCCCTCGACCACCGAGAACACGGTGCCGTCGGTGCCGCGATAAGGCGCGGTCTCGAAGCCCTTGGGCAGAAGCTGCATATAAGTGCCCATGGTGGCGATCGGCGCGCCGCCGCTCGCAGGGTTCACGTAGCGCAGCTTAAAACCGTGGCAGGCATCGGGCGGGCCGGCCTTGGCGAGGCCCTGCAGCGCCTCGCGCGTGCGCGCATAGGGATAATTGAAGATCGGCGAGGTCTGCTTCGCCGGCTTCCAGTCGACCGGCAGCAGGCCGCTGGCGAATTTGGCGTCCGACGTGCCCTCGGGGGTGGTGACGACCTGCTCGTCGGTCTCGCCGTTCTCGGCGAAGCCCGCGTTGAACATCGCCACCAGCGGGATATCGAGGCCGTCCAGCCAAACCATGGGCTTCGATGAATCGTTGCCGTGGTCATGCCAGGTCCAGGTCGGCGTGATGACGAAGTCGCCCTCGTGCATGATCGTGCGTTCGCCGTCGACGGCGGTGTAGGCACCTTCTCCTTCGACGATGAAGCGCAGTGCCGACTGGGTATGACGATGCGCCGGCGCCACCTCGCCCGGCAGGATGAGTTGCAGGCCGGCATAGAGCGTGGGCGTGATGCAGGCGCTGCCCGGCATCGCCGGGTTCTCCAGGATCAGCACGCGACGCACCGCCTCCTTGGCGGTGATGAGCGTACCCGACTCCATCAGGAACGGCCGGACCTGGTCGTAATCCCAGCTCGCCGCCTGGTACTTGGGCGCCGGAGCCGGCGGCACGAGCTGGTGCAGCGATTCCCAGAGCGGCGCCATCGACAGGCCGCCGATGCGTTCATAGAAATCGCGGCGGGCGTTGTTGCGCGTGGTGCTATTTGGGGGGCTAGCGGCCATGGTGGACGATCATGCCATGACTATTCAGCGGCCGCCCGCATCGGTGCGCCCATCCGTGCCGCGGCACGGGCACGGCACGCTGCGGCGAAGGCACCGAACACCTTGATGGAGACCGGGTTCTCGAGCGCCTTGTAT
>CAMDOT010000099.1 GCA_945903635.1 Rhizobium sp. Q54 | reverse complement strand
GGAGGCCCGCGGTCCAATGAGGCCTACGCAGCGCTCCGGCGCTTCCACCAGCACCACAGCAGGCCACCCGCGGGCGGCAGCAGGCACATGCCGGCAACCAGCGGTCCGAGGTCTGAGAACATGCAGTTCCAGCCGGTGCGCCGGCCCAGCAGGCATTCGTACTGATCGGCCGAAAAGGCGACGGCGGCAAGAAACAGCGGATTGGCGAGGATGCCGATCAGCCACAGCTTCCAGCCGGCGGCGGCAAAGCCGGGCCACCACCAGCAGACCAGCGCGCTCACGACGGCGCTGGCGGCGAGCACGCTGCTGAAGACCATCACGGCCTCGAGGTCGAAGAAGGTCCCGGCGACCGCACCGGCCACGAAGGCGCCGATCACATGACCGTAGACGAATGGATGGACGTGCTTCATGTCGCTGCGGCGCGACGGTTTTTCCACCAGCGCCACAGCAGGCCGCCCACCGGCGGCAGAAGACAAAGGCAGGCGGCGATGATCGCCATTGCAGCGACAAGGCAGTCCCAGCCGCGATGCAGGCCCAGGACGCATTGCCAGTCGTAGGCCATGAAGCCAAGCGCCGCGATCATGATCGGGTTGGCGAGCACGGCAACGGCCCAAAGCTTCCAGCCGGCGGCCTCGACGCCGGGCCGCCACTGGCAGATGAGGCTGCTGGCGATGGCGCCGCCGAGCAGGGCCAGGCCTGCGATGAAGGCCACTCGCTGACTGATGAACGCACCGGCGATAGCGCCGGTCATGACGGCGCCGATCAGGTGACCCATGACGAAAGGATGAATGCGCAGCATGGCCTCATGTTGCGATCAGCCTGGCGACCGCTTCCGGATGAGTATCCAGCATACCGTGATTGGCACCGGCCAGCCCTTCCATTCGCGCATTGGGCAGCAGCTTCACCAAAGCTCGGGCGATCGAGCGCACGACCTCCTGGCTGGCCTCGCCGTCGACGATCGTGACCGGAGGGTGCAATGCCGCCAGCTCTGCCGCCGTGCTGGTGCCGAGGAAAGTGCTGCGGACGTCGATGGCGTTGCGCGCCGCCGAGGCACTGAGGTAGCCGCGCACCGGATCGGGCATGCGGCCAAAGGCGCCGTCGCCGAACCAATAGTCGATCATCAACCGCACGACCTCGGGTTCGCCCGCCGTGGCGCGCCGCGCGTAGTCCTCGAAATGGGCAGCCGCCGGCTTGAGCGCGGCATCGTCGCCGGTGAGCTGCAGCGCGCAGAAATAGACCGGCTCGAACAGCACGATCCGTTCAATCGCTTCGGGCCGCGCTTTCAGGGCCGCCTGCAACGCGATGTTGCCGCCAAAGGAATGGCCGGCCAGACGCACCGGTTCATCCAGTGAGTCGATCAGCCGCGCCACAGCGGCGCCCATGGCGACCATCCGGCCGGCCGGTTCATCGACCTCGAGACGATCGGAGCCACCGTAGCCCGGCAGATCGGGACAGATCGTGCGGAAGCGCTCTTTCAGATGCGGTACGACGCGGGCCCAGGAACGGCCCTCGCCGGGCGAGCCATGGATCATGACCAGCGGCGGTCCGCTGCCCTCCTCGCGGTAAGCAAGCTTGCGGCCGTCGGACAGATCGAGCGTGGGCATCAGTGTCTTCCATTCATGATGAGACCTGAGTTGTCATGCGCTGCCGGCCTCCGTCGATGACCGTTCCGCCGGTTCTCTTGATCATTCCACCGGAAATGAGCCAGGGGTATTTCCATGTACATACATGCAATGTATAGAGATGCGCAATGTCGAAGAAAATGCGCTCGCCCAGGACACTTCGCACCGATGCACGGGCGGCCCTGGAAGTCTGCGCCGGCTGGAACGTCCGGCTGGCGGCGCGGCGCATCACCCAGTTCCTCGAGCAGCGCATGGAGGGCTCGGGGCTCTCCTTCGCCCAGTTTGGGTTGATGGCCGAGATCGCCGCGGCGGCCGACGACACCATCACGGCACTGGCGGAGCGCATGAGGCTCGACCAGTCGACCCTGTCGCGCACCTTGCGCACGCTGGAAGGCGATGGACTGGTCGAGATCGCCATCGTCGAAAACGATCAGCGCAAACGCATGGTCTGGCTTACGGAAAAGGGCGCCCGACGGCTGGAAGCCTCCCTCGTCTCATGGCGGCTGGCCCATGCCGAACTGGCCAAGGTTCTCTCGACCGATCTCGTGCGGCGGCTCGCCCTGGAAGCGGAAAAAATATGACAACAAACCCTTCCCTGCTCGACAGCCGCACCGCCTGGATCACGGCCACCGCGGCGCTGGTCATCCTGACGCTCTGCTACGGCGCGCCGCTGGTCTCGGTGGTCGCCATGAAGCTGATCGCGGTCGAACTCGGGACGTCGCGCTCCGCTCCCGCCGGCGCCAGTTCGATCGTCTATATCGGCGCAGCCTTCGGCGGCATCGCCGCAGGCTGGCTGGCTGGCAAGCTCGGCGTGCGCCGGGTCGTGATGTTCGGCGCCACCATGGTGTCCGCAGGCCTCGTGCTCTCGGCCTCGGGCGGCATGCTGGAACTCTACGCCGGCCACGGCGTACTGATGGGCCTGTTCGGCACAGCGTGCATGTTCTCGCCACTCATCACCTACGTCAGCCGCTGGTTCGAGCGCCGTCGCGGTGCCGCGGTGGCGCTGATCTCCTCGGGCCAGGCCGTCGCCGGTGCGATCTGGCCGCCGCTGCTGCAACTCGGGGTCGATACTTTCGGCTGGCGCTGGACCATGGTCGCGTTCGCGATCCTGGTGGTCGTTGCGGTGGCGGCCCTTACTGTCATCTTCCTCCACCCTCCGCCCGAGGAGTCGGCCGCGGCGGTTGGCGCGGCGGATCGCCCGCAGTCGAGCGGTGACGTACTCGGCATGTCGCGCAACACGCTCATGATCCTGCTCATGGCCGCCGTGTTCTGCTGCTGCGTGCCCATGGCGGTGCCGATGCATCACGTGCCGGCCTTCTGCAACGACCTGGGCATGACGCCGCAATACGGCGCCGCCATGCTTTCGGTGCTGCTGGGGTGCGCCTTCCTGGCGCGGCAGTTCTGGGGCTGGGTCGCCGATCGCATTGGCGGCCTGCAGACCCTGCTGTGGGCCTCGCTCGTGCAGGCGACGGCGCTCGCAGGCTTTCTGTTGACCAAAGACCATGCCGCCCTGTTCGCCGTCTCCGCCGCTTTCGGCGTCGGCCTGTCGGGACTGTTGCCCGCTTATGTCATCGCGGTCCGCGAATACTACCCGGTCGAGGAGGCGAACTGGCGCATCCCGACGGTACTCTTCGCCGGCCTGCTGGGCATGGCGACGGGCGGCTGGGGCGCGGGCTTCCTTTACGACGCCTTCGGCGACTACCTCACGGCCTTCGCCATCGGCATGGCATTCAACCTACTGAACCTGGTCGTCCTGCTGTTTCTCGTCGTGCGCCGCCGCGGCCCCCAAGTGCGTCTGGCCGCGGCGTGACGGCCGTCACACCAGGTTAATGCGGCAGCCGCAGACCTCGACCTGCGCCGGCCCGTGCTGCTTGCCGCGCTTGTGGGCGGCCGCCAGGACGCGCTCGCGGTCGACGACCTTCACGTCATAGGCCGACACGCCGGGTCCGCGTCCATCGACAATCGGAACGAAGCGGATTTGCGAGCCGTCGAGCCGGATGATGTCGTCCTCGACCGGACGGTTCAGGATTTTCGCCCAGGTGGCGGCGGCCTTGTCCGGATCCTCGTGCTGGATCTCGACGCCGGCCAGGCCGTTGGTCACGTCCGAGCGCGCATGCTTCAGCCAGCCTTTCTCGGCCGGCGGCCACCACAGCGCCGGATCGACGCCTGCCGGGGCAAAGGTCGTATCGAGCGACAGCAGAACGCCCGTCGTGTCCGACGGATGGAAGTGCGTGTACTGGTACTCGGGCAGGTCTTTCTGCGCGACCGCACGGACGCCGAGGTCGGTGACGCGCTTGCGCTCGGCCGCCGCGTCGGCCACCTGGATGATCACCATGTAGCCGCCGTCGCCGTTGCGCCGGTCGATGTAGCGGCCGGCCGACGTGCCCTGCTGGAACGGCGTCACGATTTCCAGGAAATCGTGACCGGTCGGGCAGACGACATTGACCAGGCCCCACTTGGCAACGCCGGGGTCGCGATAGGCGACCTCGATGCCCAGGATATCGCACAGCTCCTCGCGTGAGCTCTCAAGGTCTTTGCAGACGAAGACGCACTGCCTGAGCCGCATCGTTCCCTCCCATTTGCTTGTCGTAAGGTCTATCGTAACGCCATGCGGACCGTGTGGACCATGGGCTTCGTGGCGGTGGCCGCGCTTTCATTCTGCTTCCCGGATTTCATCGTCTTCCGCTTCACCCAGGCTGTCATCTGGGCGATCGCGCTGGTCGGCCTGGTGATCCTGTGTGGCGTGAGTGGCCAGTTCTCCTTCGCCCAGGCCGGCTTCTTCGGCATCGGCGGCTATACCGCCGCCATCCTTGCCGCCCACACGCCACTGTCGCTCTACTGGGCGCTCTTGCTCGCGCCGCTGGCGGGCTACGCCGCCGGCTACGGCCTTGGCCGCATCGCCGCCGGCCACAGCCTGTGGACCCAGGCGCTGGTGAGCTATGCCTTCGCCATCGCCTTTCCGCAGCTCCTGCGCTGGCGCTGGATCGAGCCGTGGACCGGTGGCGTGCAGGGGCTCTATCTCGATTTCCCGACGCCGCCCGGCGACCTGCTCAGCAACGACCGCTGGGGTTTCTTCATGGCGCTGTCGCTGCTTGCAGCCGGCATCTGGCTCGCCGCCAACCTCATCCAAAGCCGATCCGGCCGGGCAATGATGGCCGTGCGCGACCACGATCTCGTGGCCGCCGCGCAAGGCATTCGCGTGGCACAGACGCAAGCCGCGGCGTCGGGCATGGCCGGCGCCTATGTCGCCCTGGCCGGCTGCCTGTCAGCCTTCCAGTACGGGTTCGTCGGGCCGACCGGCTACAATTTCGCCCTGTCGGTCCAGATGCTGTTCGGGCTGGTGATCGGCGGCATGCAATCGCTGGCCGGCGCCATCCTGGGGGGCCTGTTCCTGCAGTTCTTTCCCGATCTCACGGCGGGGTTCGGCAAGGGACTGTCGGCCCTGCTCTACGCCGTGCTGCTGATCGCCACCATCGTGGCGATCCCGGACGGCATGGCCGGCGCAATCCGCCGCCTTGCCGCCCGGTGGCGTCGCCGATAGCGCTCGATCAGTAACCCTTGAAGACCGGCGCGCGCTTCTCGACGAAGGCGCGGGCCGCTTCCTTGTGGTCCTCGGTCTCACCGGTGCGGATCATGCGGGCCGCCTCGCTGTCGAGTGCCTCAGAGAGGGTGCCCTCTTCCGCCACTTTCATGTTCTTCTTCACGTGCCACCATGCCACGCGCGGGCCCGCTGCGAGCTTCTTGGCGAAAGTCATGGTCTCGCCGTCGAGGTTGGCGTCGTCGATGACCCGGTTGGCGAGCCCGAGCTTCTCGATCTGCTCGGCATTCAGGATCTCGGCGGTGAAGTAGAGCTCGCGCGCCTTCGACGTGCCGACCAGCTTGTGCAGGAAATAGTGCGACCCAAAATCGCCCGAGAAGCCCACCTTGGCGAAGGCTGTCGTCATGCGCGCGCTCTTGCCAACGAAACGCATGTCGGCCGCCAGCGCGATCGACAGGCCGGCGCCCGCCGCCACGCCGTTCACCATGGCGATGGTGGGCTTGCCCATCTCGTGCAGCAACTCCGAGACACGCATGCGGTCGCGGATGTCGTGGACCTTGTCCTCGTAGGTCTTGTCCTGGTCGCGGCCCGCCGCCATCGACTTCACGTCGCCGCCGGCGCAAAAGGCCTTCTCGCCAGCACCGCGCACGACCACGCAGCCGATCTTGCGGTCACCCGCCGCCTCTTCGAGCGCGTCGCTGAAACCGCTCATCATGTCGCGATTGAGCGCGTTCATCGCGTCGGGGCGGTTGAGCACGATCTTCATCACGCCGTCTTCGACGGTCTTGAGCACATAGGACATCGACTTCCTCCGGGATTGCAGCAGGCCTCAGTTGCGGCGATGGTTTCGTAAACCAAGCATTCGCGCAACGACATTCCGCCTCGCATCGCGGAACCATTGGGAAGGACCGCCGCCATCATGAAATACGAGACCCTGCTGACCGATCTGGCCGACGGCGTCATGACGGTGACGCTCAACCGCCCCGACAAGCTCAATGCCTTCAACACGACGATGAGCCGGGAATTGATCGACTTCTTCCAGGGCGTCAATGCCATGGACGAGGTGCGCGCCATCGTCGTCACCGGCGCCGGCCGCGCCTTCTGCGCCGGGGCCGATATCTCCGGCGGCAGTGCCGCCTTCCAGGTCTGGAACGACGGAACCGCGCCGCAGAAGCGCGAGGCGAGCGACTCGATCACGCTTGCGATCTTCAACTGCCTAAAACCGATCGTGGCGGCGATCAACGGCGCTGCCGTCGGCGTCGGCATCACCATGTGCCTGCCGATGGACATCCGGATGATCTCCAGTTCGGCCAGGATCGGCTTCGTATTCAACCGGCGTGGCATGGCGATGGAGGCCGGCTCCTGCTGGTTCCTGCCGCGGCTGGTCGGCATGCAACAGGCGCAGGAATGGGTCATGACGGCCGAGCTGTTCGGCGCCGATGAGGCGCTGAAGGGCGGACTCGTCCGCTCCGTCCACGGGCCGGAGGAACTACTGCCGGCCGCCCAGGCGCTGGCCCGGAAGTTCGCGAGCAGCACCTCGTCGGCCGTCGCCGCTGCCGTGAACCGACGGCTGATGTGGAGCATGTGGGGCGCCCAGGATCCACTCGATGCCGTCACGCTCGACCTGCAGTGCGTCGGCCATCTCGCGGCCGGCGCCGATGCGCAGGAGGGCATAAAATCGTTCTTCGAGAAGCGTGCGCCCGTCTTTCCGCTTCGGCCCAGCAAGGACATGCCACCCTTCGGGCCATGGGCGGCCTAGGCCGCCCTTCGGGCCGTAGACGGCCTAGGCGGCGCGCGGCGGGCTCAGGTAGACACCCGGCTCCGCTGCCAGGCCGAGCTTGACCTGCCGGCTCACCTCGTCGGCCAGGATCTCCTCCTTGCCGGCTTCGAGCGCGGCGAGGGTTTGGCGCACCACGTCGTTTGGATCGGATTTCGGCGCCGTCACGTGGCGGATCATGTCGGTATCCATGTAGCCGACATGGAGCGCCAGAAGCTGCGTGCCCTGCCCGCGCAACTCACCGCGCAAGCCGTTGCTCAGCGACCATGCGGCAGCCTTCGAGGCGCTATAGGTCGATGACGTCGGGAAACTCACCCAGCTCAACGCAGACAAGACGTTGATGATCGCCCCGCCGCCATTGCGCGCGAGGGTGGCCGCGAAGGCGCGGGTCAAGGCGAGCGGGCCGAAGAAATTTGTCTCCAGTTCGGCGCGCACGGCGTCGATGCCACCCGGTGACAGAAAGCCCGAGCCGCGCAGGATGCCGGCATTGTTGATGACGAGCGTGACGTCCTGAAGATCGCGCGCCGCCGCGGCGATCTCGTCCGGGTTCGTAACGTCGAGGCGGATCGCCTGCACGCCCGGAAGCGTGACGGAGGCGGGATCGCGCGCCGCCGCATAGACCTTGCGCGCCCCGCCGGCGAGCAGCGCCTTGGCGAAGGCGAGGCCGAGGCCGCGATTGGCGCCGGTCACGAGGGCAACGGAGTCCTGGATCTTCATGGCATGGTTCCTTCAAGTTCAAGATGACCGGTCGTCTTAAGATCAGATGCGGAGAGCTTGCCGTAAAGCGAGCTTTCGTAGGTCAGGTGAGAATTTTGTTGAAGGTGACGGCGAGGAAGGCGTCGAGCGCCGCCGGGCCTTTCTCGACTCGGGATCGCATCACCGCGCCCTCCCAGGCATTGAGCAGGAAGCCCGCCAGCGTGTCGGCCGGCAGGTCCCGGGGCACGTCGCCCGCTTCCTGGGCCTCGGCGATCACCTGCGCGATCACCCGGGTCCAGTCGTCGAAAGCAGCCTCGACCGCCGCCCGGATGGCGGGGCTTTGCGTCGCGAGTTCAGTACTGAAGTTCCCCAGCAGACAGCCCCGGCTGAAACCCGTCGCCGGCCCGAGCTGGTTGAGCCCCTTGAAGTGGGCCCGCAGCCGCGCAAGCGGCGGGCCGCTGCCATCGACCAGCGCCTGTCGCCGGGCCGCACCCATGGCGGCGTAGCGCCCCACCACCTCGACGCCCAGCGCATCCTTGCTTTCGAAGTGGTTGTAGAACGAGCCCTTGGGCACCTTGGCCGCGTCCGTGATGTCCTGCACGCCGGTCGCGTTGAAGCCCCGCTTGTGGAGCGTCTCCAGACCGGCCGTGAGAAGCTTTTCGCGCGTTGTGAGCTTGGCCATGGATTCTGAATATGACCGGTCGTCTTGGATTTCAAGGCCGGACAGCGACCACGCTCGCCTTAGGGAGCGTTGACAGCGAACGATAGCCGGAGTCATTCTTGGTGGGCTGCTGTAGGGCGCATCGGCTGATGGCCGAAGGGGCTATGCCCACCTACGTCACCAAAACCGTAGTTGCGCCCATGCCGAACCTCGAGAATCTCCGGAAACAGGCCAAGCTCTATCTGCGCTGGCATCGCGACGGCTACCATCCGGTTGCCGCCGCGATCAGGGCGATGCTGCCGCGCTACAAGCATTTGACGGATCGTCAGGTGCTGGCGGACAGCTTCAAGCTGAGCGATGCGCAGGAACTGGTCGCGCGGCAATCCGGATTCGAAAGCTGGCAGGCGCTCAAGACAGGAGTCCAAGCCATGCCCGAAGCGGCCAGTCCGACAGTCTCGATACCCGTGCTGAGCGACGTCGAAGCGCAGCTTTACGTCTCGAACATCGAGGCGGCGTGCGATTACTACACCAAACTCGGCTTCACGGTGGTCTTCACCTACGGCGAGCCGGCCTTCTATGGTCAGGTCAGGCGCGGAAAGGCGCGGCTCAATCTGCGCCTGGTCCACGAGCCGGTCTTCGCCGGCGACATTCGCGAGCGCGAGATCTTGCTGTCGGCCTCGATGACCGTCGACGGTGCCAAGGAGATCCGTCAGCTCTTCGACCAATGGAGGTCGGTCGGCATCGACTTCAAGCAAACACTCAAGAAGGAGCCATGGGGCGCGCGAACCTTTATCGTTCGCGATCCCGACGGCAATCTCCTGTTGTTTGCCGGGCCCGCCGCCTAAAGCCTGAGCACATACATGGCGAATGCCTCAGCCGGCGCGCTCCGGGATTCGTAGAGAGCCTTGGCCGCCGTATTGTCCGGCTCGGTGCCGACCCAGGCTTCCTGGCAGCCCAGCTCCTTGCCGAACGTCAGCATGGCGTCGAGGAGGCTCCGCGCAATGCCCTGCCGGTGGAGTGCCGGGGCTACTGCCACTTCGTCGATGTAGAGTTCGGTCGGCCGGCCATCCGGGTGCCGATGCACCACGGCCGCGACCTGGCCCACGATCTCGCCATTCACGATGGCGACCATCAGATGATGGCCGGGCGTGGCGAGATAGTGCGTGAGCTGACGACGCTCGACAGGATGGTCGAACACGTCAGGCGCGACCCGATCGAACAGGCTCTCATCGCCGGGTCCGACATAGCGAATTTCGACAGTCATCGGCTCTCTATAGCCCACTAGCGCAGAGCCGCCACCAGGGCGCGAGCGATGGCCGCGGGCGATTTCCCACCCGGCCGGTACCAGGTCGGCGTCCAGTTGAGGGCGCCCAGCAGCTGCAGGCGCCACAAGGTGCGGTCGACAGCGCCCGGCAAGGGAAGCGCTCTCACCAGTTCGACGAAGCGCTGCTCGTAGCCGTCGCGCATCGTGACCAGGCGGCGACGCAGGCGGGCGTCGAGGCGGCTGAGGTCCGCGGTCATGACCGCGGCATGCGCCCTGTCGGCCAGCAACGATTCGAGATGGGCGATGCAGGCCGCTTCCAGCCGGGTCCAGGGCGTGCGCGACTGGGCAACTGCCGCGTCGACAGCCACCCCGATCTCGGCCACGCCCGCTTCGTAGACCGCGGCGATCAGTTCGTTCTTGGAACGAAAATGATAGTACATCGAGCCCGCAAGCATGCCCGCCTCGCCGGCGATGTCGCGCATCGACGTGGCCTCGAAACCGCCCTTGGCAAAGCGGCGGGCCGATATGGCCAGAAGGTTTTCGCGGGACATGTCCCATCCTAGCAACCAAACACTTGTTTGGTAAGCCGCCGGCCGCTAGCCTCCGCCCATGAGCTACGTTTTCGACCTCGGCAATCCGGCGACCAACGCCAACCCCTTCCCCGAGTTCGCGCGCCTGCGCGCAGAGGATCCGGTGCACTGGTCGCCGGCCATGAAGGCGTGGATCGTGACGCGCTATGCCGACGTGAAGCAGGTGGCGCTGAACAACCGGCAGATCTCCGCCGACCGGCTGACGCCGTTCTTCAAGACCAACCCTGAGTACCAGAGGGGCTCGATCGACAGCCTGGTGCGCTATCTCAATCACTGGATGGTGTTCCGCGACCCGCCGGATCACACCCGGCTGCGGCGCCTTTTCAACAAGGCTTTTACGCCGACCTCGGTCGAGAACCTGCGACCCAACATCGAAGATATCGTCGGCCACCTGATCGATGGCATGCAGGCCAAGGCAAGGCGCGGCGAGACGGTCGATTACATCGCCGACTTCGCCTATCCGCTGCCGGCCTCGGTCATCATGGACCTGCTCGGCGTGCCCCGCGCCGACCTCGAGCGCGTAAAACTGTGGTCCGACGACATCGCCCTGTTCATCGGCACCGCCCAGATCGCCGGCAACAAGTACCTGCGGGCCGAATCGGGCGCCAAGGCGATGTCCGACTATTTCCGCACGCTCGTGGAAGCCCGTACGGCCGAGCCGCGCGACGACATGATCACCCACCTCGTTCTGGCGCGGGACGACCGCGATGCCCTCAGCACCGACGAGATCATCGGCACCTGCATCCTGCTGCTGTTCGCCGGTCACGAGACCACGTCCAACCTGATCGGCAACGGGTTCTTCTATTCGATGAAAAATCGCGGGCAGTGGGAGCGGCTGATCGCCGATCCGTCGCTTGCCGCGACGGCGGTCGAGGAGTTCCTGCGCTATGACGGCCCCTCGGGCGCATTCGCCCGAGTCGCCGCCGCCGACCTCGAGATGGGCGGCAAGACCATCCGCGAAGGCCAACGTGTCTTCGCCTTCATGAACGCGGCCAACCGAGATCCCGAGGCCTTCGACGATCCCGAGCGGTTCGACATCGGCCGCGAAACCAACACCCACCTGACCTTCGGGCACGGCATCCATTTCTGCCTGGGCGCACCGCTTGCCCGCCTGGAGGCGCAGATCGCGGCAATCCGCCTGACGGAGCGCCTGCCCCACATCCGGCTTTCCGGCGGCGAGCCGGAGTGGCACGATTCGCTCATCCTGCGCGGCGTGAAGAATTTACCGGTGACGTTATGAAGGCGATGATCTGCCGCCAATGGGGCGGTCCCGAAGACCTGCGGCTGGAAGATGTTGCGCCGGCGCCTCTCAAGCCCGGACAAGTCCGCATCCGCATCAGGGCGGCGGGCGTCAGCTTCGCCACCACCCTGGTGATCGCGGGCAAATATCAGCGCCGCCCGCCCTTTCCTTTCGCGCCGGGCACCGAGGCTTCGGGCGTCGTCACGGAAGTCGACGCCGCCTGCCGCCGCCTCGAGGTCGGCGACGAGGTCGTGGCCGTGCTCGACTGGGGCGGCCTCGCCGAGGAAGCCGTGGCGCACGAGGTCAATGTTTTCCCCAAGCCGAAGAACGTGGGATTCGTCGAGGCGATCCAGCTTGCCATCTCCTACCCGACGTCGGGCGGCGCCCTTACCTGGCCGATGGCGTTGGACGTGCAGAAGGGCCAGACGCTGCTGGTCCATGCCGCGGCGGGTGGTGTCGGCATGGCCGCCGTCGAGATCGGCAAGATCCTGGGGGCCACCGTGATCGCGACGGCCGGCGGCGCGCGCAAGACGGCGTTCGCCAAGGCACATGGCGCCGATCACGTGATCGACTACACCGCCACTGATTTTCGCGAGGAAGTGCTGAAACTGACGAACGGCCGCGGCGTCGACCGTGTCTACGATCCGGTTGGCGGCGACGTCTTCGCCCAGTCGCTGCGCTGCATGGCGGTCGAGGGCCGCATCTGCCCGATCGGCTTCGCCGGCGGCACCATTCCGCAGATACCGGCCAACATCCTTCTGGTGAAGACCATCGCCGTGACGGGCTTCAACTACGGCTACTATGTCGGCTGGAGTCCGCACGATGCCCGCTTCGAGGAAGCCGGCCGCACCTTCGCCCTGATGGAACGTATCCGCGGCTGGTGCGAGGCGGGCCTTTGCCGCCCCCACGTCGACCGCACGTTCCGTCTCGACCAGGCGGCCGATGCGATGCGCGCCCTGCTGGAGCGCAGCGTCACCGGCCGCGTGGCGATCGTGATGGAGTGACTATTTCTTGGTGAGCTTGCCTTCGAACAGGCAGTAGCCATCAAGCATGATCGTCGAGGCGCCCTCCTTGAGGGAGCCTACAACGTCCATCTTGTTGCCGCCGCCGACGACGGCCGTCGTCTTGAATTTCATGTCGGCGCCCATCGTCGCCTTGAAGTTCCGCTCCGGACGGCCCTCCTGCTGGAAGCGGCCCTGCACGTCGTTGCCGACGACCGTGACGTCGATCGTCATCTTGTACGTCGGGCACTTGCCGCTTCCGGGAACGTTCAAACCGTATCCGGTCCAGGTGTAGGCCGGGCTGTCAGCCTGGGCGGCACCGGCGAGCAAAAAAGTCGCCAGAGATGCTGCTGCAATTGCCTTGAACATTGACGCCTTCTCCCTGAAAAAAATTACCTTGAGCCGATCCGCCGCCTGTCGTGTCCCACCGCGTACCACGCTCTGCCAAGTCTACTCAATTTCGGCATCGAAATGGCCTTTTTGAAGGCACTACCGGACAATTTCAGGGTCAGCGTCCCTTGAAATCGGGTTCCCGCTTTTCAAGAAAGGCCCTGATTCCCTCTTTCATGTCCTCGGTCTGCATCAGCGGCAAGAGCTGCAGGAAGACATGGTGAACGTGCTCGTTGAACGGCTCGTTCCAGGCCATGCGCATCATGCGCTTGGCGGCCTGGATGGCGAGCGGCGCGTTGGCGGCGATTTCCAGGGCAAGATCGCGGGCCGCGCCCATGACATCGGCGTCGGGCACGACCTTGTTGACCAGACCGATCTCCAGCGACTGCGCGGCCGTCAGGGTGCGCCCGGTGAAGATCAGCTCGGCGGCCTTGGCCCAGCCCAGCATCCGCGGCAGGTACCAGGTGCCGCCCGACTCGGGCAGCACGCCGCGCTTGGCATAGGACGCGGCGAGCTTGGCCGACTGGGCCATCACCCGGATATCGGCGCCCAGCGCCAGGTCGAGACCGTAGCGCGCCGCCGAGCCGTTGAGCGCGGCGATCACCGGCTTGTCCATGGCATGCAGCACCGGCGGCGGCGTGTTGCGCAGGTCGATATTGGTGGGCGTCGCCCCCGAGCCGACGCTGAGATTGTCGGTGCCCCTGGACTGCGCCTCGAGATTGAGCCCGGCGCAGAAGGCGCGGCCGGTGCCGGTCAGGATGACGACCCGCACGGCCGGGTCCTCGTTGGCCCGGACCAGCGCCCCGGTGAGCTGCTTCAGCATCGGGCCGGAAATAGTGTTCATGCGCTGCGGCGCGTTCAATGTGACGGTCGCGATGGCGCCATCGATTCCGTAGAGCAGCTCATCGGGCATTAGCCCCGGTGTGGGCTGGGCCGCAAACTGGCTCATGTTTCCTCCCTCTGCCTTAAGCGGCTATGGTGGCGCAGGAGAACACGCCACACCATGCAAAATCGCTTCATCGACCTCTACAGCGACACCAAGACCAAGCCCTCGCCCGGCATGCGGAAAGCCATGGCCGACGCCGAAGTGGGCGACGAGCAGAAGATGGAAGACCCCACCGTCAACCGCCTGCGCGAGCGGGTCTGCGAGTTGCTGGGCAAGGAGGACTCGATCTTTCTGCCGAGCGGCACCATGGCGAACCAGATCGCCATCCGTGTCCACTGTCGCCTGGGAGACGAGGTGATCGCCGACCGGACGGCCCACATCATCAACGCCGAGGGCGGCGGCACCGCCGCCAATGCCGGCGTCATGATCCGCATGCTCGACGGTCCCAACGGTGTATTCACCGGGGAGCAGGTGAAGGAAGCGCTGCGCGATCCCAACAGCCGCAACGCGCCGCGCTCGCGCCTGGTCTCGATCGAGAACACCTCGAATGGCGGCTGTGGCACCGTGTGGCCGCTCGCCACCATGCAGGGCGTCACCAAGGTGGCGCGCGAAGCCGGCCTCAGCCTCCACATGGATGGCGCGCGGCTCTGCAATGCGGCCGTCAAATCCGGCACCAAGGCAAGCGACTACGCGGCTTGCGTGGATTCGCTCTGGCTCGACTACACCAAGGGCCTGGGCGCGCCGGTCGGCGCCAGCATCGCGGGCTCGAAGGACTTCATCAAGGAAGCCTGGCGCCAGAAGCAGATGCTGGGCGGCTCGATGCGCCAGTCCGGCGTGATCGCGGCAGCGGCGATCTATTCCCTAGAGCACAACTGGGACCGCCTCGCCGAGGACCATGACAATGCCCGTCACCTCTCCGAGGGCATCGCCAACATCAAGGGCCTGAAGATCGACGTGCCGCGCATGGAGACCAACCTGGTCTTCTTCGAGATCACCAAGCCGGGCTGGACACCGGCCAAGCTGGTCGAGGCCTGCAAGGAGCGTGGCGTCGGCATGGGCGCCTCGTCCGGCAACCGCATCCGCGCCGTCACCCATCTCGACGTCAATCGCGCCGAGATCGACACCGCGCTCAAGGTCATCAGCGACGCCCTGGCCGCCTAGAGCGTCCATGAATGCGCCACTGAAGCTCGGCCAATCGATCGCACGGCGCGAGGATCGGCGGTTCCTGACCGGCACCGGCCGCTATACCGACGACACCGCACCGGACGACGCATTGGCCGTCCTGTTCGTGCGTTCGCCGCACGCCCATGCCCGCATCGCCGGCATCGACAGGGAAGCAGCCCTCGCCTCGCCGGGCGTCGCCGCCGTCTACACGGCCGACGATACGGCCGCCGATCAGCTCGGCCACCTGCCCGCCATCAGCGAGATCAAGGACGCGGCCGGCAACCGCCATCGCGAGCCGGCGCATCTGCCGATGACGGTCGGCAAGGTGCGCCATGTCGGCGACATCGTCGCCATGATCGTGGCCGGCACGCTCGACCAGGCGCGCGACGCCGCCGACCTGCTGATCGTCGACTACGAGGAACTGCCCGCCGTCGTGACGGTGGCCCAGGCGCTCGCTTCAGGCGCGGAGCTGGTCCATGACGATGTGCCGGGCAACCTGATGTGCCGCTGGAGCAGGGGCGATGCTGCCGCGACGGAGGCCGCTTTCGCCAAAGCGGCCCATGTCTCGAGCCTCTCGATCCGCTCGCCACGCCAGATCGTGCACTACATGGAGACCCGCGCCGCCTGGTCCGCCTACGACGCAGCAGCGGACCTCGTTACCGTGACCTTCGGTTCGCAGGGCGTACAAATCCCGCACCGGCTGATGTGCGAGCGCGTTCTGAACGTGGCCAAGGACAAGTTGCGCCTGGTCACCGAGGACGTGGGCGGCGGCTTCGGCCCGAAGTATCCCATCTATGCCGAACCGACGCTGATCGCTTGGGCGACGCGCAAGCTCGGACGCGGCCTGCGCTGGACCGCCGACCGCGCCGAGCTGGCCCTGGCCGACAGCCACTCGCGCGACCTCGTGGCGACGGGCGAACTCGCCCTCGACGCGGCCGGAAAATTCCTGGCCGTGCGCGTAAAAGCCGAAGCCAACTACGGCGCCTACGTCTCGATGTTCGCGCCCACCATCGCGACCACCGGCATGGCCAAGGTGATCTCCGGGCTCTACCGAATCCCGGCGATCCGGCTCGACTTCGACTGCGCCTTTACCAATACCGTGCCGGTCGACGCGATCCGCGGCGCCGGCAAACCTGAGGCCCTGTTCCTGCTCGAACGGCTGGTCGACATCGCCGCCCACGAGACCGGTCGCTCGCCCATCGAACTGCGCCGGCTCAACCTGCTTCAGCCTGGGGACATGCCTTACGCGGCGGCAAGCGGCTACACCTACGACGCCGCTGACTGCCCCCTCCTCTTCGAGACCGCCCTCAGCCACGCCGACGTTGCGGGCTTCGAGACTCGACGTGCCGCAAGCGAGGCTGCGGGCAAGCGCCGTGGCCTCGGCCTCTCCTGCCATCTGCACGGCACCGGCGGCATCGCCGACGAGCATGTCGTGGTGCAAGTCGAGCCCGACCGGCTGGTGGCGCGCCTCGGCACGCAGAGCCAGGGCCAAGGCCACGAGACGATCTTCGCCCAGATGCTGTCGTCGGCGCTCGGCGTGCCGGTCGAGCGCATAGAAATCCGCCAGGGCGACACGCGGAGCATCCCGCACGGTGGCGGCACCGGCGGCTCGTCATCGACCATCATCAGCGGCACCACGCTCGCGCGCGCCGCCGACGTCGTGATCCAGCGCGGCCGCGATCTCGCCGCCGAGCGGCTGGAAACGGCGCCGGCCGACATTGCCTACCGCGACGGCGCCTTCGAGATCGTGGGCACCGACCGGCGCGTCGGCCTGTTCGAGCTGGCCGCATGGAAGCCGTTCGAAGGCGACGCGGTATTCGCCGACAAGATCGAGGCCTTCCCGACCGGCGTCATGGTGTGCGAGGTCGAGGTCGATCCGGAAACCGGCGCCACCCGCATCGACCGCTTCATCGCCGTTACCGATGCCGGCGTGGTGGTGAACCCGCGCCTGCTGGCTGGCCAGATGCACGGCGGCATCGTGCATGGCCTGGGCAACGCCCTGATGGAAGAGGCCGTCTACGACGAGCAGACGGGGCAGCTCCTGAGCGGCACCTTGATGGACTACGCCCTGCCGCGCGCCGACGATGTGCCCGATCTCGAGGTCGAGACCATCGCCACCCCCTCGCCCAACAATTTCCTCGGCCTGAAGGGCATCGGTGAGCTGCCGACCAACGGCGCGCCGGCTGCCCTCGGCAACGCCATCGTCGATGCGCTTCGCCCACTGGGCGTGCGTCACATCGACATGCCGATCACCCCCCACAAAGTCTGGCGGGCGCTGAACCGGTGAACGCTGCCGCGTGGCGGAAGTTGGCGGGCAGCCGAGCCCTCAGCTAACATCGGCGGCAAGGAGGAAATCAATGAAGGTGTTCGTCAAAGCCGCGCTCGCGGGCGCGCTGGTATTGCTGTCGACCGGGGCGTTTGCCAGTGGAGCGTTCGCCCAGGCCTGGCCCAACAAGCCGATCAAGCTCGTGGCGCCCTATCCGCCCGGCGGGCAGACCGACGTGGTGTCGCGCTATTTCGCCGAGAAGCTGTCGGGCGTGCTCGGCCAGCAGGTGATCGTCGAGAACAAGGCTGGCGCCCAAGGCATGGTCGGCGCCGAGATCGTGAAGAACGCCGCGCCCGACGGCTACACGTTCGTCTACGTCAACTCGTCGATGATGTGCATCAACCCCTCAGTCTACAAGAAGATGCCGTACGACGGCTTCAAGGACTTCGTGCCGGTGACCCAGCATGGCCTGGCACCGCTGGTCATGGTGGTGCCGCCCACGCTCGGGCCGAAATCGGTCAAGGAGTTCGTCGCCTGGGCCAACGAGCGCAAGGGCAAGGTCAACTTCGCCTCGTTCGGCCTCGGTTCCTCGTCGCACATCTGGGGCGAGATGCTGAACCAGGCCGAGAAGCTCGACATGACCCACGTGCCCTACAAGGGCGCGGGGCCGGCGATCCAGGACACGGTGGCCGGCCATATCCCGATGACGATCCAGGATCTCGCCGCCAGCGGCGGCGCGATCTCGGGCGGCAAGCTGACGCCGCTGGCCGTCACCTCGACGGTGCGCTGGCCGCGCCTGCCCAACGTGCCGACCTTCGAGGAGGCCGGCTACAAGATCAACCTCGTCGGCTGGAACGGCATCATGGCCCCGGCCGGCACGCCCAAGGAGATCGTCGACCGCATGAGCGCGGAGATCCGCAAGCTGGTGCAGACGCCCGAAGGCAAGGAGAAACTCCTCGACATGGGCCTGTTCGCCACCGGCACGACGCCGGCCGAGATGACCGGGATCATGAAGACCGGCTGCGCCGCCTGGGGCGATGCCGTGAAGCGCGCTGGCGTCGAACCCGAATGACCTAGCGCCGCGAGAGCTTGTCGAGCGCCGCCGCGATCGCCTCGCGCGTCGCGGCGGGCTGCTCGGCGATGGCGTGACCCAGCAAATCGAGCTGGCGGCGCAGCGTGTTCACCTGATCGACCAGGTCGACCACGGTTTCCACCGACTCGTCGTCGAAGCCCATCTCGTCGATGAGCTCGGCCAGCAGCCGGGCCCGGGCGACGTCGATCTGCTCAAAACTCCAGGACTCCGCCGGGCCCGAGGGCCGCAGCAGGCCGCGCGCCACCCAGCGTTCGACGTGAACCGTCGTGAGACGCCCGCGCAGATGCAGCAGTTCGTCGAGGGTTGTCACGTGAACTGCTCCATCTCCTTGCGCGGATCGTAGGCGCGACCCGCCTCCCAGCCCTCGAGGAATTCCTTGAGCTTCTCGTCGGGCTTCTCCGGCAGCACGACCTTGAGCTTCACATACTGGTCGCCGCGCTGGCCCGACTTGCGGTCGAGCAGGCCGCGGCCCTTGAGCCGGAGCGACGAGCCCGTGTTCGAACCCGCCGGCACATTCAGCATCACCGGGCCGCCGATCGTCGGCACCTTCACCTTACCGCCCAGCGCTGCTTCCGAGACCGTCACCGGCAACTCGACGTGAATGTCGTTGTCGCGCGGCTGGAAGAAGGCGTGCGGGTCGACGTGGATCTCGACGTAGGCATCGCCCGCCGGGCGGCCCTGGCTGCCGGGCATGCCCTGCCCCTTCAAGCGCAGCGTCTGATTGTCCGTCGTGCCTTCGGGAACGTCGATATCGAGGGTCTTGCCGTCAGGCAGGGTGACCCGCTGCTTGCCGCCGCGCGCGGCCACCAGGAACGGCACGCGCAAGGAATAGGTGACGGGCATCCCGCCCATGTCGAAGCCCGCGCCACGACCACCACCGCCGAAGCCACGGCGCTCGCCAAACATCTCGGAGAAGACACCGCCCATGTCGACGAACGACTCGTGGGCACCGGCCCGCTCGTACTTGCCACCGAAGCCGCCAGCGCCGGCCTGGTCGCGGTAGAAGCCGCGTGGCGGCATCTCCTGCCCGGCGGCATCGATCTCGCCCGCGTCGAAGCGCCGCCGCTTCTCGGCATCCGAGAGCAGGTCGTTGGCCTGACTGATCTCCTTGAACTTCGCCTCCGCGGCCTTGTCGCCGGGATTGAGATCGGGATGGTGCTTTTTGGCGAGCTTGCGGAAGGCCTTGCGGATGTCGTCGTCCGAGGCGGTCCGTGGCACGCCCAGGACGGTATAGGGATCGGTCATAGCCCTACAAATGTGGTGTAATTTGCTTTCCTGCAAGTGCCCGTCGGAACTTCAGGACGTATCAACCCTGATAGCGGACCTCGTGCCTGCAATTTCCGGCAAAAACCGCACCGGCGGGAATCGTCTTCGACGTACCGGTTGCGAGCAGACGCAGGGCACGCTCTTCGCCGGGAAGCAGATGAAAGCCCTCGTCCTCGGCACGATAGTGCGGGTCCTCGATCTGGATGCCCGGCGCAAACTGCGTCGCACGAAGCCGCAGGAGCCACCCCGCTTCGTCGGCGATTACCTCGGCCGAAAGTCCCGGATCGACATCGAGCGCCGCGCGCCCCAGCGGAAAATGGGCGGCTTCACTCAGCCGCGCGCCCGTCGCGACATCGTCCAGGGTCACGACCGTGGCGTCGAGCGGCGCGGCGCCGAAGCGATAGGCGTAGGTGATATCGAAAAACGATCCAATCACTTCGGCGGAACTCAGCGTCCGGCTGCTACGCGCCGGCAGATCGACTTCGCGCTCTCGGCGCATCACCACGCGTTCGCCCTCCTGCAGGCAGAGCAAGGTGAGCGTCGCGCGCACTGTGGTAGCGGTGTCGTTGACGAGGTGAATACCGAGGCCGTTCAACCCCTCGTCGGTCAAGGTGACCTGCACGGGCCGAAACGCCCGCCGCAGGCCATGCCAGGCGAGTTTCGGAGTACCACTGGAATCGACCACACCCCAGCCGGCGCCGGGCATGAAGTCCTTCAGCATCCACACGATCGCGCCGTCGCACGACGAGCCGGCGCGGCGCCATTCGGCGATGGTGGCCTCCATGACTTCCGCGGTGACCACGCGCGAGAGGCGAAAGTAGCGCGCCGGATCGTCTGTGCAGAGCTGAGCGGGATCGACACCGTAGAGCAGGCGCAGATAGTGGTCGCGAACATGCTCAAAATCCCACGAGACGCCGTGATCGCGCGGCACGGCAGCCTTCCACCGGACCGGATCGGTCCAGGGAACACCGGCGCTGCTGGCAGCCGGCACGTTGGCGAAGGCCAGGCACTCCGCGGCAAAGCGCACATCGGCGCGCCGGGCGTCCTCGAGCGGGCGCACATAGGCACCGACGCCGTAGTAGTGCGAGATGCCGTTGTCCGTCGAGAACGGCACATCGCCGCCCATAGGCGATTGGGCAACGTAGATCGCGTTGGCCCGCAGCTCGGCCGCCGCACGCGGCAGGATCTCGTCGTATAAAGGACCGCTCCACGACGATGACGGCAGCCCGAACATGGCGGCCTGCTGCGCCACTTCGCTGCCGCCACAAACCACGGCGAGCGCGGGATGGCCCTGCGTGCGACGAAGGAACTGCGTCGCCTCGGCTTCGACGCTGGCCCGGAACGCGGCATCGGCAATGGGGTAATCCATGTTGGCGAACATGAAATCGTGCCAAACGAGAATGCCGAGTTCGTCGCACAGCGTGAAGAAGTCGTCGCTCTCGTAGATCATGGTGCCGCCGACCCGGATCATGTTCATGTGTGCGGCACGCGCCTGTTCGAGCCACGGCAGCAGCCGGGCGCGATCGCCGGCCAGGGAGACCAAATCGACGGCACTCCAGCAGGCGCCGCGCGCGAAGATCTTCTGGCCATTCACCTTGAGGCCAAATCCCTTGCCGTCGCCGCCGCGATCGACTTCGAGCGACCGGAATCCCGTGCGGCCAAGATCGATCTCGGCATCGCCTAACCGGATCCGTACCTGGTACAGGGCCGGGGCCCCGTGGGTATGAGGCCACCACTTGTCGACCCGCGGCAGGCGCAGCGTGCCTTCGAGACGGTGATCGCCGATCCAGGTCAGGGGGCAGCTTTCCTCCCCTGTCGCGAGCACCGCCACCGGTCTCGCGCCGTCACAGTCGACCTCCAGCCCAACGGTCAGCAGTCCATCGTCGCCATCGAGCGTGGCCTGCATTTCCACCGCCCGGACTTTCACCGGGCCGGCTTCCTCGATCACCTCGATCCCACGCCACGGCCCCACGGCATGGACCGGCGGCTGCCAGCCCGGCATATGGCCGAGCAGGGTCGTGCGCACCAGACGCAGGGTGTTGTCGTCCACGAGGCGGGTTCGCCAGCGCGCCCGTCCCATGCGTCGTCCTCGCCGGACCTCCAGCTCCGCGTCGAGAGACCGGAAGGCGATCAGCAACTCGTTGCTGCCCGCGAGATCGACCTCGACCTCGTGCGTCAGGAACATATTGTCGCTGGCAAGGATGAGCGCTCCATTCAGCCAGACTTCGGCCAGCGTCGCGAGGCCCTGGAAACGAAGCGTGCGCCGGCCTTTACCGGCGAAGCTGGTGCGATACCAGACATCCTGGTCGTGCAGCGGCGCGGG
>CAMDOT010000098.1 GCA_945903635.1 Rhizobium sp. Q54 | reverse complement strand
TCTCGCGCGGCAGGCCGAGCTTCTCCAGCACGCCCAGGCACGACAGCGCCGCGGCGCCGGCGCCCGACACGACGAGCTTCACCTTCCCGATATCCTTGCCGACCAGCGACAGCGCGTTCAGCACCGCGGCACCGACGATGATTGCGGTGCCGTGCTGGTCGTCGTGGAACACCGGGATCTTCATCCGCTCGCGCAGCTTCTGCTCGACGTAGAAGCACTCCGGCGCCTTGATGTCCTCGAGGTTGATGCCGCCGAAGGTCGGCTCCAGCGAGGCCACGATGTCGACCAGCTTCTCCTGGTCGAGCTCGGCGATCTCGATGTCGAAGACGTCGATGCCGGCGAACTTCTTGAAGAGGACGCCCTTGCCCTCCATCACCGGCTTCGCGGCGAGCGGGCCGATGGCGCCGAGACCCAGCACCGCGGTGCCGTTGGTCACCACGCCCACCAGGTTGGCGCGTATCGTCAGTTCCGCGGCCATCGCGGGATCGCGCACGATCTCGTGGCAGGCCGCGGCGACGCCGGGCGAATAGGCCAGCGACAGGTCTCGCTGGGTAGCCAGGGGCTTGGTCGGAACGACCTCGATTTTGCCCGGTCGGGGTAGGCGATGGTAACGGAGCGCGCCGTCGGTGAGTTCATCCGCCAAGCTCGTCTCCCGCCTACTAAAAAAGGGGCCGCCCGAAGGCGGCGACTCTGTTTCTACCCTTTCGATCGATCCGGCGAGTTGGTGCGGCCAAGAAGACTCGAACTTCCACGCCTCGCGGCACTAGCACCTCAAGCTAGCGCGTCTACCAATTCCGCCATGGCCGCGCCGGTTCGATGGGCGCGGGGATACCAAATCGACCCCCCAGTGGCAAGGCGCGTGGCACTTCCCATTGCAATGAAGGCCCGAAGGCACGATTTTGCCACCATGAGTAAGCCGGATTGGCTGATTTCCGACCGAATGGTGCCCTACGAGGAAGCGTTGGCCACCATGGAGGCGCGCGTCGCCGACATTCGTGCCGGCCATGCGCCCGAGTTGGTGTGGCTGCTGGAGCACCCGCCGCTCTACACCGCCGGTACCAGTTCGCGCGACATCGACCTTTTGGAGCCGGCGCGCTTTCCCGTGCATACCGCAGGGCGCGGTGGCCAATACACCTACCATGGCCCCGGCCAGCGGGTGGCCTATGTGATGATGGACCTGCGCCGCCGCCGCCAGGACGTCCGCCGTTTCGTCTCGGACCTCGAGGAATGGACCATCCGCACCCTCGCCCGCTTCAACGTCGCGGCCGAACGCCGCGCCGGCCGGGTCGGCGTCTGGGTCGGACGCCCCGACAAGCCCGCCCTGCCCGACGGCAGCCCGCGCGAGGACAAGATCGCCGCCATCGGCGTCCGCATCCGGCACTGGGTGTCGTTCCACGGCATCTCGATCAACGTCGAGCCCGACCTCTCGCACTACGCCGGCATCGTGCCCTGCGGCATCGCCGGCCACGGCGTGACCTCGTTGGTCGATCTCGGCTTGCCGGTGACCCTGGCCGATCTCGACTTGGCGCTGGCCGAGACCTTCGTGGACGTGTTCGGCTCCGACGTCAGACCGTCGGCAGCTGCGTAAAACCCTGCGGCAGGATATCGAGGTCGACCGGCTCGACGTCGACGGCCTCGACCCGGGCCATGCTGGGACCCCGCCGGCAGGCCTCGATCATGGTTCCGACGGCCGTCTCATCGCCCGCGATCAGGGCCTCGACCGAGCCGTCGCTGCGATTGCGTACCCAACCTGCGAGGCCGAGCCGCCGGCCGGTGGTGAGCGCCCAATCGCGGTAGCCCACGCCCTGCACCCTG
The DNA here is from genome assembly GCA_945903635.1 of Rhizobium sp. Q54. GTDB lineage: Bacteria > Pseudomonadota > Alphaproteobacteria > Reyranellales > Reyranellaceae > Reyranella. The sequence goes on along the minus strand of CAMDOT010000098.1, from coordinate 20,153 downwards.
CCGGTGATCGTGAGGCGCGCCTGTAGCAGCATCGGGCGCTCAGGCGAACTCGATGATCTTCTGGTCAACGCGCAGGCTGTCGCCTGCCTTGGCGTGAAGCGTCTTGACCGTGCCGTCGCGTGCCGCACGCAGCACGTTTTCCATCTTCATCGCCTCGACGACCGCCAGCGCCTCGCCGGCCTTGATCTCCTGGCCTTCGCTCACGGCGACCGACGCCAACAGGCCCGGCATCGGCGACAGCAGGAACTTGGAGGTGTCGGGCGCCGCCTTGACTGGCATCAAAGCGTAGAGTTCGGCCTGGCGCGGCGTCAGCACCAGCACGTCGGCCTGCCCGCCTTCGAGGATGAGACGCCATCCCGACCCGATGGCATCGATCTGCACGACGGTCACCTGTTCGTCGACCTTCGCATGGAACAGGGGCTCGCCCGGCGACCAATCGGTCTCGATCCCGATGCGACGCCCGGAGACCTCGACCGCGAAGTCCGATCCGCTGCCGCTGACAGAGAGCACAACCGGCTGCCGATTCAGCATGACGACGCAGTTGTCCTGCACGAGCGCGGCATGGCCGAGCAGCTTGCCCGACCCCGCCGCCGCGCGTTGCGCCTGGATACGGTCGACCACGGCCGCGACACCGGCCAGCACCGCGGGATCACGCGGCGGCAGATGTGCCGCCGTAAAGCCGCCCTTGAACTCCTCGGCGATGAAATTGGTCGTGAGGTTGCCGGCGCGGAAGCGTGGATGCGCCATCAGGGCCGCCAGGAACGGCACGTTGTGCGAGACGCCGCGGACATAGAACTCGTCCAGCGCACGCCGCATGCGGTCGATGGCGGCGTTACGCGTCTTACCATGTGTGCAGAGCTTGGCGATCATCGGATCGTAAAACATCGAAATCTCGCCGCCCTCGTAGACGCCGGTATCGACGCGCACGTCGGGGCCGGGCTCGGGCTCGCGGTATTTCACCAGCCGTCCGGTCGACGGCAGGAAATTGCGGAACGGATCCTCGGCATAGAGCCGCGCCTCGACCGCCCAGCCTTCGAGCTTCACGTCCTTCTGGGCAAGCGGCAGCTTCTCCTTCGCCGCCACACGGATCATCAGCTCGACGAGATCGAGGCCGGTGATCAGCTCAGTCACCGGATGCTCGACCTGCAGGCGGGTGTTCATCTCGAGGAAATAGAACTTGCGGTGCTTGTCGACGATGAACTCGACGGTGCCGGCGCTCTTGTATTTCACGGCTTTCGCCAGAGCGACCGCCTGCTCGCCCATCGCCTTGCGCGTCTTGGCGTCGAGGAAAGGGCTCGGCGCCTCCTCGATCACCTTCTGATGCCGGCGTTGGATCGAGCACTCGCGCTCCCAGAGGTAGAGGCAGTTCCCATGACTGTCGCCGATGAGCTGGATCTCGATGTGGCGCGGCTCCTCGATATATTTCTCGATGAACACGCGGTCGTCGGCGAACGACGCCTTGGCTTCGTTGGTGGCCGATCCGAAGCCTTCATGGGCCTCGGCATCGTTGTAGGCGATGCGCATGCCCTTGCCGCCGCCGCCGGCCGACGCCTTGATCATCACCGGATAGCCGATCTTCTGGGCGATCTTGACCGCCTGGTCGGCATTGGGGATGGCGGCGAGATAGCCCGGCACCGTGCTGACGCCGGCCTTCTGGGCGAGCTTCTTCGATTCGATCTTGTCGCCCATGGCGTGGATCGCCAGCGCGTCGGGACCGATGAAGACGATACCGGCCTTGGCAAGCGCCTTCTGGAACTCCTGCTTTTCCGAAAGGAAGCCATAGCCGGGATGGACTGCCTGGGCGCCGGTCTTCTTGCAGGCGGCCACGATCTTGTCGATCTGCAGGTAGGACTGGGCCGAGGGCGCCGGCCCGATCAGGACCTTCTCGTCGGCCTGGCGCACGTGAAGCGCGTCGGCATCGGCCTCGGAATAGACCGCGACCGTCTTGATGCCGAGGCGCTTGCAGGTCCGGATGACGCGGCAGGCGATTTCGCCACGATTGGCGATCAAGATCTTGTCGAACAGGGGCTTGTCGACCGGGGGCTTGGCCGGGCTTCCGATATCGGCAGGCTTCGCCTTGGACTTTGCAGCGACCTTCTTCGGCGCAGCTTTGGCGACCTTCTTCCTGGCGGCCATACTCACGATCCTTCTCTATTGCGGTCGAACAGGCCCTTGGCCCAGGCGGTGTGCGCGGCGATCAGCGGAATCCAGGCGATCAACGCCCATAGCCACCACGGGTATTGGCGGCTGAGGATGAAGTTCAACGGAATGAGCACGAGCAACACGAGCAGCGCGACGAGCACATGCTTGCGCACGACCTGGCGGCGTCTGACGCGTTCCTCCGGCGACAAGTTCACCGCGGCCCCGTCACAAAGGTACGTTGCCGTGCTTGCGCCACGGGTTCTCGAGCTTCTTGGTCTCGAGCGTGGCCAGCGCCTTGCAGATCCGCCGGCGCGTGCCGTGCGGCATGATCACGTCGTCGATGAAGCCGCGGTTGGCCGCCACGAACGGATTGGCGAACTTTTCGCGGTATTCCTCGGTGCGCTTGGCGATCTTGGCCGCGTCGCCGATGTCGGAGCGGAAGATGATCTCCACCGCGCCCTTGGCGCCCATGACGGCGATCTCCGCCCCCGGCCAGGCATAGTTCACGTCGCCGCGCAGGTGCTTCGACGCCATAACGTCGTAGGCGCCGCCGTAAGCCTTGCGCGTGATCACCGTCACCTTCGGCACCGTCGCCTCGGCATAGGCATAAAGCAACTTGGCGCCGTGTTTGATGATGCCGCCGAACTCCTGCTGCGTGCCCGGCAGGAAGCCCGGCACATCGACGAAGGTGACGATCGGAATGTTGAAGGCATCGCAGAAGCGCACGAAGCGCGCGGCCTTGCGCGAGCTGTCGATGTCCAGGCAGCCCGCCAGGACCATCGGCTGATTGGCGACGAAGCCCACGGTGCGGCCGGCCATGCGGCCGAAACCCACCACCATGTTCGCCGCCCATTCAGGCGACAGCTCGAAGAAATCGCCCTCGTCCACGACCTTTAGGATCAGTTCCTTGATGTCGTAGGGCTTATTGGGGTTTTCGGGCACCAGCGTGTCGAGCGAGGGATCGTCGCGGTCCGCCGGGTCGAGCGTGGCGCGCACCGGCGCCTTTTCACGGTTGTTGGCCGGCAGAAAATCGACGAAGCGGCGCAGTTGCAGCAGCGCCTCGATGTCGTTCTCAAAAGCGAGATCGGAGACACCTGACTTCTGCGTATGGGTGAGCGCGCCACCCAGCTCCTCCTGCGTCACGGTCTCGTGCGTCACCGTCTTCACCACGTCGGGGCCGGTGACGAACATGTAGGAGCTGTCCTTCACCATGAAGATGAAGTCGGTCATGGCCGGCGAATAGACCGCACCGCCGGCGCACGGCCCCATAACCATGGAAATCTGCGGGATCACGCCCGAGGCCATGACATTGCGCTGGAACACGTCGGCGTAGCCGGCCAGCGAATCGACACCCTCCTGAATGCGCGCCCCGCCGGAATCGTTCAGCCCAAGCACGGGCGCACCGACCTTCATGGCGATGTCCATGACCTTGCAGATCTTGGCGGCGTGCATGCCCGAGAGTGCTCCGCCAAACACCGTGAAATCCTGGCTGAAGACATAAACCAGCCGGCCGTTGATCGTGCCGTGGCCGGTCACCACGCCGTCGCCCGGAATCTTCTGGGTCTCCATGCCGAAAACGATCGAGCGGTGTTCGACATAAATGTCGTATTCCTCGAACGAGCCCGGATCGAGGAGCGCGTCGATGCGCTCGCGCGCCGTCAGCTTGCCCTTGCCGTGCTGTGCCTCGATGCGGCGCTGCCCGCCGCCCAGGCGCGCGCCGGCGCGGCGGCGTTCGAGTTCGTCCAACATGTGCTGCATCCCGGTCTCCGGCCTTCCGCGTCAGTTTTCAGCCATTAGCACGACGGCGTCTAGCGGAGGAATCGCTTCTCATTGTCCTTGACGGTGCCCATGCCCTGCAGCTCGAACACATCCTCGACCGTGGCGATGCTCGCTTCGACGCCATGAATGCCCCGATCCTTGCGAATCTGCGCAAAGGTCGCGCGCATTGCACCCACGGAGGCACGAATTGCGTGATTGCCCCAGATCAGCAAGCCGATCTTCCCGAGCTCCTTCACCCGGGCCACGGTCATTTGTGGATAGGCCGTGGGCACCAGGGCAATCGGCACCTTGCCATCCCAGGCATTTACGAAGGCCTCGATCTCCTCAGGTGTCTTCTGCTTGGAATGCACCAGGATCATGTCGGCGCCGGCGGCCTCGTAGGCGCGCGCGCGCTTCAAGGCCTCGTCCTGGCCCAGGCCCGCGATCAGCGCTTCGGTCCGCGCCACGATCACCAGATCAGGGTCGCGCCGGGCCGCGCGTGCCGCCTCGATCTTGCCCTGGAATTCCTCGATGCGGACCATGTCCTGACGGCCGCCGGCGATCAGGCTGGTGACCTTGGGAAAGCTCTTGTCCTCCATCACGATCGCGGCCACGCCGGCGCGCTCGTACTGTTCGACGGCGTAGAGCACGTTGATGGCGTTGCCGAAGCCGGTGTCGATGTCGGCCACCACCGGCAGCCCCGACCGGTCGACCATCGCCCGCGTCATGTCGAGGTGCTGGGTCATCGACACCACACTGACATCGGGCACGCCGTACATGGCGGAGAGTTCGAAGCCGCTCGCCCAGATCGCGTCGAAGCCCGCTTCCGCCACAAGCATCGCCGACAACGGACTGTGCGCGGCCATCGATTCGACAAGACCGTTCTTCGCCAAAACCTGCCGCAGTTTGCTGCCTGATCCCATTTTTCTTGCCCCTTCAGCCGCGCAGTCGCGCGTTCTTCAGTAACGCCAGGAACCGGGTGCTGGCACCGATATCCTTGGCGACCCCCTCGCGATGCTTCAACGCCAGCGGATCGTCGCCCCAGCGGTCGATCTGGTAGAGTTCGTCGACCTGCGCGGCGGCAAATGCGCCTTCGGCGGACAGCCGCCCCTCCGCGACCGCGAGTGCGATGATCACCGACCCGGCTGTATGCGTGAGATTGTAGAGCGCCGACAAGGCGAGATCGGCGTGCAAGGCGACGACGTCGCGCACGCGCTTCAGGGACTCTTCAGGCTGGTCGACGAATGCTATGCCCTCGGCAACGGTGAGGCGCGCGCCATACCTGTCGGCAGCCCAGTCGAGCAGTGGTTGCCAGGCGTCATGCTGCAACTTCACGAGGCTGGCAGGCGTGGTCGCGCGATAGCACAGCAGATCGGATCCGGCATATTTCGCGGTATCGGCGATGATCTCCTCGCGTCGCGGAACGACCCGATCGAGGCCGGTCGCCGCCAGGCGCGTCAACGGCAGGTGTGCGGCGTTGATCTCCGCCTTGTCCGGCACGCCGCTCCATTCGGCCGCGATCGCATCGGCCAACGGCCTCGTGGGGACGACCAGGATCGCTTTCGCCGGCGTGCGCATCGGCTTGCCATCGAGCAGCACGCGGAACCCGCCGTCGGTCGCCTCGACCGCCGTCTCCTTGTAGAAGCGCTTCATGGCGTGCGCTTCGGCGAGGGTTGCTGGGGCGGCGTCGCGGGGCGTCCGGCGCGCTGGCGAAGGTCGGCGGTAGACGGCGCCGGCATCTGGGCCCGCAATCCCGGCCTCAGGCCCTCCACACGCGGCGCCACAGCGGCGCACGGATTGACGCCGGTCTGGCGCGCTGCCTGATTGACCTGTGAGACGAGGCTGGGCACGACTCCGGCGCCGATGATCAACTTGGCGAGGTTGGGCTCCAGCGCGCCCGAGGTCGGCCGGCCACTTCCGCCTTTCAAGCGCAGCGGCGAGGCCAGAGCCGCATTCTGGGCGTCGCGCGCCTCGGGCGCCAGGATGAATTCCCAACCCTCGGTGCGCAGGTTCACGTAGCCGCCGCCCACCAGCGTGGTGCGCGACGTGTCGACCACCAACCGGCGCAAGCTGGCCACGCCGCCGCTCACGTCGAAGCGGCCGGCAATGCAATTGAACGGCACTCCGCTATCGGCACCTCCGAGCAGCCGCTGCGTCTCCGCCGGCCAGTTGGCGAGCGGCTCGCGCGGCCAAAGCCCCTTGGTGACGGCGATATCGATCGAGCCGCTGGCCGAGTTCAGCGCATCGCGCGTGGTGCGTCCACCACCGCGCAGGCGCAGGTCGATGTCGCCGACGGCATCGCGCAAGCCGAGGTCGAAGCCGATCACGCTCGCCAGTTCACCGAGCGAGACACGGTTGGCCGAGGCCGTGAGAGTGGCCTGCCCGATCCGCCCGGTCGGATCGTAGACGAGATCGAAACCGGCCGAGCCGCCGCCTATGGTGGCGGCGGCGCGAAAGGCAAACCGCGAATCGTTCGCGGTGAGCGTGACGGAGCCGCTCTGCATCTTGCTGCCGAGTCCGACGACCTCGCCCAGGCGCACCGTCACCGAGACGGCGGCGCGTCCAAGCCAGCTCGCCGCGAACGGCAAGGTGGGCACGATCCTGGGCTGCGCCGGCGATCCTCCCGCAGGTGGCGGCGCGGGAGGCGCCCGAAGCTCGCTGACGTCGAGCCGGCTCACGTCAGCGTTGACCGTTACCGTGGGAACGCCCTTGCGATCTGGGCGGAACAGCGCATCGCCGGTGAGTTCGCTGGCGCCGACCTTCAGTGTCGTCACCTCGACCTTGAAGCCGTTGCGCTGGGTCGCAGCCTTGGCGCTCAGCGAATAGGGCCCGCCGCGCGGCACCGGCAGATGAATGTAGGGCCCGAAGGCCGACACATCCGGGCCCTCGGAGGTGATCTGCACGTTGGTTCCCTTGACCCCCACGCCGCCCTTGATCGAGATCTTGCCTTCCCCGAACCCACCCTGCAGATCGATGTTGCCGGGCAGGCCCCGCATCCAGCCATCGAACGATCCGGCAGTGCCCGTGAGCGTGAACGGTCTGGCCTGCGGGGCGCTGAAGCGACCCTCGAACTGCAGTGGCTGGTTGGGCGCCGACGATTTCAGGCTGGCAGTCGCCACCTCGAGGACGACCGGCGGCCGGCCCCCGCCATCGGCAATCGTCAGCACCGAGTCCTGTATCTCGATCACGCCGATCCACGGGAAGGCTGCACTCGTGCGCAAGCGCAGCGAACGACTCTCGCCGGGATGCGGGCCCGAACCGTCGGGAGGCGGCAACATGTCGAGGTTGGTGTCGCCCACGTCATTGCGTTCGACCAGGATGTCGGCGCCCTCGAGCACCAGCCGGCCGATCTTGATCTCGCCGAGCAGCAGAGCCACCGGATCGAGGAACAGCGTGAGCTTCCGCACCCGCGCAAGCTCGGGACGCGACCCCCAGGGGGCGTTGGTCAGCGTCACCCCTTCGGCCACCATCGCGGGATACCGGCCGATCTTCACCACCAGCGGCACTTTCGCGGTGAGTTCGCGACCCGTCACCTTGCGGATCTGTTCGGTGAGCCGGGCCTGATAGCGGGAGAGGTCGCGGGTGGCGCCCCAGATGAGTCCGCCGATCACGGCCAGCGGAATCACCGCTGCGAGAACCCAGGCCAGCCGCCTCCATGGAATGCGCATGCCGACCGATTCTCGCTCAATCACCGTCCGTCGAAAAGCCGAATGCTTCGACCGTGCGGCGGAAGTGAGGCGGCAGCTCGGCCGTGACCTTCAGTTCGCCCTTGCCCGAAGGATGCGGCAACAGCAGCCGGCGGGCGTGGAGGTGCAAGCGGCGGGCGTCGGCAACGGAGGCGAGCAGCGCTTCCTCGCCGCCATACTTGCCGTCGCCGAGAATCGGACAGCCAATCTCGGCGCAGTGAACCCGCAGTTGATGCGTTCGTCCGGTGCGCGGCCACAGCGCCAGCAGCGCCGCTCGCTTGGCCAGGCGGTCGAGTTCGCGAAAATGCGTCAGGGCTTTCTGGCCCTCTTCCTTGTCGACCTGCATCATTTCCCGGTCGCGCGCGCCCGGCCGCTTGGCGAGCGGCAGGTCGATGGCGCCTTCCTTCTGGGGAGGCACGCCGACGACGACGGCCCAGTAGAGCTTTTCCGTCTCGCGCTGGCGAAACGACTCGGCTAGGCGTTTGGCCGCCTGCCCGGTGCGGGCAATCAGCAGAAGGCCGCTGGTATCCTTGTCGAGCCGATGGACCAGGCGCGGCCGATCCTCGAAGCCGAACCGAAGCGCGTCGAGCATGCCGTCGATGTGCCGCTCCGTGCCCGTGCCCCCCTGCACCGCCAATCCGGGCGGCTTGTTCAGGACGATGACGTGATCGTCGCGATGGATCACCAGCGACTGTATCTCGGCGGCATCGCGGTCGGAGACGGTGGGGATTTCCCGAGGCTTGGGCGGCGGCGCCGACGTGACGCCGGGCGGCAGGCGGATCTGCTGTCCGGGTTCGACCCGGTCCTTGCCCTCGACCCGCTTGCCATCGATCCGGACCTGACCCGTGCGCAGGAGTTTCTGCAGGGCACCGTGGCTCAGGCCGGGGAAATGGCGCTGGAACCAGCGATCCAGACGCAGACCGGCCTCATCGTCGGATACGGCGCGCGTCTGGACCTGGCCGCGCGGGCCGCCCGGGGACGGATTGGGGGCGGGGCTGTCGCTCATGGCGCGCAACCTAGGCGACAAGCTAAACAGGGTCCATGGAATCGGTGTCGTTCGACACGCTGACGTTCGATCACCCGGCGGCCTGCCGGCCGGCGCGATTGACCGCGAGCCTGCACCTACCCGTCCCGGACGAGCGGCCGGCGCCTTGCATGGTGATCCTGACCAGCAGCGCCGGCGTGCAGCGCCATCGCGAGCATTACTACGCCCAGATGCTCAACGAGGCCGGAACGGCCGCCCTGATCGTCGACAGCTTCACGGGTCGCGGCGTGCGCCGCACGGTCGCGGACCAGACCCTGGTCTCCAGCGCCCAGATGGAGGGCGATGCCTTCGCAGCCCTTGCCCTGCTGCGCGACGACCGGCGGATCGATCCACAGCGAATCGGCATCATGGGCGTGTCCAAGGGCGGCGTGGCGACCCTCAACGCGGCCATCGCCGTCCGCCAGCACTGGCGCGGCGGCTTTCCCCACTTGTTCGACCTGCATGTGGCGATCTGTCCCGGCGCCACGGCCCAGCACCGCGATCCCACGACCCACGGGCGGCCGATGTTCTTCATGCTGGCCGCGCGCGACGACTACACCCCTGCCCCGCTCGCCGTCGAATATGCCGAGCGCATGCGGGCTGCCGGCAACGGCCGCATCAAGGTCAAGGTCTACGGCAGCGCCCATCACGGCTGGGAGTCGATCGGACCGGTGTTCGACATCAAGGATGCCGAGAACTGGTCGTGCTGCCGGAACTACATCGAGGACGACGGCACCCATTTCATCCCGGCGGCGGGACGGGCCATGAGCGAACCCGAGTACCAGGCCTGGGCACGGCAGCACTGCGTTACCCGAGGGGCTCGGGCGGGCGGCGGAACGCCGGAACTGAAGCAGCGGGCAACCCGGGATCTTCTCGGCTTTCTCGAAGCTCACGATTTCACCGCTTCATGGACGAATCGGAAGTTTCCAGCTATACAGGACGCGTGATTCGTCTTCATTTTATCGCCGGTTTACTGGCTTTTGTCGTACCCGCCCTCGGGCCGTTTCCCTCCCTCGCCAGCGACACGCTGTGGACCGGGTCCCGGGCCGGTAGTGCCCGTTCGGAGGCCTTGGTCAGCGCTATTCGGGCGTCTGCCGATCATGGCCTCAACCCGGCTTGGTACAACCTCGCCGATATCGAGAAGGCTGTGGCGCCTGGGGCCGACCCGGCGGCTGCAGAGGCACTTCTCACGGCAGCGTTCGTGTCCTACGCCAGCGATGTCTCGACGGGTCGCGTGCGCGCCAACCGCATCGACAAGGAAATCTCGATCGACCAACGCAAGGTCGACAAGGCGGACCTGCTGACGGCCGCCGCCGAAGCGACCGACTTCGCGGCCTACCTCGCCTCGCTGCCCCCCAAGGGTGATTATCCAGGATTGCAGAAGGCGCTGGCGGTCTGGCGCGACAAGCGCGCCACGGCGGCCTTCACGCCGATACCCGACGGCACCGCCCTGAAGCCTGGCATGATCGATGCCCGCGTGCCGCTCCTGCGCAAGCGGCTGGCCGAGCTCGAGCTCAAGCTGCCCGATCCTAGTCCTATCATCGACCAGTACGACGAGGCGTTGGCCGCCGTCGTGAAGTCCTACCAGGAGACCAAGGGGCTCACGGTCGACGGTGTCATCGGCGCCAAGACGGTCCGCTCGCTCAACACCACGATCGACGAGCGCATCGACCAGATCGTGGCCAACCTCGAACGCCGGCGCTGGCTGCAGGAGGATCTCGGCAGTCGCTACGTGTTCGTGAACGCCGGCGACTATTCGATGGTGTTCGTCGACGCCGGCAAGGTCGCCTTCCAGAGCCTGGTGATCGTCGGCACGCCCAAGGACCCGACGCCCGAGATTCAATCGGTGATGCGCGGCTTCCAGACCAACCCCTTCTGGACCGTGCCGCAGTCGATCGCGGGCGAAGAGTACCTGCCGCTGTTGCGTCGCGATCCCAATGCGCTGGCCAGCAAAGGCTTCAAGATCTTCGCCAACTGGAGCGACGACACGGAGCTCGACCCCAACACGGTGGACTGGAGTTCGATCCATCCCAAGGCATTCCCCTACCGCATCCGGCAGGACTCCGGCGCCACCAACGCGCTCGGCTACATCTTTTTCCCGTTCAACAACAAGTACGGGATCTATATGCACGACACCGCCAGCCGGTGGCTGTTCACCGAGGGCAGCCGCAATTTCAGCCATGGCTGCATCCGCCTGCTCAATCCGCTGGATTTCGTTGAGAAGGTGTTCAACGGCAAGAACGGTTTCAGCAAGGAACGCGTCCGGCAGGTCATCGATTCCGGCCAGCAGGCGCACTACACCTTCCCCGAGCCAGTCACGCTCTACGTCACCTATCGCACGGTGTCCGCCGATGCCGGCGGTGCCGCCACGTTCCGAGACGACGTCTACGGCCGCGATCGCCTGGTCGTGAAGGCGATGGCGAAGCCCTGAGGCTCAGCGCTTCTTTTCCCTGAGCTTCTTCCAGTATTCCAGGCGCTTCACGATCTCACGCTCGAAGCCTCGCTCGACCGGCTGGTAGAACTCCTCGCGCGCCATGCCGTCGGGAAAGTAGTTCTGCCCGGAGAAGCCATCCTCGGCGTTGTGGTCGTACTGGTAGCCGCTGCCGTAGCCGATCTCCTTCATCAGCTTGGTCGGCGCATTCAGGATGTGCATCGGCGGCGTCAGTGAGCCGTGGGCCTTGGCGGCGCGCTTGGCACTGCCGTATGCCACGTATCCCGCGTTCGATTTCGGCGCGGTGCCGAGATAGATCACCGCTTGGGCGATGGCGAGTTCGCCTTCGGGCGAGCCGAGGCGGTCGTAGGTATCCCAGGCCGCGAGCGTCTGCGTGAGCGCCTGCGGATCGGCCATGCCGATGTCCTCGACGGCGAAGCGCACGAGGCGGCGGGCGATGTATTTCGGGTCCTCGCCGCCGTCCAGCATGCGGGCGAACCAGTAGAGCGCCGCATCGACGTCGGAGCCGCGCAGCGACTTGTGCAGGGCGCTGATCAGGTTGTAGTGCGCTTCCTGCGCCTTGTCGTAGAGCGGCGCGCGCTTCTGCAGCAATGTCGCCAGCCGGGCCGGCGGCAACGGCCCCTTGTCCTTGAGCTGGGCGAGCTGCTCGGCGAGACCAATCAGGTAGCGGCCATCGCCGTCGGCCATGGCGAACAAGGACTGCCGTCCCTGCTCATCGAGGGGGAGTTCGCGACCGAGCGCCTTCTCGACCCGCGCCAGCAGAGTCTCGAGCGCCGCCTCGTCGAGGCGGCGCAGCACCAGCACCTGGCAGCGCGACAGGAGCGCGGCATTGAGTTCGAAGGACGGGTTCTCCGTGGTCGCCCCGATCAATGTGACCGTACCGTCCTCGACGTAAGGTAGAAAACCGTCCTGCTGGGCGCGGTTGAAGCGGTGGATCTCGTCGACGAACAGCAGCGTGCCCTTGCCGTCCTTGCGGCGCTGGCGTGCCGCCTCGAAGATCTTGCGCAGGTCGGCGACACCGGAGAACACCGCCGACAGCGGCTCGAAATGCAGGTCCGTCGCCTCGGCGAGCAGCCGTGCGATGGTCGTCTTTCCGCAGCCCGGCGGCCCCCACAGAATCAGCGAACTAAGTTTACGCGCCGCCAGCATGCGGCCGAGCGGTCCCTCGGGCCCGAGCAGATGGTCCTGACCGAGAATCTCCGCGAGCGCGCGCGGCCGCAGGCGTTCGGCGAGCGGCGTCGGGGCGAGCGAGGCGAAGAGTTCAGCCGGCACGATCCGAGGCTACCACGCCTCAGCGGAACTGGACGGTGGATACCATGCCCTCGCGTCCGATCGAGACGTTGGCGATGCCGGCGGCGATGCGCTTCTTGAGGTCCTCGACGCTCTTCACGTCCTGGCCGTTGGCAGCCAGGATCATGTCGCCGGGACGGATGAACCGGGCGGCATAGGCACCCGGCTTGACCTCGACGACGGCGACGCCCGGCCGCCATTCGGCGAGGCCCATCTCTTCGGCAACCGCCGGCGACATGTTGACGACGGTGGCGCCGGAGAGCGGCTGGCGGCCCTCGAGAGACGAGCGATCGCGCGGCGGGTCCTCGGGCGGAGCCGCAAGCTTCATCTCGATGATCATTTCCTTGCCGGCCCGAACGACGCGCACCGGCACGATCGCATCCACCTGGAGAGTGGAAAGGCGGAACCTGAGACCCGCCTCGTCGTCGATCGGCAGTTCGCGCAGCGCGATGATCACGTCGTTGCGCTTGAGGCCGGCGTCGGCGCCGGGCCCATTGGCGAAGACCTCCTTCACCACCAGGCCGGCCGGCCGCTGCAGGCCGAAGCCGGCGGCGAGATCGGGCGTCACGCGCTGCATGCTGGCGCCGAGCCAGGGACGCACGATGCGACCGCCCTGTTCGCCGATGGCGACCATGCGCGCCACGATGTTCGACGGCGTGGCGAAGCCGATGCCGACCGAGCCGCCGCTCTGCGAATAGATCGCCGTATTGATGCCGATCAACCGGCCATCGAGGCTCACCAGGGCGCCGCCGGAGTTGCCGGGATTGATGGCGGCGTCGGTCTGCAGGAAGAAGTTCGAATCGTTGACGCCGCCGGCACTGCGCGCCACCGCCGAAACGATGCCGCTGGTCACGGTCTGGTTCAGTCCGAAGGGATTGCCGATCGCCAGCACGATGTCGCCGACCTCGACCGAGTCCGAATCGCGCATATCGAGGAAGGGGAACTTCTCGCCCACCCCGTCGATCCGAACCAGCGCCAGATCGTAGCGTTCGTCCTGGGTGACCACCTTGGCCTCGAACTCGCGCCGGTCGGCCAGGACGATGCGAATTTCGTCGGCGCCCTTGACCACGTGGGCGTTGGTCACGATCAGCCCGTCGGGCCGGACCAGCACGCCCGACCCCAGCGAATTCTGCACCCGATCGCCCGCCTGCGGCATGCCGGGAAAGGGGAACGGCAGGCGGCGCTGCACCCGCGCCGTGGTGGTCGTGTAGATGTTCACGACGGCAGGCGACACCTTCTTGACCAGTGGCGCGTATGAGTAAGCCAGCTCGCTGCGGGCGCTCGGCAGGGGTTGTGCAACGGCCGCCGGCAGGCCGGCCATCGCCGTTCCCCCGATCAGGATCATCGCGGCCGCGAGTCTACGCCACATCATTCACCCGTCTCCGTATCCGGCCAAAGAACTGTCCGGCCGCAGATTTGCGGTCACTCATATGGCAAATCAAGGGCCGAGTCCCCCGGATGGCACAACCGTTGCTGTGCCTTGACCAACGCGCGCCGCCAACCGGCGTGTCCGACAGGGAGCCTCTCATGAAATTGAGCCGCCGTACCGTCCTTGCCGCCTCAGCCGCCACACTCGGTTCATCCCTGGCCGCACCCGCGGCCCGGGCAAGTACCGGTTGGCCGGCGAAAGCGCCGATCAAACTGATCGCCACGTTCCCGCCCGGCGGCACCGCGGACACGATCTCACGCATCCTGGCGCCCAAGCTCTCAGCAGCGCTCGGCACCCAGGTCGTGGTCGAGAATAGGCCCGGCGCCGGCGGGACGATCGGCTCGGACCTCGCCGCCAAGGCAGCGCCCGACGGCTATACGCTGGTCATTTCCCATGCCTCTCCACTGGGCATCGCGCCTGGAATCTATCCAAAGCTGCCCTACAACGTGGTCACCGACTTCACCCACGTCACCCTGATCGGCCATACGCCCAATGTCCTGATCGTGCCGGCCGACTCGCCCTACAAGACGCTCGCCGACTACATCGCCGACGCCAAGGCCAAGCCCGACCAGATCGCCTTCGGCAGCTCCGGCATCGGCTCCAACACACATCTTATGGGCGAGCAGCTCTCGACCCTGGCCGGCATCAAGCTGAAGCACGTGCCCTACCGCGGCTCGGCGCCGTCGCTGCAGGACATGCTGGCCGGCGTCATTCCCTCGATGTTCGACCCGATCACCACCAACGTGCCGCACATCAATTCCGGCAAGGTCCGGCTGCTGGCGATCAGCTCCGAGGCGCGCATCGACATGTATCCCAACGCGCTCACTTTCGCCGAACAGGGCTTCCCCAAGATGACGACCTCGACCTGGGTCGGCGTCTCGGGCCCCAAGGGCATGTCGCCCGAGGTCGTGGCCCGCCTCTACGAGGAGTTGCAGAAGGCTTACAAGGCGCCCGAAGTCGTCGAGCGCTTCAAGGAAGTCGTGCTGCTGCCCGGCGACAAGCCGATGACCCCGGCCGAGTACACCAAGTTCGTCGGCGACTTCGCCGCGATCTGGGCCGGTGTCAGCAAGACCGCGGGAATCTCGCTCGAACTGGGCTGAAGGCAGATCCATCACCGGTGTTTTCCCCGCCGCGGACGCGCAGTGTGTTGGACACTGGATGTTGGACACCGGTTCACGTCGATGGTGGCGTCCGGCGCCGCGGGTAACACCTTGTTCCGGTTCACGAATTCCGGCTGAGACACGATAGGCCGTTGGACACCGAATGTCGATTTTCACGTCACCAGCAACGCCGTCAACCCGATCAGCCGCAGCGTGAGTAGCCGCAGTTGAGGCAGACGTCGCAGCCTTCTTGGTGCGTGAGGGAGGCGGCACCGCAGTTCGGGCACTGACCCATCGTCGGCGCAGCGCCTCCTGACGGCTCGCGGGCGCCGGCCGCCAGCCGGATCCGCTGGTTGGCGGCCTCCGCAAGCAGCGGCGCGTCGGCGGGACTGAGAAACCCGATCTCGATCAGGTGCCGTTCGATCACGCCGCCGATCGCTGCCAGCAGTGACGGCACATAGCGGCCCTCCATCCACTGGCCGCCGCGCGGATCGAACACCGCCTTCAGCTCCTCGACCACGAACGACACGTCGCCGCCGCGGCGGAACACCGCCGAGATCATGCGCGTCAGCGCCACGGTCCAGGCGTAGTGCTCCATGTTCTTAGAGTTGATGAAGATCTCGAACGGCCGGCGACGCCCGTCCTGCATCACGTCGTTGATGGTGATGTAGATCGCGTGGTCGCTGCCCGGCCATTTGATCTTATAAGTCTGGCCCGGCAGTTCCTCCGGCCGGTCGAGCGGCTGGGCGATATAGACGACGCCCGTCTCGCGCGCCGGCACCGGCACGAGGGCTGGAGTAGCACGCTGTGCGGCGGCCTCCGCCTTCACCTCGAGCACCGCGCCCGTGACATCGTTGGGGCGGTAGGTCGTGCAGCCTTTGCAGCCCTGCGCATAGGCCTCCTCGTAGACGCCCTTGAAGGCCTCGAACGAGATGTCGCGCGGCAGGTTGATGGTCTTGGAGATCGAGCTGTCGACGAAGTCCTGCGCCGCCGCCTGCATGGCGAGATGGTCAGCCGGTGTCAGCGTCTGGGCATCGACGAACACGTCCGATGGCGGTGCTTCGTTGCCCTTGGAATCGCGCCAGACGCGGAAGGCATAATCCTCGACGCTCTCCTCGCGCTTGGTGCCGTCGGGCTGCAGCACGTGCCGCACATAGCCGAAGGCAAACACCGGCTCGATGCCAGAGGAGACGTTGTCGGCCAGCAGCGAGATCGTGCCCGTGGGCGCGATCGAATTCAGCAGGGCATTGCGGATGCCGTAGCGGCCGATGGCGGTGCGCACCTCTTCGGGCAGACCGCGGATGGTCTCGCCGACGAGATAGCGGGTGCGATCGTAAAGCTCGAAGCTGCCCTTTTCCGCGGCGATATCGGCCGAGGCGAGATAGGAGAAGCGCTGGACCGCGCCCAGCCATTCGCGCGTCAGCCGCACCGCCTCGGGCGAGCCGTAGCGCACGCCGCAGAAGATCAACGCGTCGGCTAGCCCCGTGACGCCGAGCCCGATGCGGCGCTTGGCCTTGGCTTCCTTCTCTTGGCTCGCGAGGGGAAAGCGCGAGACATCGACCACGTTGTCGAGCATGCGCACGGCCACAGGCACGAGCTGCTCCAGCGCTTCCATGTCGAGCCGTGCGCCTGATGTGAAGGGATCCTTCACTAGCGCCGCTAAATTGATCGAGCCCAGCAGGCAAGCGCCGTAAGGGGGAAGTGGCTGCTCGCCGCATGGATTACTGCACTGAATACTCTCGCAATATTGCAGGTTGTTCCGCCGGTTGACGCGATCGATGAAGATCACGCCGGGTTCGGCGACGTCGTAGGTGGCGCGCATGATGCGCTCCCACAACGCCTTGGCCTTCACCGTCCTGAAAGTCTTGCCGCCGAAGACGAGAGCCCAATCGGCATCGTCCTTCACCGCCTTCATGAAGGCGTCGGTGACCAGCACCGAGACGTTGAACATGCGCAGGCGCGCGGGATCGCGCTTGGCGTCGACGAAGGCTTCGATGTCCGGATGGTCGCAGCGCAGCGTCGCCATCATGGCACCACGCCGTGAACCGGCGCTCATGATGGTGCGGCACATGGCGTCCCACACATCCATGAACGACAACGGCCCAGAAGCGTCGGCGCCGACCCCCTTCACCGGCGCGCCCTGCGGACGAAGCGTCGAGAAATCATGGCCGATACCGCCGCCCTGTTGCATCGTGAGGGCGGCCTCGCGCAGGTTCTCGAAGATCGACGACATGTCGTCGCCGATCGTGCCCATGACGAAGCAGTTGAAGAGCGTGACGCTGCGGCCGGTGCCGGCGCCCGCGATCACGCGGCCGGCCGGCAGGAACTTGAAACCAGACAGGGCATCGTGGAAACGCCCCGCCCAAAGCTCGGGATCGCGCTCCGGCGCCGCGAGCGCCCGCGCCACGCGCCACCACGTCGCGTCCAGGTCGGCATCGGCCTGCCCGCCCGATTGGCCGGCCGCGTCGCGGAAGCGATATTTCATGTCCCAGATACGCTGGGAAACCGGAGCCCATTCCATCATCAAAAAGTAGGCGCGACGGCCCCTGATATCAACAGAAATGTTCCTTAAACGTTCCTATTCGTCTCGGGCACGGTAGCCCTCGGTCTTGGCGAGTTGGAACATCTGTCGGGCCTCTTCAGCTGACTGCGCAACCGAAAGACAGACCGCCTCCTGGGGCTCATAAATGATGGCGTCGCCCAGGGTCGCCAGCGCGGCCGCCAAAGCGAGGGCGGTGCCGCCTTCCGCGAAGTTCCCACCCCAGGTGAAATTCACCACCTTGTCCCGCCCGTCCACCGCTGCGGCCAGTTCGGGATACATCTCGGTCAGCTCCGCGAGATTGTCGTCGAAATAGACCTCGACGCCTGTTTTGCATCCCGCCAGATCGACCGGCCAAAAGCCGCTCGATCCCTCGAAGTCGTAGAGCACGGTTGCGTCGAAGCCCAACGCATCGAGCGCGCCCTTGAGCCTGGTGCGGTCCCACGCCAAGTCACCGCGCCAACAAACATGCAAGTCCATCGACATGTCGTCCTCCAATCGCAAATGAGCAAGGCTCATTCCAAAGGTTGAAGAACTATTAAACAACAAACCTATGGTTGTCTTTTCCGTGCGTGGGCCACCAGCCGCGCCGTGGCGCCTTCGATACGCTCGCGCAGCGTCGCCATAAATGTCTTGCGGTCGAGTCCCGGCGGGATGGCGGGCAGCACTTCGACGTCGATGACGCCCGGCCACTTGATGAATTTGCGCCGGCCCCAGAAGACGCCCGAATTGAGCGCCACCGGCACGACCGGTATGCCGAGCTGGCGATAGAGCGCTGCCGTGCCGACCTGGTAGGGCGGCTGCGACCCGACCGGAGTCCGCGTGCCCTCGGGAAAGATCAGGATGGGGCGGCCCTCGGCCACCGCCGCCTTGGCCTGTCGCACCAGGCCCCGTAGGGCCTTGGCGCCGTCGCCGCGCTCGACGCCGATGTGGCCGGCCCGCGCCATCGCCCAGCCGACGACGGGAATGAACAGCAGTTCGCGCTTGAGGATGATCGCGGCGTTGGGAAACAACAGGGCGAAGGCCAGCGTCTCCCAGGTCGATTGATGCTTGCAGGCGATGATGACCGGACCAGCCGGCATGTTCTCGAGCCCACCCAGGCGATGCGTGAGGCGGCACGTGAGCCGCAGCCAGCCGAGGCAGAAGGCGATCCAGAAATGCGACCAGGCGACCACGGCCCGGCGCGGCAACACCAGGATCGGCGCGCCCACGACGGCGATGACCGTCGACCCGACGTACCAGCCCACATTGAAAAAGAACGAGCGCAGGCGAAGGCCGATCACCGGGATCTCTCGGCAAGGGCGCAGCGATCGAAGGAAGGACCGGAAAGGGACATAGAGCGTGGCCAGAGCCGTGTTGCTTGTAAGGCCAGTTTTAGTGGCCTAACGTCCGCCCGCAAGCACATCTAGGGGTACTTCCCCGCTCATCATGCAAGTTACCTGTTCAAACTGCGGAGCCCGGTACGCCGTCGATCCCAAGGCGATCGGCCCCACCGGCCGCACCGTCCAGTGCGCCCGCTGCAATCATCGCTGGTTCGAGCCCGCCCACGCAGCGCCCCTTCCGCCGCCGGATGTCGCATCGCCGGCAAGCCCGATGCCGGGTGGCCCGGTGCCGGATGTCGTCATCCGTCCGCAGTCCCCTGGATCGGGCCTGCCCGCCCTGACCAAGCCCCAGCCAAAACGCCAATTTGGCCGGTGGCTGGCGGGCGCCGCCGTCGTCCTCGTCGTGGTGGGCTCGGCAGCCTTCATCTGGCGGGGTCAGATCCTGGAGCGCCTCCCCTCCGCCTGGCGCCCGATCCTCACGCTGGACGCGTTCCGCGGCCCGCCAGCCACGCCGCCGAAGATCGTTCAGGCGCGGCTCGAAATCGATTTAGACGTCAGCAAGATTGAGTGGCAAGATGGGCGATATGTCGTACAGGGAGACGTCATCAACACTGGACGCGCGCCGGGATCGACCAGCCGCCTAAAACTGATCTTCAGAAAGAACAACGACGTGCTGGGCGAGCGCACCTATCCGCTGGTCAAGGGCCCGATCGGGCCGGGTGCCCGGGTGAGTTTCAGCCAGGCACTCGACGAACCGCCCCCCGGCACCACAGACGTCGTGCCAGCCGTCGAATAGCGAGCCCTGCCATGCCCAACCGTCCGACCGTCTCCATCCGCTTCTCCGCCGCCGAAATCGCCGCCCGTGTCGATGTCATGGCGGGCGACCTCGCCGCCCAGCTTCCGGCCGACACGCTGGTGGTTTCGGTGCTCAAGGGCAGCTTCGTGTTCGCCGCCGACCTCATCCGCGCGCTCAGCCGGGCCGGCGCCGACTGGTCGATGGATTTCCTCACCCTGTCGAGCTACGGCAGCGGCACCGAGACCAGCGGCAGCGTGCGGATCGTGCGCGACATTGTCGACGACGTACGCGACCGCGACGTCCTGCTGGTCGACGACATCCTGGAATCCGGCCTCACCCTCAGCTTCGCCAAGCAGCTCATGCTCGAGCGCCATGCGCGCCGGGTCTGGATCTGCACACTCCTCGACAAGCCGGCGAAGCGCCGCGCAGCTCTGGAGGCCGACTTCGTCGGCTTCCAGGCCGGCGACGAGTTCCTCGTGGGCTATGGGCTCGACTGGGCCCACCGCTTCCGCGGCCTGCCGTATATCGGGGTGGTCGAGAAGACGGGTTAACCTCTTGGGACCGCGGGCCTCCTGGCCCGCCTCATGATCATGAGCGGGCCAGGAGGCCCGCGGT
>CAMDOT010000097.1 GCA_945903635.1 Rhizobium sp. Q54 | reverse complement strand
CGCTCATAGGGCTGAGCGGGCCTGGAGGCCCGCGGTCCACCGAAGTGTGCTATCCTTGGGTCATGCCCCGTCCCCTGATCGGCGTGACCCTGGATGCTGAAAAGCCCGGCGGTTACTCAAAATTCCCCTGGTATGCGCTGCGCCAGAACTACCTCGACGCGATCGATGCGGCGGGTGGCCTGGCCGTGGCCCTGCCGCACGAGCCCGACCGGGTCGCCGACTATCTCGAGCGCATCGACGCGCTGGTGGTGACCGGCGGCGCGTTCGACGTCGATCCCTCCTACTATGGTGGCGGCGCACGCCATGCCACGGTGATCACCAAGGACCGCCGTACTGCCTTCGAGTTCGGCGTGACCAAGGGCGCGCTGGAGCAGAACAAGCCGGTCCTGGGCATCTGCGGCGGCCAGCAGCTGTTGCATGTCGTGCTGGGCGGCAAGCTGATCCAGCACATTCCCGACTCGATCGCCGACTCGCTCGCCCACGAGCAGCCCAATCCGCGCGATGAAGCCGGCCATCTGGTCAAGGTGGCGCGCGGCACCCAGCTGCACGGCATCGGCGGCGCCGACGAGCTGCCGGTGAACAGCGCCCATCACCAGGCGGCGGCCGACGCGCCCGACGGCGTGATCGTCAACGCCACGGCCCCCGACGGCGTCATCGAAGGCATCGAGGCGCCGCGCTACCGCTTCTGCATCGGCGTGCAGTGGCATCCGGAGTTCCTGATCTCCGAGGGCGACGCGAAGCTCTTCCGCGCCTTCCTGGGAGCGGCGGCTTCCAAGTGAGCGAACCAGAGAGGATTGCCAAGCGGCTGGCGCGTGCCGGCCTGTGTTCGCGCCGCGACGCCGAGCGCTGGATCGAGGCCGGCCGCGTCAAGGTCGACGGCGAGGTGCTCAGCTCGCCCGCCCTCAACGTCACCGACCAGAGCGTGATCGAGGTCGACGGCAAGCCGTTGCCCCAGGCCGACCGCGCCCGGCTGTGGCGCTACCACAAGCCCCCGAGCGAGATGGTGACGGCGCGCGATCCCGAAGGACGCCGCACTATCTTCGACTCGCTGCCCAAGGGCATGCCGCGCGTCGTCACCGTCGGCCGTCTCGATTTCATGTCGGAAGGCCTGCTGCTGCTCACCAATGACGGCGGCCTCGCCCGCCGCCTCGAACTGCCGGCCAACGGCTGGACGAGGCGCTACCGCGCGCGCGTCCATGGCACGGTCGACGAGGCGCGACTGGCCGCGCTGTCGAAGGGCGTCACGATCGAAGGCGTGCGCTACGGCGCCATCGAAGCCAGCATGGACCGCCAGCAGCGCTCCAACGCCTGGCTCGACATCGCGCTGGCCGAGGGCAAGAATCGCGAGGTCCGCCGCGTGCTGGCCCATCTCGACCTGCCGGTGGTGCGCCTGATCCGCGTGGCATTCGGTCCGTTTCATCTGGGCGAGCTCGAACGCGGCCATGTCGACGAGATCCCAGCGCAGGCGATGGACAGCCTGCTGGGCGTCAAGCGGCCACCACGCAAGGAGGGCTGGGCCCGGCCAAAGCCGCGCAGCGATCACAAGCCGCGCGCGCCCGGTGGACGGCGCTGATGCTGAAGATCGTCGGCGGCAAGCACCGCGGCCGGGCGCTCGAAGCGCCCGAAGGCCAGGACGTGCGCCCGACTTCGAGCCGCGCCCGCGAGGCCCTGTTCAATATCCTGGCGCATGCGAGCTGGCACGAGGACGGCACCTCGCCGCTGGTCGACGTCCGCGTGCTCGACGCCTTCGCCGGCTCCGGCGCGCTGGGGCTGGAAGCGCTGTCCCGCGGCGCCGCCCATGCGACCTTCCTCGACAACGACGCGCGCTCGATCAAGCTGATCGGCGAGAACCTGCGCCTGCTGGGCGAGGTGCCCGCGGCCAAGGTGGTGCGCGCCGACGCCACGCGTCCGCCGCCGGCCCGCGAGTTCTGCGATCTCGTGTTCCTCGATCCGCCCTATCGCAGCGGCCTGGCAGCACCTGCGCTGGCGGCCCTGGCCGAGGCCGGCTGGCTGGCGCCAAGCGCCATCGTCACGGTCGAACTCGCCCACAACGAAGACGTCATCCCGCCACAGGGTTTCGAGCAGATCGACGAACGCCGCTATGGCGCGGCCAAGATCGTGATCCTGCGACGGACGTGACGGTGTCCGCGCCAAAACTCACCTTTCCGCTCTACATGCTGCGCCACGGCGAGACCGCATGGAACACCGAGCGCCGCATGCAGGGCACCAAGAATTCCGACCTCACCGAGCGCGGCCGCCTGCAGGCCAGAGCGATGGGACGCGCGCTAAAGGCCGAACTCGCCGGCGAGCCCGGCCCGACGATCTTTCTGCGCAGTCCGCTCGGTCGCGTCCGCGAGACCTCGGAAATCGTCGGCCATGAATTGGGACTCGACCCCTCGCAGTGGCGCGACGATCCGCGGCTGGTCGAACTCGGCTACGGCGACTGGGAAGGCTTTAGCTGGCAGGAGATCGAGGTCACGCACCCCACGGCGCTCGCCGACTGGCGCGCCGACCCGCACGGTTTCAGCCCGCCCGGCGGCGAGACGCATTTCGAATTGCGCCGCCGCTCGGCCGCCGTGCTGACCGAGGTCGTGGCCTCGGCGACGCGGACGGTGATCGTGGGCCATGGCGTCAGCGGCGCCGTGGTGCGCGGCCTCAACCTCGGCCTCGATGCACGCGCCATGTTCGTGCTGGAAAAGCCGCAGGACGCCTTCTTCCGCCTGCTCGCCGGCCGCGAGGAGCGAATCGAGGCGGTGTTCGACTAGGCTTCGAGCGGCTACAAGCGCCGCCATGACCGGGACGATTCCTCAGGCGGCGGCGACACGCCAGGCGTGGGCGGTGGAAACGCGCGCCACACTCGTGCTCGCCTGGCCGCTCATCCTGACCAACCTCGCGCAGACGCTGATGACCGCGACCGACGTGGTGATGATGGGCTGGCTCGGCCCCGACGCGCTGGCCGCCGGTGCGCTCGGCGGCAATCTCTATTTCGCCACCATGATCTTCGGCCTCGGCCTCACCACCGCCACGGCGCCGATGATCGCCCGCGAACTCGGCCGCAAGGGCCACTCGGTGCGCGACGTGCGCCGCACCGTGCGGCAGGGCATGTGGGTGGCGGTGGCGATCGCGGTGCCGATGTGGGTCTTCCTCTGGCACAGCGACCGGATCCTGTTGCTGATGGGCCAGGAACCGGCGCTGGCGATCCAGGCGAGCCACTACATGCGCGCGCTGCAATGGTCGATCCTGCCGTTCTTCTTGTTCCTCGTGCTGCGCTCGTTCGTCTCGGCGCTCGAACGGCCGCTGTGGGCACTTGCCGTCGGCGCCGGCGGTGTGGTCGTCAACGCCGTGGCCGCCTGGTGCCTGATCTTCGGCCATCTCGGATTGCCGGCGCTGGGTCTCGCCGGTGCCGGAATCGCCACGACGCTGGCGGATGTATTGATGTTCGCGGCGCTCGCCATCGCCGTCTACGCCGACCGCAGGTTCCGCCGCTATCATCTGTTCGGCCGCTTCTGGCGCGCCGACTGGCCGCGCTTCCGCGAGCTCTGCCGCCTCGGCCTGCCGATCGGCGCCATGATCGCGCTCGAAGTCATCGTCTTCAACGTGGCGACCTTCCTGATGGGCCTGATCGGCACCGCCTCGCTCGCCGCCCATTCGATCGCCATCCAGATCGCGTCGCTCTCGTTCATGGTGCCCCTGGGCTTGAGCCAGGCCGCGACGGTTCGCGTCGGTCGTGCCTACGGAGCCCAGGACGTCGATGGCATCCGCCGCGCCGGCTGGACGGCCTTCGCCCTGGGCGTCGGCTTCATGGTGCTGACCGGCCTTGCGATGATCCTGTTCCCGCGCACGCTGGTCGGCGTCTTCCTCGACCTCGATGCGCCGGCCAACGCGGTCGTCATCAATCTGGCGGTGTCCTTCCTGGCCGTCGCCGCCCTGTTTCAGGTCGCCGACGGGGCCCAGGCGGTGGCGGCCGGCATGCTACGCGGCCTGCACGACACGCGCGTGCCGATGATCTACGCCGGGCTGGGCTATTGGGGCATCGGCCTGCTGCTGGGAGTGGTTCTGGCATTCCCCGCGCGACAGGGCGGCATCGGAATCTGGATCGGCCTCGCGACCGGACTCGTCGTGGTGGCGATCCTGCTCGTCGCCCGCTGGCTCCGCCGCGACCGGCTCGGCTTGCTGGCGCCCGGCCACTGAGAGGGGCCGCTGAGGGGCTGCTGACTAGCCGCGGGCGAGGCGCGCGGTGCGGCGGCAGCCGCTGGTTTCGCTGACGACAAGTCCGCCGCCCTCGCTGCGCGCGGCGAGCTTGCCTTCGCGATGGCTTGTGCCTTTCACCGACGCGACGGCGATCAGCGAAAACGATCCCGTCTTGCCGACGATCCCATGGATCTGCCACAGGCCGGGGCCTGGCGGCGGCGGCGCAGACTTGTTGGGGTTGGGCTTTGGACCTTGCGCCGTCGTGTCGTAGGACGAACCGTCGACGAAACCGTTCTCGATGGTGATCACATAGTCGAGCGGCGCATTGCACGAGCCGCCGTCGCTGGTGCCCGTCCACTCGCCGTCCAGCGCCGATGCCGGCGCAGGCGTCGGAGCGCCCGGGGGTGCAGCCGGCGCGGGTGCCGGCGCACGGGTCTGCGCCGTTGCCGACGCGGCGGCGACCAGAACGAACAGCAGGGGCAGGAACTTTTTCATCGTCTTCCAAACAGCCGTTCGATATCGGCCAACTTGAGTTCGACGTAGGTCGGGCGGCCATGATTGCACTGTCCGGAGTGCGGTGTCGCCTCCATCTGCCGTAACAGCGCGTTCATCTCCTCGACGGTGAGCCGGCGGCCGGCCCGCACCGAGGTGTGGCAGGCGAGCGTGCCGCAGACCTGCTCGACCTTTTCCTTGAGCGACAAGTGTTCACCCATCTCGGCCAGCTCGTCGGCGAGATCGCGCACCAGCCCCTGAATGTCGACTTCGCCCAGCACGGCCGGGGTCTCGCGCACCACCACGGCACCCAAGCCAAACGGCTCGAGCACGAGGCCCATCTCCGCGAGTTCGACCTGGCGGCCGGCGAGCCGGCGCGCACCGTCCTCGCCCAGCTCGACAACCTCGGGCAGCAGCAGCGCCTGGCGCTTCACACCATCGGCCTCAAGCTGGTTCTTCAGCCGCTCGTGCACCAGCCGTTCGTGCGCGGCGTGCTGGTCGACGATCACCACGCCTTGGTCGGTCTGGGCCACGATATAGGTCTCGTGAAGCTGCGCCCGCGCCACGCCCAGCGGATAATTGCCGGCGGCGATTTCGCCGGAGGGCATCTCGACGCGTGCGGACGGCGCACCGAAAGGCGACATGAACTGGGCTGCCGCCTCAGCCAGGCCGCGCGGAATCGAACTGCCGTTCCAGCCACCGCCCATCGGCAGGGCATTGGTGTAACCGGTGTGTGCGCGGAAGGCGCCCAATGCCGCATCGGACACCGTCGTGCTGGCGCGGTGGCCGGCGGCGGCGAGCGCGGTGCGGAGCGCGCCCACGATCAGCCCGCGCACGATGCCGGCGTCGCGAAAGCGGACCTCCGTCTTAGCGGGATGGACGTTGACGTCGACCATCTCGGGCGGCGCATCGAGGAACAGCGCCACCATCGGATGGCGGTCGCGGGCCAGGAAATCCTGGTAGGCGCCACGCACGGCCCCGGTCAGCAGCTTGTCGCGCACCGGCCGGCCGTTGACGAAAAGATACTGGTGCTGCGACGTCGGCCGATTGAGCGTCGGCAGGCCGGCGAAGCCGGTCAGCCGGAAGCCTTCGCGATTTGCGTCGATGGCCAGCGCATTGTCGGCGAACTCACGGCCCATGATGGCGCCCAGCCGCGCGAGCCGTGCCGCATCGCCATCTTCGAGCAGCGACGGCGGGGCCGACGAGAGATCGATCAGCGCACGCTCCTCGCTCTCCAACCGGAAGGCGATCGCGGGATGGGCCATCGCGAGGCGCCGCATCGCGTCGGCGACGTGCCCGGACTCGGTGCGTGGCTCCTTGAGAAACTTCAGGCGGGCGGGCGTGGCAAAGAAGAGATCGCGCACCTCGACCCGCGTGCCCGCCGGATGCGCCGCGGGTCGCGGCTCGCCTTTCGCCCCGCCGTCGATCTCGAGGGCCCAGGCGGAATCGGCACCAGCCGGCCGCGAGGTGATGGTGAAGCGGCTCACCGAGGCGATCGAGGGCAGCGCTTCGCCGCGGAAGCCCAGCGTGTTGATATGGGTGAGATCGTCGCCGGGGAGCTTGGACGTGCAATGCCGCTCGACGGCGAGTTGCAGTTCCTGGGCGTTCATGCCGACGCCGTCGTCGACCACGGAGATGAAGGTGCGGCCGCCCTCCTTCAGGGTGACGGCGATGCGATGGGCGCCGGCATCGATGGCGTTCTCGACCAGTTCCTTGACGGCGCTCGCCGGACGCTCGACGACCTCGCCCGCGGCGATACGATTCACCAGGGTTGTGGGAAGGCGGCGGAGGAGAGGCGCGCTCATGGCGCCGTCAGTTTACGTCCGCTGCCCTGTGGAAGATACGCGCGAGGAAAGATACTGGCGGGTCAGGATCTTGCCCTGCTCGACGGCGGGCTGGTCGAAAGCGTCGATCTTCCAGAGATGGGCGGCGAAAATCGTTTCCAGGATGAAATGCATCATCAGCGCGCCGATCGTGCGCTCGTCGACCTCGGCGACGCGGATGACGCGCGTCGGCCGGCCGGCCTTGACGGTGGTGGCCGCCGTCGCATCGGCCTCGGCCTGCAGGAGATCGCCCATGGTCCGGCCGGCCAGATAATCGAGAGCCTTGTCGGCACCCGGCTGCAGCACCGCCCCCTGACCCGCCGTGTCCTGGATCAGGAAGGTGAACAGCTTGTCGGCCGGCCCACCGAGATAGAGCTGGACCTGGCTGTGCTGATCGACGGTGCCGAGCGCGACGGCCGGCGTCGTGCCCTGGCCGTCCTTGCCGAGACTCTCGGCCCAGATCTGCCGGTACCAGAAGGCAAAGGTGTTGAGCCGGTCGACGTAGGGCATCAGCACCGTGATGTTGATGTCCTTTTCGCGGGCGAGGCCAACGGACAGGGCGGCACCGATCGCCGGCGCAATGCCCGTGACGTCGTTCGCCGCCAGCACCGGATCGAGCACGCTGGCCGCCCCTTCGCGCACCGCCGCGCAATCGAGGCCCGCGATCATCGCCGGCAGCATGCCGACCAGCGACAGCGCCGAGAAGCGCCCGCCGACTTTCGGATCATGTTCGAGGATGGCGCAGCCCATTCCTGTGGCGAGCCGGCGCAGCGGATTGTCGGCGGCTTCGGTGATGACCAACAGATTGGATACGAGCGCCGACTTGCCGGCCTTGGCTTCGAGCGCCGCCGTCAGGGTCAGGAAGGCCGCGATCGTCTCGGGCGTGCCACCCGACTTGGAGATCGCAATGAACCCCGTGCGACCCAGCGGCAGGCGTTCGATCAACGCGGTGAAAGTCGCCGGATCGATATTGTCCATGAACCAGAGCCTGGGCCGCCCCTCGAGCGGACCGAAGCCCTGATCCTTCAGCGCCACCAGCGTCTTGCCGCTCAAACTCGAGCCGCCCGACCCCATGACCACGACATGTTCGAACCTGGCGAAGCGATCGGCGTGAGGCTTGAGCGCCGCGAGGTCGTCGCGACGCGCCGGCAGCTTGAACAGCGGCAGCTCGTTGCTGTCGTGCCAATGGCGAATCTTGTCGAGCGCCGGCCGCAGCTCGGCCATCGCGCGGTCAAGGCTGGCGCGGGAAAGGCCCTTGGCGCCGACCGAGCTATCGAGGGCGTCGTCGATGACGTGCGTGTAAAACATCCGAGGAACCTCTAGGGATCTGCCGTAACGCCCACCGGCTTGCCGACGACGACGGTCGTCATCGCCTCGTCGCGCAGCAGGCGACGGGCCATCCGGCGAACGTCGTCGAGCTTGACGGCGTTGATCAGGGCGGCGCGCCTGGTCATGTGATCGGGCGGCAGACCGTCGATCTGCAGGGATTGCAGCAGGCTGGCGACCGAGCCCGACGAATCGAGCGACAGCGCCAGAGCGCCGTTGAGATAGGTCTTGGCGTCGGCGAGCTCCTGCTCGGTGATGCCCTCGGTGCGCAGACGCACGAACTCGGCCCGGATGATGCGGATAGCCTCGGCAACGCGCTCGTTGGCGCTCGCCGTCGAGATCACCATCAGCGCCGCCCGCTTGTAGGTGCGGAGCGCAGTCGATACGCCATAGGCCAACCCACGTTTGTCGCGCACCTCATGGAACAGCCGCGACTGCTGCCCGCCGCCGCCCAGGACGTGGTTCATCACCACAGCGGCGTACCAGTCGGGATCGTCGCGGGCGATGCCGGGCAAAGCCATCAACGCGGTGCTTTGCGGCACCGGCCGTTCGACGATGATGGTGCGCGGCTTCACCGGCGGCTTCCATTCCGGCGGAAGCGGCGGCACCGTGCCGACGACGAGGCTGCCGAAGGCCCGGTCGAGCTGGCGGGCGAGTTCGGCCTCGCCGATGTCGCCGACCGCCGACACGATGAGGCCGCTGCGCAACATCAGCGCCGCGGCGCGGCGCTTGAGAAGCGCCGGCGTCAGCGTCTTCAGGTCATCGCGCGTCCCTTCGGGATCGGCGGCGTAGGGATGGCCGGCGAACAAGGTGGCCATCAGGGTCCGGCCGGCGACGGATTGCGGCCGCTGTTCGGACTGGTTGATCTGCGCGATGGTCTGGGCGCGGCGCTGCTCGACCATGTCGGGGTCGAAGCGTGGCTGCGTGAGCGCCAGCCGCAACAGCTCGAAGCCTTCGTTGCGGTTGACGGACAGGACACGCAGCGTGCCGCTCAGCCGGTCGAGCGACGCGCCGAAGCCGAGCGAAGCGGCGGCATCCTCCTGGCGCCGGCGGAATGCCTGGGCATCCATTGGACCGGCCCCGTCGGTGAGAAGCGCCGCCATGAGACTGGTCACGCCCGACTGGCCCGCGGGATCAGATGCCGTGCCACCGGCGAACGAAAAGGACAGCGCCACCACCGGCGCACTCTTGTCCTCGACCAGCCAGGCCTTGATGCCGAGCGGCGTCGTTACTTCCTTGATGTCGATCGCACCGGCGCCGGCCGCGGGCAGCCACGCCAGCACGGTGACCAGGACGGCCAGGGCCGCGCGACGCAGGCCGCGCGTCATCGGCTGCCCTCCGCCGGCGTCAGCAGCGACGTCACCGCGCCCGAGTCGCGCCAGACGAGCCGGGCGGCAGCGGCGACGTCAGCCGGCGTCACCGCGGCGACGCGCTCGGGCCAGGCATCGATATCGGCCATGGTGCCGCCGGTGCTCAGCACGGCACCGTAAAGGCGCGGACCGCTCGCCAGGGAATCCTGGGCGTAGATCGCGGCGGCCAAGAGCTGGTTCTGCGCCCGCTCGACCTCCTCGGCGGTCACACCGCCGTCGACCAGCTTCTTCATCTCGAGGGCAACCGCGTCCTCGATCTCCGTCACGGTGCGGCCGGGCGCTGGATGGACGCCGACGTCGAACGAGGTCAGGCCGAGGCTGGCCGGGCTGTAGCCGGCCGACGCCGAGAGCGCGAGCTTGTTGTCGGTGACCATCGCCCGCCACAGCCGGCTGGTTTCGGTGCCGCCAAACAGGCGCGCCAGCACCTGGAGCGCATGCGCATACTTTGTTTCACCGACGCGGTAGGAGGGCGCCAGCCAGTCGCGCGACCATCTCGGCTCGACGACACGGGCATCGGCGCGGATCACCCGCTGCGGCAGGTCCGCGCCGCCTTGCGTCGGCCGGCGCCGGGCCTCGACCTTGCGGCTCGGGATCGGGCCATAGTGCTTGTCGGCGAGCTTGTGGACCGCATCGGGCGTGGTGTCGCCCGCCACGATCAGCACCGCGTTACCGGGCAGGTAGAAGCGCCGGTAGAAGGTCGTGAGCTCGGCGATGTTCAGCTTCTTGATGTCGTCGGCGTAGCCGATGACGGGCATGGCGTAGGGTTTGTGCCGGCCGAACAGCTGCTCCCGCGTCGCCTCGTCGAGCAATGCCGACGGCACGTTGTCGGTCCTGGAGCGACGCTCCTCGAGCACGACCTGGCGCTCGGAGATCAGGTCCCTCTCGGCGATGCGCAGACCGGTCATGCGGTCGGCTTCCATGCGCATGACCATCTCGAGGCGGTCGGGCGCCACGGTCTGATGGTAGCCGGTCGAATCGAAGGTCGTGTAGGCGTTGTCCCGCCCGCCGTTGCGCGAAACGATGCGCGAAAAATCGCCGGAAGCGACCCTGTCGGTGCCCTTGAACATCATATGTTCGAGGAAATGCGCGACGCCGGTGCGTCCGAAGGTCTCGTCGGCACTGCCGACCTTGTAGACCAGGACCTGGGTGACGATGGGCGCGCGGCGCGACGGCAGCACGACGACCTGCAGGCCGTTGGCCAGCGTGAAGGTCTCGGCCGGCCGGCGCCCGACCGTGAACAGCTTCGCCAATGCCGGGAGTGCCGGCGCACAGATCGCACTCGCGGCGAGGCCGCCCAGCAAGACGCGGCGGCGGGGCGTCAGCACACTCAGAAGATGCCTTCGAGCATACCGCGCTTGCGCCGGGTGATCGTGGGCGTCGCCCCGGCCGGGGTCTGGCCGGCGGCCTGGGCATCGCGCAGCCGCTGCTGCTCCTTGGCCGGATCGATCACGACACCGGTCGGCGGCGCGTCCTGCCAGAAGATCAGCGAGTCGACGAAGCTCTTGTCGCTGTCGTTGATCGTCCGCGTGTCGGTATTCACGCGGCTGCGGATGTTGGGATCGATGCCGCCCTGGCCTGCCTTGGCGACCAGCGCCTGTTCGGAGGCGCCGCCCGAGGCCGGTGGCGCGTTTGCGGTGGCGCCCGCGCCACGCTGCGCGCGGCCAGCGGTCTGCGGCGCCAGGGCCTCGCGCGCCTGCTCGGACGGGGTCACTTCCTGCGGCCGGGGCTCGCCGGGCCGTGGTGGGCGCAGTTCGGCATTCGGCGGCATGGTCAGCGGCGAATGGGAGACGATCTTGAATTCGTCAGGCGACACTTTCTTGCCGCCGCCCAGGTTTTCGAAGGCGCTGCAGCCGCCCATCGTGAGGGCGCCGAGCGCCAGGAGGGTCACCGGGATTATGGTCTTCGGGTGCATCGTCCGTCCTTCGGGGTCCGCTTCTGTCCGCTGATCATGGCCGCATCAGGGCGCGCGTTGTTTTTCGCCGACGAGAGAGTCGATGAGCATCAGCCCGACACCGACAACAATCGCCGAATCGGCGACGTTGAACGCCGGCCAATGCCATTGGCCAATATGGAAATCGGCGAAATCGAACACCGCTCCCCAACGGGCGCGGTCGATAACATTGCCGATAGCGCCGCCGATGACAAGGCCGATGCCCCAGCCATGCAGCCGTCGGTCGGTTCGTCGCAGCCAGATGAACAGGGCGACGCAAACGGCCACAGCCACCGCCGAGAGAACCCAGGGCGGCAGGGCGCGATCGCCCCCCAGCATCCCGAAGCTGACACCCCTATTCCACACCACGACCAGGCGGAAAAACCCGTCGAATACCGACACCACTTGGCCACTTTTCAACAGGTAACCCAGCAACAGCTCCTTGGAGAACTGGTCGAGCACCACTGTCAGAACGACCAGAGCCATTGCCTGGTATTGAAGGCGCCTCATCGGGATAAGCTCACGGCGTCACCGCCTCTTCGCACCGTTGGCAAAGCAGCGGATGGGCAGCCGACTTGCCGACCTCCTCCAGCACCTGCCAGCAGCGCGCGCACTTCTGTCCGCCGGCCGGCGCGGGCACGACGGCGACGCCGGCCACATCGGGAAGCGTGAAGGCGCCCTTCGGCAACACCCCGCCGTCGGGCACTTCGACCAGGTCGCCGCCCGAGGTGATGCAAATCTCGGTGAGGTCGAGGCCCTTCAGCGCCTCGATGAATACCGAGCCAGCATGGACGTGGGGGGCCGCCTGCAGACTGGAGCCGATGCGCTTCTCGGCACGCTCCAATTCCAGTGCGCCGGTGACGACGCGGCGGAGCGCGCGCACGGTCTTCCACTTCTCGCCCAACGCCGCATCCAGCCAGCCCGCGGGGATGGTGGGATAGACGCGCAGATGCACCGAGTCGGCCGTGCCGTCCGGCATGTCCTGTGGCCGGGCGAGCCAGGCCTCTTCCGCCGTGAAGCAGGTGATGGGTGCGAGCCAGGCGGTGAGGAACGAGAAGATCTCGGCCATCACCGTCCGCCCGGCCCGCCGGCGCAGCGACGACGGCGCGTCGCAGTAGATCGCGTCCTTGCGGATGTCGAAATAGAATGCCGAAAGATCACCCGAGCAGAAGGTGTTGAGTTCCGTCGCGATGGTGTGGAAGTCGTAGTCGTCGACTGCGCGGCGCAGGATCACGTCGAGCTCGGCCAGGCGATGCAGCACCCAGCGCTCGAGTTCGGGCATCTCCGCCGGCGCCACACGCTCGGCCGCGCTGAAGCCGTCGAGGCTGCCCAGCAGATAGCGCAGCGTGTTGCGCAGCCGGCGATAGGCCTCGGCCTGGTGCTTCAGGATCTCCGGGCCGATGCGCTGGTCCTCGGTGTAGTCGGTGCCGACCACCCAGAGACGCAGGATGTCGGCGCCATATTGGTCGCAGACCGTTTGCGGGGCGGTGATGTTGCCCAGCGATTTCGACATCTTGCGGCCCTGCTCGTCGAGCGTGAAGCCGTGCGTCAGCACGCCGTCGTAGGGCGCGCGACCGCGCGTGCCGCAGCTTTCGAGCAACGAGGAATGGAACCAGCCGCGATGCTGGTCGGACCCTTCTAGGTAGAGGTCGGCCGGCCACTTGAGATCGGGATTGCCTTCGAGCGTGAAGGCATGGGTACAGCCGGAATCGAACCAGACATCGAGAATGTCGGTAACTTGATCGAAATCCGCGACGTTGTACTTGTTGCCGAGGAAGCGCTCGGGCGGGCTGTCGAACCAGGCATCGGCGCCCTCGGCCCTGAAGGCTTCGACGACACGGCCCATCACCTCTGCGTCGCGCAACGGCTCGCCGCTCGCCTTGTTCACGAACACCGCGATCGGCACGCCCCAGGCACGCTGGCGCGAGACGTTCCAGTCGGGCCGCGTCTCGATCATCGAGCGCAGGCGGTTGTAGCCGGCCTGCGGTACGAACCGCGTGGCATCGATTGCCGCCAGCGCCTTCTCGCGCAAGGTGCCGCCAATCTCGGGGATCGGCTTGTCCATGGCGATGAACCACTGCGGCGCATTGCGGAAGATGACCGGCGCCTTGGAGCGCCAGGAGTGCGGATACGAATGGGTGATGCGGCCGGAGGCCAGCAGCTTGCCCGTGGCATCGAGCGCCGCGATCACCGTGCGGTTGGCGTCACCCTTCTTGCCCTCGGGCGTGTAGACGCGCTTGCCGGCGAACATCGGCACATGCGGATAGTAGACGCCGTCCTCGGCCACCGTGTCGGGAACCTCGACGCCATTGGCGACGCCCAGCTCATAGTCGTCGGCGCCATGACCGGGCGCGATGTGCACGAAGCCGGTGCCGGCATCGGCGGTCACGAAGCCGCCGGCAAGCAAGCGCACGTCGAAGTCGTAACCCTGGCCGCGCAGCGGATGGGCCGCGATCAAGCCCTCGAGATCGGCGGCGACAACGTCAGCCAGGACCTTGGTCGTGAACTTGCCCGCCTCGGCGGTTGCCGCGACCAGTTCCTTGGCCAGGACGAACCTGTCGCCGACCCGCGCCTTGCCGCCCTCGACCACCGTCTCGACCTCGACCAGCGCGTAGGCGATCTCCGGACCGTAGGCGAGCGCGCGGTTGCCGGGGATGGTCCAGGGCGTCGTCGTCCAGATCACGACCGAGCTGCCGTCGAGCTTGCCGCCCGCCGACTTCAGCACCGGAAAGGCGACGTGGATCGTGTCGGAGACATGGTCGTGATATTCGATCTCGGCCTCGGCCAGCGCGGTCTTCTCGACCACCGACCACAGCACGGCCTTGGAGCCCTTGTAGAGGCCGCCGTTCATCAGGAACTTGCCGAGCTCGCCCACGATCGTGGCCTCGGAACTGTACTTCATCGTCGAGTAGTAGTTGTCCCAGTCGCCATCGACGCCCAGGCGCTTGAATTCCTCGCGCTGCACGCCGATCCAGTGATCGGCGAAGACGCGGCATTCCTTGCGGAACTCGGAGACCGGCACCTGGTCCTTGTCCTGCTTCTTGGCGCGGTACTGCTCCTCGATCTTCCATTCGATGGGCAGGCCGTGGCAGTCCCAACCCGGCACGTAGTGCGAGTCCTTACCCAGCATCTGTTGGGTGCGGCTCACCAGGTCCTTCAGGATCTTGTTGAGCGCGTGGCCGATGTGGAGGTTGCCGTTGGCGTACGGAGGGCCATCGTGCAGGACGAACTTGGGCCGGCCCTTGCTCTCGGTGCGCAGGCGGTCCCACAGCTTCATGTCGGCCCAGCGCTTCAACAGCTCGGGCTCCTTCTTCGGAAGGCCGCCGCGCATGGGGAAGTCGGTCTTAGGCAGGAAAACGCTGGATTTATAGTCAGTTGTCACGAGAAACTCGGTGCAAAAGGAGCGATGGGCGGGCCGCCGGCGAGGCGGCCACGAACAGCAGGACAACCCGGCCGCGGTCAGCGGACCGGGCGGATAATTCGCTCCTGAGGGGCCCCGATAAACATAGGGCCGGCAATCTAGGGACGGGGGTCGGGGGGGTCAAGGTGACCCTCGGCCGGCGATAAACCCTCCGACGCGGCAAACGCGCAAGTTGCCGTGCCTTGGCCGGAAACGCCAAGGCACGGCAATTGAAGGATGGTCGGACAGCCGGGCTATCGCTTCTTTTTCTTGGCCGTCTTCTTCGCAGCCGCTTTTCCGGCCGCGGGCTTGGTACCGTCGTCAGCGGGATCTTCCGGATCTGCCGGAAATTCGTTCGGGTCGGGACCAGGCGGGATGTTGTAGCCCTCGCGATTCTCAACCCCGGGTTCGACTTCCGTCGTATAGGCCGTGATCACCATGACCTTGCCGGTGCCCGTACTGACATTGCGTTGCACGCTGGCGTTCGGACTGCCGGCAAAGGGCTGCGTCGTAAAGCTGATCGCTTCGTACACATAGTTGCCGTTGGGCGAATCCTTCAGCGTCAGTCCCTCATAGATCCACTTCTTGATGACATCCGCCATCTTCGCCTGTTGGCCGGTGTCCGGATCGACCTGCTGGATGGTCCCCCAATAGCGCAGCAGCCAGAACCAACGAAGCGCCGGCTTGAGGTAGTTATCCCTCTTGGGATGCAATTTGAAAGTCTTCGCGCAACGCGCAAGCGTGCGTCCCTTGACTGGATCGGTGCTGAATTTTTCAACCCGATTGGGCCGTCTCATCCTTTGGATCTTGGCCTTCCGGAAGACACGATTGAGCTTGTCGATAATCTCCTGCGTATCCGGCGTTAAGAATAGCATTCCCATTTTTCATCCCCCCTCGCCCAAAGTGAAGACAAGCACTCCTACGCGCATGCGCACCGCGGTCGCCGATTGCCCAGCGCGCCCGCGCGAAACGTCAGCCATCGACTCTTCGGCGACAATACCCGTCGAGGCGTGACGACTCGGCCACGCGCCCCACGCCACGGTCTGTAAAAACCACGATAGAGATCGACCAGTTCGCCGGCGCCTTGAAGCGATCGCGCAAGGACTTCTTCCCGTGGATAGACGCGCTTCATTCCAACGCGCGTTGCCCAGTAATCCGCTTGGCCTTCCACTGAAAGCCACGGGAAGTCGCGATCGAATGGCCGTCCTCCCAAATGGTGCCCAACCTCATGGGCAATCGCGACCGCCAGTCCGTTCTCGCTCAGGGCGGAATGACGAGCGAGGCCACCCAGCACGACAACGCCGCGCCGACCGTCCGTCAGGATCGCTTGTGCGTTGAGGTGATCGGATTCCCACATCACGCTGAAATCGATAGCTGGAAAGGCCGAAGAAAATCTTTCGAGCAAGCAGCGCAAAAGATGTGCGCGAACAGTGTCGCTGCGATCAACTAAATCGTCGTCTTTCGCAATTGGTCCTAGCACTTGCTCACCTCGTCAGTGATATTGCAGGCACCCTGCGTGTCAGTCATCAGCGATTCGTATCTGCTGCGTGCTTACATTTGCATTATTGGCGCAATATTAGTCGAGCTGCCGCAAAGGGTAGAATGAATCACAGAAGTGCGAATACTCGCGGACAAAATGCGCTGCACGAGTTGCAATACCCAGAACTCACCCGATGCCAGGTTTTGCACGGCCTGTGGCGGCGGGTTGGGAAGAGCGTGCCCTTCCTGCAATCACACCAACCTGGTCAGTGCACGTTATTGCGGACAATGCGGTTCTGCGATTTCAGAAGCCGCCCCAGTACCGAAATCTCCTGCGACAGGCGCCGAACTCAAGCAGATCACTGTTCTTTTTGCCGACGTCTCCGGCTCGACCGAACTGATCGAGGCGCTTGATCCGGAAGCGGCGGCTCTTCGTCTGGCGCCGGCACTCGAAGCGATGCAGGAGGCGGTGCGCCGCTTCGAAGGGGCGGTCGCGAAGGTTCAGGGTGACGGCATCATGGCGTTGTTCGGCACCCCCACGCCCCAGGAAGACCATGCCGTGCGCGCTTGCTGCGCGGGCCTGGCGATGCAGGCCTCCATCAAGGCCCTTCCCGGCGAACTGCTGACGATCCGCGTTGGCGTTCACTCCGGCGAGGTCCTGGCACGCACGGTTGCCACCGATTTCTCGACCGGCTTCGACGCAATCGGCATCACCGTTCACATCGCCAGTCGACTCGAGAGTCTCGCACCGGGCGGCAGTATCGTCGTGTCACCGTCAACGCGACGTGCCGCGCGTCAGTTCATCTCGGTCGAGTCCCTGGGCCTGCAGCCGATCCGCGGCCTGTCGGCGCCACTGGAAGTCTTTCTGCTCACCGGGCTGAGGCGCGGCCCCATGAGCCAGCGCTTCAGCGAAGAAACCACGCGCTCGAGCTTCGTCGGGCGCGAACGCGAGTTCGGCCTGCTCGAGCGCAGCCTCGAGCGGGCGGCGGACGGAGACGGCTGCGCGGTCGGGCTGGTGGCGGAAGCGGGCATCGGCAAGAGCAGGCTATGCTACGAGTTCGCCGAACGCTGCCGCGCCGCTGGCGTGCGCGTGCTCGAGGGCCGCGCGCTCGCCCACAGCCGCGCCACTCCGTTCGAGCCCGTCATCGACGTGTTGAAGGCCTTCTTCGAGATCGTCGCCGACGATCCCCCGGCGCGCGCCCGCGAGAAGGTGGCCGCACAACTCGACCGCTTCGACCGCGATCTTGTCGCCGAACTGCCTCTGCTTACCGATTTCCTGGGAATAGCCGACGCAGCCCAGCGGCACGAGAAACTCGACCCTACGGCGCGACGGGATCGGCTCGACATGCTGTTGCGCCGGCTGGTGCGCATGGCCGGTCGAGACAATCCGGCGGTCGTATTGATCGAAGACCTGCACTTCATGGATTCAGGCAGTGAGTCGCTGATTGAAGTGCTGACCGAAGCGCTCGCGGGTACGCGCATCCTGCTGCTGGTCAACTTCCGGCCGGGCTACGCCGCATCGTGGATGCGTGGCGACCATTACGACCAGATCTCCCTCGCACCACTGCGCCAGACGGCCGCCAATGAGCTGGCCGAGCATCTCCTGGGCAATGACGAGTCGGTGGCGCCATTGCTGCCGCTGATCGCCGATCGGGCGCGCGGCAATCCGTTCTTCATCGAGGAGCTGGTGCGCAAGTTCGACGAGAGCGGCCATCTCGCCGGAGAATCCGGTGCCTACCGACTTCTTCGTACCCCTGACATGAAGCTGCTTCCCGACAACATCCAGGCGATCGTGGCGGCGCGCATCGACAGCCGGCCCGAGATGGAGCGCACGCTTCTGCAGACGGCTGCCGTCATCGGTCGTGAGTTCGTGTCGCCGATCCTCGAGCATGTCGCCGGCATTGCCGGCCCGGTCGTGAGTGCGGCGCTCCATCGTCTCTCGATGGCGGGCCTGGTCTACGAAACCGGTAGCGCGCCGGCCCGCAGCTTCGCCTTCCGCCACCCGATGGTCCAGGAGGTCCTTTATCACTCGCTGGTCTCCGACCGCCGCCGCGCCCTGCACGCCTCTGTCGCCGCCGAACTCGAACAGACCCTGCCCGACCCCGCAGGCGCTCAAGCGGGCTTTGTCGCCTACCATCTCGAAGAGGCCGGTAATCTGCCGCAGGCCGCGTCCTACAACATGAAGGCGGCGATGTGGCACGGCACGCGGGATCCAGCGCAAGCACTCGATGCTTGGAAGCGTGTGCGCCGCCTGCTGCTCGGTTTACCGCTCGAAGGAGCGGCGCGTTATCCACTGTTGATGGCGAGCGGGCAGATCGTGAACTTCGCGTGGCGTGAGGGGCTGACGGCAGCCGACGTCGAGCCCTACTACGCCGAAGCACTGGAAATCGCCCGCTCTCTCGGCGACATGCGGGCGATCACGCTGGTCACCGCCGCCTATGGTCGTTCCCTGGCGAGCACCGGCTCCGCTCACGACTATGTCGCCAACGTGAGTGAGGCGCGCGCGCTGCTCGATCCACAGAAGCATGCGGGCTTGCGTGTGCTGTTGACCGCCATCCTGTGCCATGCGCTGCGGCTCGCTGGCGATCTGCGGGCAGCACTTGCCGAGAACGACGACGCGCTCGCAAACGCCCACCTCGTCGAGGAGCAGGACCAGCAGACGCTGGGGTTCCGAGTGCTAATCTGGATCAAGGCCATGCGCGGCCACACGCTTGTGATGATGTCGCGTCACGATGAGGCGAGGCCATTCCTCGATGAACTGATTGCCGCCGACGAAGCGACGGTGGATGTCATGCACCGACTGATCGCCCACGCGTCCTATGTCGACATGGCTTGGGGACTGGGCGACACGGCCCTCGCCGCCACCCACGGCGCAGCGGTCCGCCGGCTCGGGGAAAAAAGCGGTAATCCCTATCTCATGGGGTATGGGCGCGCCTACGCCGGCCTCAGTCAGGCGATTTGCGGCGAGTTCTCCAATGCAGCGACAGCCCTGAGTGATGCCCTGAGCCTGGCGCGCCGACAGAAGGCCGGCCTCGAGATCGAGGCGCGCATGCTTTGCGATCTTGCCTACGTGCAACTGTGGGCGGGTCTCGGCGAGCACGCCCGGGTGACGGCGGAGGAAGCCGCGGCAGTAGCACGGCGACGGGGCGCTAAGATCTGGCTGGCCTATGCGGAATGGCTGGTCAGCGGTCCGACATCGAAGGTGTTCAACGACCTTCTTGCCGAGACGGGCGCAGAGCTGCTCGCTCGACTCCCACGTCCGCGGCCTTAGCTACGTACCTAGCTACGTGGCCTGCACCAGGATCTGCCTCGCCGCCTCGCCGTCCGCCGCGATCTGGGCTTTCAGCGCATCAAGCCCGGCGAACTTCATCTCCGCGCGGATGAAGTCGACCAGCGCGACCCGCAGCGTCTGGCCGTAGAGGTCGCCCGCAAAATCGAACAGGTGGACCTCGAAATTCTCCTGCAGCTTGCCGAAGGTCGGCCGTTTGCCGAGGTTGGCGACCGCATTGCGCCACCCCTGGCTTTCCTGGCCATCGACCAGCACACGCACCGCGTAGACACCGAACCGTGGCCGCAGATGTTCGCCCAGCGCCACGTTGGCGGTGGGAAAGCCTATTGTGCGGCCGCGCTGATCGCCCAGCTCGACCGTGCCCTCGATCTCCCACGGGTGGCCCAGCAGCTCGGCCGCCTCCTTGGCCATGCCGGCGCGCAACGCCTCGCGGATGCGGGTCGAGGAATAGATCTCGCCCTCGCGCATGACCGGTTCGAGTACGGTGACACCGAAGCCGCGCGACGCGCCCTCGGCCCGCAGCCGCTCGACGTTGCCGCCGCGGCGGGCGCCGAAGGTGAAGTCATAGCCGCACACGACGTGGCGTGCGCCCAGCCCCTTCAGCAGGACGTCGCCGATGAAGGCATCGGCCGAGAGTGCCGCGAACGCGGCATCGAACCGCTGGGCGAGCACGGTCTGCACGCCGTAGTAGGCTAGCAGCCGGCGTTTGGCCGGCGGCAAGGTGAGCCGGAACGGTCCGGTATCGGGTACGAAGAAGCCGCGCGGATGCGGCTCGAAAGTGAGCGCCACCAGCGGCACGCCCAGCGCCTTTGCATGGCGGCCAGCATCGGCGATCAACGCCTGGTGGCCGCGGTGCACGCCGTCGAAATTGCCGAGTGCCACCACGCCGCCCTGCCAGGCGGCAGGCATCTCGCGCCAGTCGTCGTAAGTCGGAATCAAGCTCATGCCCAAGGTCGCGCTCACACTCAGGCCACGTCGCGCCGCGGCACCAGAACCGTCGCCTCGCCGTCGATCACGACCTTGTCGCCGTTCAGGCACTGCGTCTTGAGCGTCACCCGGCGGCGCTTCTCGTCGATCGCGGTGATGGTGGCCACCGCGGTGATGGTCTCGCCGATCAGCACCGGCGCCATGAAGTTCATGGTCTGGGAGATATAGACCGCGCCGGGGCCGGGCAGCTTGGTGCCGATCACCGTCGAGATGAAGCTGCCGCTCAGCATGCCGTGGGCGATGCGCTGGCCGAAGCGCGTGCTGCGGGCAAAGCCGTCGTGAAGATGAATGGGATTGGTGTCGCCCGAGACGCCGGCGAAGCTTGCGATATCGGCCTCGGTCACCGTCTTGCCGAACATCGCCGACATGCCGGGTTTGAGGTCTTCCAGAAAGAGGCCGTTCATGGCCGCAAACTCGTTCGCCACTGTGCTTTCTCCCCACCAATCCGTCCAAGGCGCGGTCCTCTTACCACGCGCGCCCTCTTATCACGCAGATGAGCCTGTGCCACAGTCCGGTAAATGACCATTCACACGCCGACTGAAGCGGAAAATGTCGCAGCCGTCCTGGCCCGGGTGGCCGGCCGCCATTTCGGCGGAACCGTCGCCATCGACAAGCTCAGCCGCGAATCGGGCGGCGCCTCGCGCCAGACCTGGAGCTTCGACGCCGTCGCCGACGGCACCCGCCACGAGCTGATCCTGCGCCGCGATCCGCCGATCCTCGGGACTCCCCGAACCAAGGCCGAGACCGATCGGTCGATCTCGATCGACCGCGCCACCGAATTTCGCGTCCTGCGCGCGGCCTTCCAGGCCGGCGTCCGTGCGCCGGAGGTGCTGTTCGAACTGGCACCCCAAGACGGGCTGGGCGAGGGCTTCGTCATGCGCCGGATCGGCGGCACGGCGATCGCCCGCAAGCTGCTGCGCGATCCCCCATACGACTCCGCGCGCAAGAAGATCGCGGGCCAGCTCGGCGAAATCCTGGCGCGCCTCCATGCCGTGCCGGCGACGGGCCTTCCGCCGCTCACGCGCCGCGAGGCGGCCGACCACATCGCGGGCCAGCGGCGCGCACTCGACCTGCTCGACCGGCCGCAGCCAGTGTTTGAACTCGCGCTGTCGTGGCTCGACCGGCGCAAGCCCGCGCCGACGGCGGCGCCGGTGCTGGTCCACGGCGACTACCGCACCGGCAATTATCTCGCAGACGAGTCAGGCGTGACCGCGATCCTCGACTGGGAGGGCGCGCATCTCGGCGATCCGATCGAAGATCTGGGCTGGCTCTGCGTCAAAAGCTGGCGCTTCGGCGCCGTCGACAGACCGGCCGGCGGCTTCGGCAGCCGCGAGGAATTGTGGTCGGCCTACGAACGCGCGGGCGGCATCAAGGTTGACGCGGCGCGGGCGCACTGGTGGGAAGTGTTCGGCACGGTGCGCTGGGGCATCATCTGCCACAACCAGGCGTGGCGGCATCTCTCGGGCGCCATCAAGTCGATGGAACTGGCCTCGATCGGCCGCCGCGCGGTGGAGACCGAGGTCGATCTGTTGCAACTGTTGAAAGCCTGACATGGCGCAGGATCGTCCCACCGCTTCGGAACTGCTGTCGGCCATCGCCGACTTCCTGCGTGAGGAAGCAACACCCGCGCTCGACAAGGCAGAGCCGCGGCTGGCCTTCCAGATGCGCGTCGCCGTGAATTCGCTCGCCATCCTCGAACGCGAGGCGCGGCTGGGGCCGGCGGCCGACACCGCCGAACAGGCGCGGCTGGCAAATCTGCTGGGCCATGACGGCACGCTAGAAGACCTCAACCGCGAACTCGCCCGCCAACTGCGCGCCGGCACGCGCGACGAACGCGATTCAGTCCTGATGGCCCATCTCGAGGCCACCATCGCCGACAAGATCGCCATCGCCAATCCGAAGTGGAAGTAATCCTTCGGCCTTCACCGAACCATTGGCCGTAGCGGGCGCCGTCGCGCGGGCGTAAATTCCCACCATGACCACCGTGAACGCCCTCTCCGAAGTCGCCGCCCTGATGGG
>CAMDOT010000096.1 GCA_945903635.1 Rhizobium sp. Q54 | reverse complement strand
GCGCGACCGCGAAGCGCCGCCGCCGACAAATCCCTCCGCGTTATCGCCAACGACATCCCGACCTCCTCAGCGACGTTGTCGCTTCAGAGAATCGAGCCACGACCTCCAGCGCAAATCACATAAGAGTCATCGGTTCTGACGGCTGGTATCAGGCACGATCTTCGACAGGAGACCTTTGCCGCCAAGAGACAGCCACTGAAATGTGTACTGTCCAGGCGCAACATCGAAGACCATAGCCTCCCGAGGGTTGAGCGCGCCGATCACGAAGTTGTCCACATAGACTTCGACGGAATAGGCGCGCGGACGATATCCGGATCCTTCGATCGTTCCGCCATTGAAGACGATGACGCGAGATCTACCTGAAGCAGGCTTTTCAAGGTTGATCGCTGCTTTTGTAAGAGCGGCACTTGCCAGAGACGGTGGTACGCGGCGAAAGAGATCGTCGCTGCAACTGGATGACAACAAAAGGGCGCCGACGACCATGAGCAGCGCGTGAACCGAGCGCAGCAGGCGGCCTTGCAAGTTCCTCATCTTTCCTAAAGGCATATGGAAGGTGGGCAACTCACCGGGCGAACAACCATATAGTCTGGCGCAATCCTGAGCGGCCGACCGCCACCGCCCCGTTCACTAGTCATCGCACCATAATTGCCGGGACCGGGACGCATTTCGTAACGATTGCTTACCATCAATCCGCTATCGTAATAGGTGTTGAGAATTAGCAGGCCACCGCCATTGAGATTGTGAAGACTGGGTGTCGCCGTCTTCAACGCTTCCGCACCCTGTTTATATTCGACCCATCGGAAAGAATATTGGCCAGGAGCAACGTCGAAAACCATGGCCTCCAATCCGTTTAGCGTGCCGATCTTGGTATCGTTCACGTAAATATCCGCTGCCCTATAGTGCGGCCCTATATATGACGAACTGCCCGTGTAACGCCATGCGTCGCCACTGAAGATGATCACGCGCGCGCGGTCCGCAGGAGGCTTTGCGAAGCTGACGGCAGCTATCGTCATGGCAGAGTCCGCAGAAACGGGCTGCACACTTTTCGCAGGCGGACCACATGCGGAAACTAGGGACAAAACGGCGAATGAGGCTAAGACTTTTCCGACGGCCGCCCACGGGCCGCGGAGTGACCGGACTTCCGAGACCGCCCGTGCAACACAACGCATGATTTACCTTCACTCACATTCCAGCGTGCGCGAACTATCGTGAATACAATCACCGATATCAACAACTACTTATAAGGATCGGCGATCCCGAGCCGTTTCAATATCCGACGCTCGAGCGCTTCCATGCGTTCGGCATCGGCATCCCCCGTCTCGTGGTCGTAGCCGAGCAGATGCAGCGTTCCATGCACCACGAGGTGCGTGACGTGATCGCCGGGTGATTTCTTCTGCGCGCGCGCTTCGCGCCACACGGTCTGGCGGGCCAGCACGATGTCGCCCAGGAATGCCCGCTCGCCCGAGGGGTAGGACAGAACGTTGGTCGGCTTGTCCTTCTTGGCGTGGCGCTTGTTCAGCACGCGTACGCCCTTGTCGTCGGCGAGTGCCACGTTCAGGGACTTGCCGCGCCTGGCCGCGGCGCGCGCGGCCTTGCGTACCAGACGTTCGACGCCGGGCAAGGCTTTCAGCCAGCCGGCATCGAGCACGACGACGTGGCAGCTAAGCCTTGGTCTTCTTGTCGCGCGCGTCATAGGCCTCGACGATGCGAGTCACGAGATCGTGGCGGACGACGTCCTTGGAGGTGAGCCGCACGAAGCGCACGCCATCGACATCGCTCAAAGTGTCGACCGCGTCGTTCAGCCCCGACTTCTGGCCGCCCGGCAGGTCGGTCTGGCTGGGGTCGCCGGTGATCACCATGCGCGAGCCTTCGCCGAGCCGCGTCAGGAACATGCGCATCTGCATCGGCGTGGTGTTCTGCGCCTCG
Organism: Rhizobium sp. Q54; assembly: GCA_945903635.1. Classification (GTDB taxonomy): domain Bacteria; phylum Pseudomonadota; class Alphaproteobacteria; order Reyranellales; family Reyranellaceae; genus Reyranella. The sequence continues at coordinate 20,387 of CAMDOT010000096.1, read as the reverse complement.
TCGAGGATGACGAAGCAATGGGCAAGCGTGCGGCCGCGCATGAAGGCGAGCGGCGCGATCTCGATCTCGCCCGACTCCATGCGGCTGGCGATCTGCTCGGCCGGCACCATGTCATGCAAGGCGTCGTAGAGCGGCCGCAGGTAGGGGTCGATCTTCTCCTTCATGTCGCCGGGCAGGAAGCCCAGCCGCTCACCGGCCTCGACCGCCGGCCGCGACAGCACGATGCGTTCGACCTTGCCCGCCAGGAGCAGCGACACGCCCATGGCGACGGCGAGGTAGGTCTTGCCGCTGCCGGCAGGCCCCAGCGCGAACACCATGTCGCGCTCGCGCAGCGCCGCCAGATAGTCGCGCTGCCCGGGCGTGCGGGCCTGCACGGTACGGCGACGCGTGCGGATGCCGTCCTCATCGCCGCGCTCGGCACCGGTCCGCGCGAAGCGGACCGCGGCGTCGATGTCGGCCATCTCGATGGACAGGCCACGCTTCAATCGCTCGTAGAGCGCGGCCAGGGCCTTGTGCGCCACCGTTGCGTCATCCGGCGTGCCGGCGATGGCGAGCTGGTTGCCGCGCGCGCTCAGCTGGACGTTCGCAAGCTGTTCGATGCGCACGAGGTGACGGTCGTGATTGCCATAGAGCGCCGCCACCAGGGCATTGTCGTCGAACGTCATGCGGCGAACGTCGGCGGCGCGAACGCCGGCAAGCGGGACACTCACGCGGCGACCTCAAATCGGGTGGGCGCTTCGCCCGTTGCGACCTCGCCGGCCAGGCTGAGCGCGTAGGCGGCGAGCAGCCGCACATTCACAAGACGGCCGATCATGTCGGCGGCGCCCTCGACGTAAACGGACTGCAGCCATGGGCTCTTGCCCAGCACTTGCCCCGGCTTGCGTCCGGCCTCGGCGAACAGCACCGGCACGACGGTGCCGACCTTGGAGACGTTGAAATCGCGTTGCTGACGCCCGAGCAACGATTGCAGCGCGGCGAGACGCGCCGTCTTGATGTCTTCGGAAAGCTGATCGCCGAGCACCGCTCCGGGCGTTCCGGGCCGGCGGCTGTACTTGAACGTGTAGGCCGACGCGAAGCCGATCTCGTCGACCAGCCGCATCGTGTCGTCGAAGTCGGCGTCGCTCTCGCCCGGAAAGCCCACGATGAAGTCCGACGACAGAGCGAGGTCCGGGCGGACGCCGCGCAGGCGATCGACCAGCCGCCGGTAGTGGTCGCGGCCATGGCCGCGGTTCATCGCTTCCAGAACACGGTCCGACCCCGACTGCACCGGCAAGTGCAGATAAGGCATGAGTTGCGGCACGTCGCCATGGACGGCAATGAGATCGTCGTCCATGTCGCGTGGGTGCGAGGTGGTGTAGCGGATCCGCACCAGACCATCGATCTCGGCCAGCGCCCGGATCAGTCGCGCCAGCGTCCAGGTCGATCCGCCAATCGAACCGGGGGCACCCTCGCCGTGATAGGCATTGACGTTCTGGCCGAGCAGCGTGAGTTCGGTCGCGCCCGCCGCCACCAGGCCGCGCGCCTCCTGCAGGACCGCCGTCGCCGGCCGCGAATATTCGGCACCCCGCGTATAAGGCACGACGCAGAAGGTGCAGAACTTGTCGCAGCCCTCCTGGATGGAGAGGAACGCCGAGCCGGCGCGTACGTCGGCAGCCGACGGCGCCGGCAGATGGTCGAATTTGCTTTCGGCCGGAAACTCGGTGTCGAGCACGCCCGCGCCGGGCAGGCGACGGCCGTCGGCGCGACGATCGTCGGACTGGCGCGCCACCCGGGCCAGCAGTTCGGGCAGGCGATGGTAGGCCTGCGGCCCGACGACGATATCGACCGCGGGCTGGCGATGGATGATCTCCTCGCCTTCGGCCTGCGCCACGCAGCCCGCCACGGCAATCGTGAGATCGGCTCCGTCGCGGCGGCGCTCGACCTTGAGGTCGCGCAACCTGCCGAGTTCCGAATAGACCTTTTCCGAGGCCCTTTCACGGATATGGCAAGTATTGAGAACGACCAGGTCGGCCTGCTCGGGATTTTCCGCCAAGGCATAGCCAAGCGGCCGCAAGACGTCGGCCATGCGGTCCGAATCGTAGACGTTCATCTGGCACCCGTAGGTGCGAATGAACACGCGCTTGCGCTGCCACTGGCTCTCTGGGCCGGTGCGGACGTTTTTCATCGGTCTCCGTTGCTGGAACGACCAATTCCTAACACCGGCGGCGGCCGGGGTCGAGAGGCTCTAGGCAGCGCCCGGCGCCGGCGGCAGCAGCTCCGGGTAGCCGGAATTCGCCGATTGCACGCCGAACGATACCTGCTGGAAACAGTATTCGGCGAGCTTCTTGCGATCGCCGAGCTGGTCGATGTCGACCACCGGGAAAAACGTCACGATCGCCTCGGTCTCGCCGAGACAAACCATCTGCCAGAGATGTGGAACGAGGTCGAGGTCGCCAAACCAGGCAAACAGAGGTCGCCAATAGCGGCCAAGCGGAATGCCATCGAGCCGCGTGTAGGCGATCGCGACAGGCTGCACGGCGATCGGCTTGTCGTCCCGGCGCAACTGCGCCACGGCAAACAGGGCACTGCGAAAGGGCAGAACACGCGTGCCGTCGCTGCTCGTCCCTTCGGGAAACAGCATGAGATTGTCGCCGGTGTTCAGTCGCTTCAGCATTTCGTTGCGGCTGGCGCTGGTCTTGCTCGAGCGCCGCTCGACGAAGATGGTGCGCTGGGCCTTGGCGAGCGTGCTGAAGAACGGCCAGGTTGCGACTTCGGCCTTGGCGACGAAGCAGCCGGGAACCAGACCGCCCAGCAATTCGATGTCGAGGTAGGAGACGTGATTGCAGACAAAGAGCGTCGGCGTCGCCTTCGAGGGTTGGCCGTGGACCCGCACGCGAATGCCCAGGATGACACAGACGATGCGATGATAGACCACCGGCAGCCAGCGGATGACCGGCGTAATCCGCAGCGCAAGTGCCAGCAGATGAAAGGGCAGCAGCGCCAGCGTCAGGAGCAGGTAGCACAGCAGACGAAACGCGCCGCGCAGGGGGGATCCAATCCACATCGTCGCTGTAGACTCGTCAGTCGTGCTGGTCACGAATCCCGCGTTCGTAGTGCCGGATATACTTTTCCGTCACCAATTCTGTTTTGACGATGATGAAGACATCGGTGGTGTTGAATTCTGGATCGATCACAGCACCGTCGCCGACGAAACCGCCCAACCGCAGATAGCCCTTGATGAGCGGCGGCACGCGCGCCATCGCTTTGCGTGGGTCGTAAGTTTCGGGCGCAAGCACGTCCATCTTGACGTAGCGGTTGGCCAAGGCGCGCACCCGGATCTCCGGCGGCGCGAGATGATGATGATAGAGATAGCTGAGCGGCAAGCCATGCTGGGATGGATCGGTTCCCGGGAAACTGGCGCAGCCGAACATCACCTGAATGTTGTAGTGGAAGGCATAGAGCGCAATGCCGCGCCACAGCATCTGCATGGTCGCGGTGTTGCGCGCGTCCTTTTCGATGCACGAGCGGCCGAGTTCGAGGACTTCGCCCGGGAAGTCGATCATCGGCTGGATGTCGTATTCGGCGGATGAGTAGAAACGGCCCATCTTGGCCGCTGCCGGCCGGCGGATCAGCCGGTAGGTGCCGACGATGCCGCCAGGCCCCTCGCCCCGACGCCGGTCGAGCACGAGCAGATGGTCGCAAACCTCGTCGAACCCATCGAAGTCGCGCCTCTTCGCGGCGACCTCCGCCGTCGGCTGCGCTTTCATCTCTTCGTAGAACACCCGATAGCGAAGAGCCTGCGCCGCTTCGATCTCTGCGGCGTTCTCGGCTAGTCGAACTTCGAAATCGCCAGCAACGACTTTGACGATCTCCGCACTCGAAGTGGGAGTCCCAAGAAGTTCGGCTTCACTGTCAACGCGGTCGATGCGCATGCTTCATCCACAGGGAGCCGCCCCAATCATTCGGCTATTATCGGGGTGGCGATGGTTCCGTCCACTCATTTTTGCCGTTCGGGCTTCCCGTCCAAAGGCACGCCATACAATTCGAGCCGGTGGCCGACCAGCCGGTAGCCGGCCTTTTCCGCGATCTTGCGCTGCAGTTCCTCGATCTCGTCGTTGTGGAATTCCACGACCTTGCCGCTCTGGATATCGATCAGGTGATCATGGTGCTCGTCGGGTGTTTCTTCATAGCGTGCCCGGCCGTCGCCGAAATCATGCTTGGCGAGAATACCTGCTTCCTCGAACAGGCGAACCGTGCGGTAGACGGTCGCAATGGAAATGTTCGCGTCTATCGCGGTGGCGCGGCGATGCACCGCCTCCACGTCGGGATGGTCGGACGCGTCGGAGAGGACGCGTGCGATGACGCGGCGCTGATCGGTCATCTTGAGACCGCGTTCAACGCAGAGGACTTCGAGCTTGGCTTTACGGTCAGGCATGTTGGAATACCCTACACCGGTCGGCCTTCGCGGTATAGTTGGGGACATGTCCATTCAGTCAAACGCCATACAGCCGGACCATGACATCGATATTACCGGCGAGGTCTGCCCGATGACATTCGTGCGGACGAAACTCAAGCTCGAACGCATGGCTTCGGGCGAGGTTCTGAGGGTCAGGCTGCGCGGCGAGGAACCGCTCAGGAATGTCCCGCGTGCCGCCCGGGACGAGGGCCACTCCATTTTGGGGATCGAGGCGGATGGCGACACCCATATGGTGACAATCCGCCGGGCTTGATCACCGGGCTTGATCACCGGGCTTGATCAGTCGAGATCGAGACGCATTACTAACGCGTCCGCCGCCGGCCCATCGCCACGCCGGAAATAGGCCGGCCGGCTGCCGGCTGCGCAAAAACCGGACAGTTCGTAGAGCCTCAGGGCCGCCGGATTGTCGACCGCGACTTCGAGAAACAGCGAGCGGGCACCTGCCGATCGGACATGGTCGATGGCCGCCGCCAACAGCTGCCGGGCCGCGCCGCGGCGGCGGTAGGCTGGCCGCACGGCAATCGTGATGAGCTCCGCCTCGTCGGCCGCCACCCGGCAAATCGCCATGCCGGCATCGCCACCGTCGACTTCCAGCAACAGGCCGGCAACGCCGGGCGACGCCAACAATTCGGCCATGTCCTGCCGGGTCCAGGCGCGCTCGCCGAACGGCACGAAGGCCTCGGCGTGCAGCCCGGCGGCACGGTCGAGATCGAGCGCGCCCAGGGGACGCAAGACAGGGCGCAAGGCTGGTTGTCCGGTCATTCAGTCGACAGTCCGGCGTGCGCCGTCCGGCAGGGTGACGCTGACGCCGCGCAGATATAGCGGCCCCGGCAAGCCCTCACTTTCATTGCGCGCGCGCCATGCGTCGATCCCTGAGGCAAGTGCCAGTCGCGCGACGGCGACCGGGTCGACAAAAGCCACCTCGGCCTTGGCGTCGACGCCGGCGGCAGCCAGTTGGGCGACAAGCGGGCCGACATCGGGACCCACGACGACGCAGGGCATATCGTTCAGGCGTCGTGCCAATTCGTCCGCGGCAGCAGCAAAGGGCGCCTGCATGCCCTCACCAATCGCGCAGAACCAGTCACCGAGGCGGCTGTCGATGGCGGCAACGGCCAGTCGTTCGCAGGCGGACGCCCGGCGGGCTGCCTGGGCGATCAGCACCGAGGTCGTCGAGACGCCGGCCAGCGGCACGCCGAGCCCAAGGGCGAGACCGCGTGCCGCCGCCAATCCCACCCGCACACCCGTGAAACTTCCCGGGCCGATGGTCACGGCAATCAGCGACAACTCGCTTCGCGCGACGCCGGCGTCGCGAAGGACCGACGACACCGCCGGAAACAGCCGGACCGCCTGGTCCCGCCCCTCCTCGCGCAGGGACGCCAGGCAGGCGTCGTCGCGCACCACTGCGACGCCCAGTCCGCTGATCGCACAGTCGAGGGCAAGCACCAGGCTCATGCCAGGCTCGAGATCGATCGGCCCGTCCGCCAGCCTCTGGCGCTCGATCGGACGGCTGGGCATTGTTTGGTCATGAAACTCGATCTGATTGCGATCGCCCCGCCCGACTTCGATGTCGACGTGACGCTGGCCTATGCGACTGATGCCAATCTAACGGGACGCCCGGTCTACCGGAATGCCGAATGCTGGCTGCATCGCGAGGCCGCCGGCCGGCTCGACGCCGCGATTGCCCTGGCCCGGCCGCTCGGCCTGCGCCTGCGCATCTTCGACGCGCTGCGGCCGGTCGAGGCACAATGGGCGCTGTGGAAGGTCAATCCCGATCCGGAGTTTCTCGCCGACCCGCGCCGTGGCTCGCCGCATTCGCGCGGCGTGGCGGTCGATCTCAGCCTGCTGGACGAAAGCGGCCACGAACTCGACATGGGCACGGCGTTCGACGCCTTTACGCCGCTGTCGCATCATGGCCGAACCGACGTCTCCGCCGAGGCCCAGCGCAACCGCCTGCTGCTGATGGGTTTGATGACGGCCGCAGGCTGGGACTTCTACCGCAACGAATGGTGGCACTATCAACTCTTCGACGCCCGGCGCTATCCGCTGGTCTGCGACGCCGATCTGCCGCGCCCGATGATGTGACGGGACATGCCGGGTCCCGGCATCCCGAGAGAAGCGAGGGATCTCTCAGAAGCTCGAGAGACGGGACTTGTCGAAATCGCCGAGCTCGTTCTCGCGCATGATCTGGCGCACGAACTGCACATAGCCCTGGCCGCGCTCGGAATAGCGCAGCAGCGTGCCGATCAGGCGATAGCCCTCGGGATGCTCGCCACGCGCGCGCATTGCCGCGCGTTCGGTGCGAAAGCTGGCGTAGGCCGGATGGGTGTTGAGGTTGACGATGTAGGCGTCGGTGGCCTCGCCGACATCCTTGAACGGCTGCGGCATGCCGGCGCCCGGCGCCCACGGAACGGAGACACTGTGGCGGCCCGCCGTCTGGATCTGGCCGAACAGGGCATTGCCGTTGCGCGCAGCGAACGAGGTGCCCCAGCCCGATTCGACGCCGCCCTGGGCGATCGCCATCGACGGCGGCACGATATCGACGCGACGCACCAGCTCGTCGAGCTTGTCGACCGACGCTTCGTAACGCTCGGCGAGATTCTCGAGCCAGATCCGCTCGATCGGCGTCATGCGCTCCGGTGCCGCCACGATCTTGTCGCGCAGGTAGAGAAGCTGCTCGCGATCGGCGAGCACGCGCTGATTGACCTCCAGCACCACCGGCAGGATCGCGGTGATGAAGAGCATCTTTCGCTCGTTGCCGTCCTTGGTGCCGAGATCGCCCGGCACGCGATCGACCTTGATCGGCGGAACGGCCTCGCCCAGTCGGACTTCGGTCAGGGTGTAGGCGACGTCGCGAAAGAATCCGGCAAGCTCGTCGGCGGTGCGCGGGCTGATGGGCCGCAACTGGACCTGCCGGCGCACGGCGTTGCCAGGCGCCGCGAAGCGTCCGTGCCCGAGGGTTGTTTCACGCATGGGGAAATGAGGCCATACGTCGTCGGGCTCGCTCGGTTCGTGGCGTACGAACGTCAAGGCCGCTGGCTGGGCGTCCATGGCGAGAAACACCGGCTGCTCCGGCGACGCGGCATTCGCCGTCCCGATCGCGGCAAAGGACAGATACGGCGCGACATCGACGTTCGGCAGCGGTTCGCTGAGCCCGACCCCCGTGGCGACCATGGCGAACCATGCCGCCGGAAATGCATAACGGCGCCCGCGTTCGACCGCGGGCCGGATTGACAACTTCATTCCACACTCTTCGTTTCGTTGGCGCAAACGAACGGCCCCACCACGCGCGGTTCCCCCAAGAGGACCGCGATGCTGTAACGACGCTGTACGCTTGAGCGGCGGCGACCTACTGGGCTGCCTGGACTTCCACCACTTCTGGCACGTAGTGCTTCAGAAGATTCTCAATTCCCATCTTGAGCGTGGCCGTCGAGCTTGGGCAGCCGGAGCACGACCCCTGCATATGGAGATAGACCACGCCGTCCCTGAAATCCTGGAACACGATATCGCCGCCATCCTGGGCCACGGCCGGACGGACGCGCGTATCGAGCAATTCCTTGATCTGGGCGACAACCTCGTCGTCGTCCGCTGCGGCAGCGGCGGTATCGCCGCTGTCGGCCACCACCGGGTCGCCCGAGGTGTAATGTTCCATGATGCCACCCAGGATGGATGGCTTGAGGATCTGCCAATCGAGGCTCGCCTCCTTCGTGACGGTCACGAAGTCGGAGCCGAAAAACACCCGCTCGACGCCCTCGATCGCAAACAGCCTCTTGGCCAGGGGCGACGGCGTGGCGGTATCGGCGCTCGCGAAATCCATCGTCCCCTTCTCCATGACCACGCGGCCCGGGAGGAACTTCAGGGTGGACGGATTGGGCGTCTGCTCGGTCTGGATAAACAAACCTGGTCTCCTTCATCGAACGCTTGGCGGCTGACCGCTCGGCATCGCTCAGGCTGGGAACGGGACGTCTCCGCCCCCAATCGGTACCCCGGACGTAGGAACCGGCGTCCGGTGGATCAAGTTGATTCTTCAGTGCTTCGGTATAGTAGTTATGGAACTTTAATATATTATCCAATAATTACAACATCTTATAAAGACGAAACTGGTACGTCATTCGACTGACGATTCCAATGCAAAACCCGATTACCTGCAGCGACCTGACAGAACGACGCGGAGATTGCGCGCACGGTCTATGAGATCGCGTCGATCTCGGCCTCGGTCAGGGCGCCCGGAACGATGGTCAGGGGAATACGGAGCTGGCCCCCGAGCTTGCCGGTAAAGGCCGTGACCAAGGGACCCGGCCCCTCGCCACTCGAGGCGCTGCCCAGCACCAGAACCGAGATTGATCGGTCCTCGGCTACGAGCTTGAGCAGTTCGTCCCGACTCTTGCCCTCGCGAATGTGGATCGTTGGAGGCTGGCCGGTGAGGGTGGCCGCCGTGTCGGCATGGCGGGCAACCACGTCCTCGGCCTGCTGGCGCGCTTCCTGGCGCATGAGATCGACAACGGCGCCCCATTGCTGACCTTCCGGCGGATCCATGACGTAGAGCATCGCCACCCGCCCACCGGTACGCTTGGCGCGACGGCAGGCGTAGCGCAGCGCGTTGCGCATCTCGGGGCTTTCGTCGACGACGACCAGAAAGACGCGTTCGTCGGTCCGGCCGGAATGCTCGCTCACGCTCATGGTCCTCTCCGTTCTGCGCCCACCTCTGTGCCCATCCTCGTATCCATCGCCGTACCCATCGCTGGCCCGCCCCCTACAGACGCCGCATGATCGCGCCGCCCAACCAGCCGGCGAACAGCGCCATGGCAATGGCGCCCAGCCCGTAGAGCGCGCCGTCGTGGTCCGCCCAACCCGCCAGTTGGGCACTGAAGCCGACCTTGCCGACTGGCAGCGGCCGCGACACCGCGGCGACGATCTTGCCGTCACGCAGCAGATAAGCCTTCACCTCGTAAACCCCCTCGGGCAGCCGTGAGGGAAAAGGCAGGTCGACGCGAAACAGCCGGCCGGCCTGCACCGTGACCTGGCCGATGGCGGCGGGATAGAGCCCCTCCCGGCGTTTCACCTCGAGCAGGCCGCCGCGGAATCTCGCCAATTCCGACGATCCCCGCGAGCCGACCGGCTTGACCGTCGACATCCGGTCTTCCAGCGACAGGATCTCACCGCCGACACCACGGGCAAGCAGCCGCTGCAACGGCTGGCTGGCCGCGATGGCGTAGTAGGCGGGCACATCATCGAAAGACTGGCGGCCGGTATTGAGCCACAGGCCAAAGACGCGCTGCTTGCGCATCACCGTCTCGCGCGCCTCCGGCCCGACCACGACCACGACCACCTCGCCCGGCGGGTCGAACATCCCGAACATCAGGATGCTCTCACCCTGGAAGGCCGACGTGATCGACACGCGCGCGCGCGACAGATCGACGACCAACTCTGGCGTCGCCGACTCGATAGGCACCGATGGCGGCGCGCTGGAATCCGTCGGTCCGCCCAGACCGGGGGCCGGCAGCATGCCGCCGGGCGGCTCGACGCGCGGACCCTGGGCGTGCGCACCGGCCACGCAGACGAGGCCTGCCGCGAGGGCCAGCAGGAGGCGCCTCACGGCTGCACCTCGCGGGTACCGAGAGAGAACAATGAACTCGGCGTGCGCAGGAGTTCGGTCAGCAGTTCGACCGCGACCGCCAGGATCAGGACAGACATCAAGCCACGCAGCACCACGCCCGGGAGCTTGGCGGCCAGCCGCGAGCCGATCGGTGCACCCACCACGCCGCCCAGGATCAGGAGCAACGCCAGCACCACGTCGACCGTGCCATTGGTCGTGGCCTGGAGGAACGTGACGTTGGCGGCCACGAACAGGATCTGGAAATTCGAGGTGCCGATCACCACCGCCGTCGGCATGCCGAGCAGATAGATCATGGCCGGCACCAGGACGAACCCGCCGCCGACGCCCAGGATCGCCGACAGGATGCCGATCAGGAAGCCCAGCCCCACCGGCAGCAGCGCACTGATATAGAGCTTCGACTTGTAGAACCGGAGTTTTAGCGGCAGGCGGTGAACGAGGTAGTGGGTGTGAAGCTTGCCGCGCGGCGCACCGGGATTGCGTCGGCGCTTCACGTAGGTGCTCAGGCTCTCGACCAGCATCAGGAGGCCGATCGTCGACAGCATGATGACGTAGAGGACGGCGATGACGAAATCGATCTGGCCGATGCTCTTGAGATAGGTGAACAGCCAGACGCCTGCCGAGGAGCCGAACATGCCGCCCAGCAAGAGCACCATCCCCATGCGCAGATCGACGTTGCCGCGGCGCCAATGGACCTGCAGCGACGACACCGAGTTGGCGACCACCTGGTTGGCCTGGCTGGCGACCGCCACGGCCGGTGGAATGCCGACGAAGATCAGGAGCGGCGTGGCAAGAAACCCGCCGCCGACCCCGAACATGCCGGCGAGCAGTCCGGCCGCGGCCCCCAGGCCAAGCAGCACGAACACGTTCATCGACTGCTCGGCGATCGGAAGGTAGATCTCCACGACGCCGGCCTACTTCAGCAGGATGTTGCTGATTTCGCGCAACTGCGTGCGCGCCCGCAGCAGGTAGAAACCCTGGGCCGCCAGGTGATTGGGAATGAGAAACCCGTCGAGGTAGCCGTTCCACACGACCCAGGGCTGCAGTTCGGCGGCGAGACGGAACGTCTCCACGGTGCCGGTCCAGGCATTCGTCAGGCCCTTTTCCCGGATGATATTCTCGAAGTCGACCCCCAGCTCGCGCAACAGCAGGTAGTTGGCGTAGAGCCGGCCCTTGTTGAAGTAGAAGATATCGTCGCAGCGCGAATCGAACAGATCGCCGGACTTCTCGATGATGTGCTGGTCGATGACGCCCGAATCGGAGCCTTCATCGTTGGCGATGCGATCGAGCAGCGCCTGGAGGTTGTCGGCGCGGCGCTCGAATATCGCCTGACCGGAGGCCAGCCGCTTGTTGTAGGCCAACAGCTTCTCGCGGCCGGCGCGATATTTCTGCGCCGACGTGGCCGACGGCATCAGCGACACGCTGGGCTGCCAGACCCAGATGTTGGGCTGCTCGTTCAGGAAGCCGCGCGCCTGCTCGAGGTCGCGGTCGGTCTGGCTCGAGCCGCGGGTGCGGCCAAGCTGGTCCATCAGTTCCGTGCTGAAGCGGCCGAGCGCCGCCGCGATGCCGCGCTGGAAGTTCGGCATGTTGTCGAGCAGTCCGGACGGCATGAAGAAGGGCTGCATCGGCGTCCAGGTGTGGACGTTGACTTCACGATCCACCAGCTCGGCTGCCACGGCCACCGCCCGGCTTTCGCCTGGCGTCACGTTGCGCGGTGCGAACTGCGGATCGTCGTCGATGTCCTGGGTCACCAGCGCGCCCACGGGATAGTAGAGGATCACCACCACCAGAGCGACACGCCACCCCCAACCCCAGGCCGTGCGACGGCTGCTCGATCCGGCAGCTTTGGAGGCGAAGGGACGAAAGGCACGCACGCGATCCCACGCACGACGCCCCCAGGAGGGCGCCGACGTGGGGGCTGCACCATGATCCGGATCGAATGTCATGGCCGACCTTACCATTCGTCTCGTGACGAAACAGGGGCGTGGCCTGCTAGAGTGACGTGTTTCTTCGTCCAATGGAGTTGGTGGAATGGCGCTCGATCCAGAATCCCAGCGGTTGCTCGACCTGGCCGCGGCGGCCAACCGCCCGGCGTGGAACAAGCTGAGCCCGCAGGCCGCACGCGAGCAGTACCTGTCGCTCCGTCCGCCCTCCCAGGGTCCGCGCCCCGCCGGCGTGACGGTGACCGACCGCACGCTTCCCGGACCCGGCGGCGCGATTCCGATCCGGCTTTATCGGCCGGCCGCAGCAGCAGCCGACGCGAAGCTGCCGGCGCTGGTCTACGCCCATGGCGGCGGCTGGGTGTTCGGCAACCTCGAAAGCCACGACGTGCTCTGCGCCCAGTTCGCCCTCGACGCCGGCATCGCGGTCTGCGCCGTGGATTATCGGCTGGCCCCGGAAGCTAGATTCCCCGGCGCCTTCGACGATGTCGTGGCAGGCCTGCAGTGGGTCGCGGCCAACGGCGCCTCGATCGGCATCGACGCCACGCGGCTCGCCATCGGTGGCGACAGCGCCGGCGGCAATCTCGCCGCCGCGGTCGCGATCTGGGCCCGCGACAACGGCGGGCCGCGCCTGCGCCTGCAGGTCCTCGCCTATCCGGTCACCGATGCCGTGGCGCGCACCGAGTCCTACCGCCGCTTCTACGACGGCTACGGGCTCAATGCCGAGACCATGGAATGGTTCTTCGATCACTACGCGCCCGACAAGACGAGCCGCGGCGACTGGCGCGTGTCGCCGCTGCGCGCCGCCTCGCTCGCCGGCCTGCCGCCGGCGCTGGTGATGACCGCCGGCTACGATCCGCTGCGCGACGAGGGCCGCGCCTATGCCTGGCGGCTGCAACAGGAAGGCACGCTGGCCGATCTCGTCGAGTTCGGCGGCATGCTGCACGGCTTCCTGAGCGCGCCTATGCTGCTGCACGGCGCGCGACGTGGCACGGCCATCTGCGCCGCGGCGCTGCGCGAAGCGCTGGTGCTGCGCGCCCAGTGAAGGTGGCCAACGCCGCCGGGCCTGCGGGCGGGCCCAATTTTTCGAACTTGGCCCAACTCGACGGGTCGAAAATCAGCTCTCCGCTCGCCGGAAAGCCAATAAATCCGGGATTTTACCCGGCTCGGCGGGCCCACCTGAACGATGGGAGTGTTGGGCCCGAATGTGTGCCCGGATCTGTGACCGGGCGCGCGCAATACCGTCCACGATTCGAGGCGTGGCTCTTTTCCCTGTTGGCGCCGGCACTGCCGGCACGAAGCCCTTTGGGCGTTATCGGATTGTCTCTCATCCACGGGTCAGGACCCGTGGCGGCTGCACCGAGCGCTTTTGCGCGAACCCGCGGGCGGCCGCGGGCAGGTCTTGCCGGAAACGAAGAAGGCCGGCGCAATCCCGCCAGCCCAGCAAAATAATAGCCAAATTCCTGCTGAACCGTCAACTTTATTTTGCATCGCATATATTTCCTTATTGCTTGCATATGGAAGTATATAGGCCTATGTCATTGCCATGGCCACCCCCTCCTTCTCCGCCGTCCTGCGCCTGCTCGGCGCCAACGCCCGCCTCGAAGAGCGCTTCTCGAATGGCCTCGGCTCCCTGCATGGCCTTGCCCTCAAGGAAGTCCTCCTTCTGATGCACCTGGAACAGGCGCCACGGCATCGACTCAGCCGGATCGACCTCGCGAAGCGGCTCTATGTCAGCCCGTCGACAGTGACGCGCATGGCCGCCCCGCTCGAAAAATTGAGGATGGTGGGCCGCGAGGCCGATCCGCGCGATGCCCGCCTCGCCTACGTCGTCCTCACCGAGGCGGGCCAGGAGCTCGTCGCCAATGCCCGGGCCTCGCTCGAGGTCATGGCCGCCGACATCTTCCGCGACCGCTGGACCAAGCCGGAGATTGCCTCCCTTGCCGACCTGTTGGGACGCCTGACGGCCGGCCAGCCTGGCGATCTGGGCTAGTCCGATGATCCATCTCGTTTGCGGCTCGACCGGCGCGGGCAAGACCACCTACGCCGGAAAGCTCTCCCGGCAGCTCGGTGCTTTGCACCTGTCGATCGACGATTGGATGGTCGGCCTGTTTACACCGGACAAGCCCGAGCGCCCCAACTGGCAATGGATCGACGAGCGGGTGATGCGCTGCGAAAGCCGGATGGTCACCACCGCCTTGCAACTCGGCCACCTCGGCGTTCCCTCGGTGCTCGATCTCGGCCTGCAGCGCGCCGATCAGCGCCAGCGCGTCGCCGCTCCCGCGATGGCGGCCGGGTTGGGCGTGCATCTGCATTTCCTCGACATCGACGCCCGGGAGCGCTGGCGACGGGTCGAGGGACGGAACCACGAACAGGGGGAGACCTTCCGTCTTACGGTCACCCGGCCCATGTTCGATTTCATCGAGACGATCTGGCAGCCGCCCGGCGCCGACGAAATGGCGGCTCTCAACGGCGTGCGGGTGACGGCCTAACAGAACACATCATCGCGGAGTCGGACCTCGGCGAATACCCGCCTTGAGGCCGCCGCCAGCGACGCGGCTACAGCTCAGCCGCTCCCCGTCTTTTCGGCGAGCCAGGTCTTGATCAAAGACTGATACGGAACATCGCGCTTGTTGGCAGCTATCTTGATCTGATCGAGAAGCGTCACCGGCAACCGCAGGGAAATCGACGTCGTCGATGGCTTGAGGTTCGGCAGGCGCACACGCTCCGCCTTGCTCCAATCGACAAAACTGCTGGAGTCGTGCGCCTCCCAGAAGCGGCGCTCCTCGGCCTCGCTACGGAATTTCGGAATGGTCTTAGGCTTCTTGCTCATAACGCACACGTTCCTTGCGATGCATCGTCCGTGCGAAAATTACCCTGATCAGCCTGTCCTTGAAAGTCATGGGCCAAGGAGTACCCTTCTCTCATGACCAAGGCCGCCCTCCTCGATGAACTGGAGCAGCTCAGCCCCCGGGAGCGGCTTGAGATTGCCTACGGCCTGCTCGACAGCGTCCTGCACGACGAGTCCGCGCCGCCGTTGAGCGACGCCCAGCGGCACGAGTTGCGGGAGCGGCTGGCGCATCATCGATCCGTTCCCGACGAGCTCGGCGTTACTCTGGATGCCATCCGGCGCAGGCTCGCCGGATAACGGCAGTGGCTGTCGAGGTCGTCTACAAGGCGGCGGCGGAAGCATCACGTTAGCTACCTCATCCTGAGGAGGCCCGAAGGGCCGTCTCGAAGGATGGGTTACATACACCGTGCCCGCTGCCCATCCTTCGAGACGCGCGCTGCGCGCGCTCCTCAGGATGAGGTATTTCCGTTGACCCAGAACGTGCGCCAGCGCGCACCCGAACTATGGAAAGCCAGTCTCCGTAGATCCAGCAGTGCTAACGAAACACGTCCTTGCGGTGACGCACTTCGGCGAACACCGCCGTGGGATCGCCGCCGGCCATGCCGACTGCTGCCTGCACCGCCGGGATGTCGACACGCAGGAACGGGTTGGTGGCTTTCTCCTCGCCAAGCAGCGACGGCACCGTGGCCTCGCCGCGCGCCCGTGCCGCGTCGATGGACGCCGCGCGCGCCATCAGCGCCTTGTTGCCGGTCTCGATGGTCACGGCGAAGCGGGCGTTGGACTGGGTGTATTCGTGGGCGCAATAGACCCGCATGTCGTCGGGGAGCGCGCGCAGGCGGCTGAGCGACGTCCAGAACTGCTGCGGCGTGCCCTCGAACATGCGGCCGCAGCCCAGCGCAAAGATCGTGTCGCCGCAGAACAGCGCGTGCTGGTCGCGGAAGGCATAGGCGATGTGGCCGGACGTGTGGCCCGGAATGAAGAAGACCTCCGCCTCGGCCTCGCCGAAGCGGTAGCGGTCGCCGTCGTCGACCTCGACGTCGATACCGGGAATGCGCGCCCGGTCGCGCCGCGGCCCGACGATGGTGCAGCCGGTCGCGTTCTTGATCTCGAGATTGCCGCCGACGTGATCGCCGTGGTGATGCGTATTCAGGATATGGGTGATCTTCCAGCGGCGCTTTTCCGCCTCGGCGAGGATCGGCCCGGCCACCGCCGGATCGACGACAGCCACGGCGCCGCTCTGGGGCTCGCGCATCAACCACACGTAATTGTCGCTCAGGACCGGGATTCGGACGATGTCTAGTGTTGTGCTCATGATGCGCAACGCTAGCAGAGCTGGCTTGCGCGGGCCATGGCCGCGAGGGTCTGATTTCTGCTAGGATTGCCGCATGTGGAACGACGTCCTCGACCTTGAGGAATTCTACGGCAGCACGCTCGGCCAGACGACGGCGCGGCTGTTGCGCGCCCGGCTGCGCGAAGTGTGGCCAAGCGTTCGCGGCGAGAACGTGCTGGGTCTGGGCTACGCCACCCCGCTGTTGCGGCCGTTCGTCGAGGAAGCCCAGCGTGTGCTGGCCTTCATGCCGGCCCCGCAGGGCGTCACCCGCTGGCCGCGCGAGGGGCGCAATCTCGCGACCCTGGTCGACGAGATGGATCTGCCGTTGCCCGACCGTTCGGTCGACCGCGTGCTGCTGGTCCATGCCGTCGAATGCACCGAACAGCTTCGCCCGATGCTGCGCGAGATCTGGCGCGTGATGGCCGACGGTGGCCGCCTGATCGTTGTGGCGCCGACGCGCGCTGGCTTCTGGTCCCAGGTCGATCGCTCGCCGTTCTACCAGGGCCATCCCTATTCCACCGGCCAGCTCGCGGCCCTCCTGCGCGCCAACATGTTCGCGCCGCTGCGCCAGACGCGCGCGCTCTACATGCCACCGACCCGTTCGCGACTCGCCATGCGCATGGCGCCGGCCGTCGAACGCTTCGGCCAGCGCTGGCTCGGCCGCTTCGCCGGCGTCAGCGTGATCGAATCCGGCAAGCAACTCTATGCCGGCGTTGCCGAGCGCGCGCAGAACCAGACGGTCGCCGTCGTGCGGCCGAAGCTGCGCGTCGCCAGTTCGCGCGACGCGCCCCAGATCGCAGGGGCGGCGCGCAACACCAAGGACGGCGAAGCCCCCGCCTCCTGAACTCCGGAACAAAGACATGTCCTTTTCTCCGCGCGTGATCGCGCTGCTCGGTTTTGGCGAGGCGGGATCGGCCATCGCCCGTGGCCTCTGTATCGAAGGCGGCTGGCGTGGGTCGCGCGATGAAGGCGGGCCGAAACCCGGAGACAACGCGCCGCGCCGCGTCATTGCCATCGACACGGCCCTCGACAAGGACGCGCGCGGCACTGCGCTGGGCAAGGCCGCGCGCGGGCTCGATGTCGCGATCGAGGGCCACTACACCGCAGCGCTCAGTGAGGCCGATCTGGTGATCTCGGCGGTGCAGGGCGAATTTGCGCAGGACGCCGCCGCCGCCGCTGCGCCGCTCCTGAAGAAGGGCGCGCATTTCCTCGATCTCTGCACCATCACCGGCAAGATGTCGGACGAGGATCGCGCCGAGATCGAGACAGGCGGCGGCCGCTACATCGATGTCGCCGTGATGGGCGGCTTTTTTAAGCAAGGCATCAAGGCGCCGATGCTGGTGGCCGGTGAAGAAGCCGAAGCGGCCGTCGCATGGATGAACGCCAACGGCTTCGACGCCAAGCTGCTCGGGCTAAAACCCGGCAGCGCCTCGTCGGTAAAAATGCTGCGCAGCGTGCTGGTCAAGGGCATCGAGGCGCTGGGCGTCGAAGCGCTGGTGACCGCGCAACGCCAGGGCATCCTGGAAGAAGTGCTGGGCTGTCTCGGCGACGCCGACGAGGCGACGCTCGGCGGCTTCATCGGCATGCTGGTGCAGACGCATATCGTGCACGCCCACCGTCGCTGGGAGGAGATGGGCCTGGTGGCCCGGACCCTGCGCGAGACCGGAGTCGATCCGCTGATGACCGAGGCGATCGAGCGCAGCCACCGCCGCTCCGTCGACGCCCATATCGCGCCGGCCGACGGCCAGGTCCCGAGCCTCGAGGAAGCGCTGAAAATCCTGTCGGAGAAGGTCGTCCGTGGCGTCTGATGTTTTCGCCACGTCGGTATTCGCCCCGTCGGTATTCGAGCGGCTCGTCGCCCTGCTGAGCGAAGCCAAGGCGAAGTTCCGCATCATCGAACACGAGGCCGAAGGCAAATCCGCCGAGATCAGCGCCATCCGCGGCAACCGGCCAGACCAGGCGGCCAAGGCCATGGTGCTGGACGTGCGCGGCGGCGGCGGTGGCCGGCGGCACGTGCTGGCCATCCTGCCGGGCAGCCGCAAGCTCGACTTCGCGGCGGTGGCGACCTTGTTCGAGGCGCGCAAGTGCGGCTTCGCCTCGCCGGAGACGGCGCAGGAATTGACCGGCTGCGTGATGGGGGCGGTGCCGCCCTTCGCCCTCGACCCCGCCCTCACCGTCGTGGTCGACGAGGAGCTGCTCGCGAACGAGACGCTGTTCTTCAATGCCGGCCGCCTCGACCGCTCGATGGAACTCGACACCAAGGACTGGCTGACGGTCGCCAAGCCACGCGTTGCCAGGATCGCGTCACGTGTCTAGTACCGGAACGGGGGATTGGCGCTTCGGTCCCGTTAGCGAAGCGGACTTCGAGCCGCTGCTGGCGCTCCGCATCGAGGTCATGCGCGAACATCTGGAGCGCGTGTTCCGCTATTCGCCGGAGCGCGCCCGTCGGGTTTTTCGCGCGACGTTCGAAGAGCCGGGGATGCGGCTGATCCTGCTGGACGGAGAGCGCGTGGGCTGCGTCGGCTTTCGCAGGAGCGACAGTGAGATCAAGATCGACTCCTTCTATCTCGATCGCCGCCTGCATAATACCGGACTCGGCACCAGGATTCTGAAGACGCTTCTCGACGAAGCCGACGCGACGGGCCTGCCGGTGGGTCTCGAGGTGCTGAAGGGCAGCAAGGCCGACCGCTTCTACACGCGCCACGGCTTCGTGAAGCTCAGCGAAGACGAGATCGAGGGCCACTACGAGCGGCCCGCACGCGGTCAGCCGATCCACGCCCTTCTGCCGCGCGGCCAGGGCCATCAGTTCGTCGTCTACGGCGACGCCTGTTCCGGCGTCGCCGGCGCCCTGCACGAACGCACCTTCGCCGGCGTCAACGCGGCCGTTCGGCGTCTCGCGCCAGCGCCGGAGTTCATCCTGTTTCTCGGCGACGAGATCGCGGGCTACACGGCCGACGCCGACACGTTGCGCAAACAGTGGCGGCACTGGCTCGACCACGAGATGGCCTGGCTCGACCGGCGCACGATCCCGCTGTGGCATACGACCAGCAACCACGCGACCTACGACGCCATGAGCGAGGCGGTGTTCCGCGAGGTCCACGATCACCTGCCGTGCAACGGCCCTCCCGGACAGGAAGGCCTGTCGTACTGGGTGCGTCGTGGCGACCTTCTGCTCGTCTTCGTTCACACGCTATGGACGGGCCTCGGCGGCGAGGGCCACGTCGAGACCGACTGGCTCCGCGCCGTGCTGCACCAGCACGGCGATGCGCGCCACAAGCTCGTCGCGGGCCACCATCCGATCCATTCGGTCAACGGCTTCGCCGGTGCCTATCAGCGCGATGTCGGTCCCGAGCACGCGACGGAATTCTGGGACGTCCTGGTCGAGGGCGGCGTGCTCGCCTACCTGTGCGGCCACATCCTGGCGTTCGACGTGCAGGCCCATCGCGGCGTGCTGCAGATCTGCACCGCCGGCGCCGGCACCGCGCACCGCATGCCGGAGGGCGTCGAATATCTCCACGCCGTCCAGGCCGCGCTCGATACGCAGGGGCTGCGTTATCAGGTGTTCGATGCCGAAGGCCGCGTCCGCGAGCGCCTGTCGTGGCCGCTGCCGGTGCCGCCCGTCGAGCAGTGGCAGGCATTGGGCGAAACCCACGTCGACAAAGACGAGGTGGTGGCCTTCCGTTTCGCCGGCCACGCCGCGGCGGCTGGCACGAGCACGGCGCAGACATTTCTCTCGGCCTCCCGGCCCGGTGTTCGTGCGCCGCTCTGGATCGGACTCAGCGGACCGACGCAGCGGCTGACGGTGATCCTGGAGCCGGAGCCCGGCCGCAGCCCGCACTACTGGCTCGGGCCGGCCATCACGGCCGGCGCGCCTTTCGACATTCAACTGCTGGTCCATCCGGGCATGGGGCCCGGCGGTCTGCTGTATCGCCTCGCGGCCAATGCCCCCTGGTCATCGTTGTCGGCCGCCTCAGCATGGGGCGCCGAGCGCCTTGACTGGCCGGACCGCTGGAGCGTCGGCCATGGCCAGGACGGGCCGGGCGACCGGGCGTTCCTCGGCAGCAATCTCGCGGTTTCGACCACGACCCTCGAAGGCTAAAACCGGTTCAGTTGAAATAGACGCACATCAAGACGGACCGCGGGCCTCCAGGCCCGCTCATGATCATGAGCGGGCTCGGGCGGAGTAACCTCCGCCCTGA
>CAMDOT010000095.1 GCA_945903635.1 Rhizobium sp. Q54 | reverse complement strand
GCGGCTCACGTTCCTCACGCCGCAGACCATCAACGTGATCGTGCGCAACCTCGAGAAGGCCAAGGTCGCGGGCCCGAAGCGCAAGCTCGTCACCCTGTTGGTCGACGCACCCGTGCAGCTCTACGGCGGCGAGGCGATCCGCCGGGCCGGCAAGGTGCTGGGTGTGACGTCGAGTGCGGGCTGGGGTCACACCATCGGCAAGGCTGTGGCCTTCGGCTACGTGCCGGCAGAAGAAGCCGGCCATGCCGACTACGAGATCGAGGCTTTTACGCAACGCCACGCCGCGACGCGCATTGCCGGCGCCGCCGTCGATCCGGAGCGAAAGAAGATTCTGGCCTAGGGTAGGGCCTAACGGCCGCCCAGTTCCTCCGCCACGGCGACCAGCCAGCGCCGCACGGCCTTCTCCTCGTCCTTGCCGGCGAGGCCGGCGATGCGGCCCTCGACCTCCTGCACCCGAGCGCGGCAGCGCTTCAGCAGCGCCTGGCCCTTGGCCGTCGCGGTTAGCCGCAGGACACGGCCGTGCACGGCATGGGCCGTCTTCTCGATCGTCCCGCCACGCACCAGGTTGCGCACGATCACGTTGATGGTCTGTGGCGTCAGAAACGTGAGCCGCGCCAGCTCGGCGCCCGACACGCCGGGATAGGCCACGATCATGGTCAGCACCGCGAACTGTGCCGGCGTGGCGTCGATGTCGGCCAGCGCCTTTTCCATGGCCGCCCGCACCGCGACGTTGGCCTGCCGCACCAGGTAGCCCAGATGCCCCTCGAGCCCGCGCTTGCCTTCGCCCGCCTTGGGAACGGTCACCTTGCGATTCATATTAGCCTTCTTATATATTATCAGGTATCGAATATAGAGGAGCCAGACCCATGAACCTAGAACTCGCCGCACTGGTCCGCCGCCATGTCGAGGCCGAGAATGCCCAGAACCTCGAAGCGACGCTGGCGACGCTGCACCCGGAGTGCCGTTTCGAGGACCACGCGACCGGCCAGGTCTGGCACGGCCGCGACGGCGCCGCCGCGCACTACCGCCAATGGTGGACCACCTTCGATGTCACGGTAAAGCGCGAGCCGGGGCAAATCGCCGCCTGGACCGACGATGGCGGCTATCTCGGCGAGGCGACCTGGCGTGGCAGCCACATCGGCGCCTTCCTCGGCATCGCGCCGACCCGCCGGCCGGTGATCATTCCCTTCGTCGTGGTCCTGGGCTTCAGGGACGGGCTGATGTCGAGCGAGGGCTTCCACTACGATCTCGCCTCGCTGCTGCGCCAGATCGGCGACGAGCCGATCCCGGCACTGGACGGGATGAAATATCGGGTGGCGGCTTAGGACCGCTGGCGGAACACCGGCTTCAGGTCCTTGCTCGGCATCGTTTCGCGCATCCAGGCAAAACTCCCGCCCTTCATGTCGCGCGCGCCCTTCATGAAGGCGGCCAGCGCCAGCCGCGACAGCGCGCCGCCGACGCTGATGCGCTTCACGCCAACCGACTCGATCTGGGCCATCGTCAAATCGGGATCGGCGGCACTCATCACCACGTTCAGCGGCTTGCTCACGCTCGACGCCACCAGCTTCATGGTCGCGAGATCCTTGAGGTGCGGTGCGTAGAGCACGTCCGCGCCCGCCTTCTCGAAGGCTTGTAGGCGCCGGATCGTGTCGTCGAGATCCTTGAGGCCCTTGCCGAAGCCCTCGGCGCGGGCGACGAAAGTGAACGGTATCGGCAGCGACCGCGCCATCTCGACGCCGGCGGCCACCCGCTCGACCGCGTGATCGAAGTCGTAGATCTTCTCGCCGCTCCAGTCCTCGATCGAGCCACCGACAATGCCAACCGCCGCCGCGTCGCGCAGGATGGTCGCCGCCTCCTCGGGATCGTCGGCATAGCCGTTCTCCAGATCGGCGTTCACCGGCAGGTCGGTCGCCTCGGCGATGACACGGCAATTCTCGATCAGCTCGGCGCGGCTCACCGCGTTCTCGCCGTCCGGCCGGCCGAGCGCGTTCGACATGCCGAGGCTGGTGGTGGCCAGCGCTTCGAAGCCCAGCGACTCCAGCAGCTTCGCCGTGCCCGCGTCCCATGGATTGGGCAGCAGCAGCAATCCCGGCCGCTTGTGTAGCTCCTGGAACACTCGGCCCTTCTCGGCTGGCGTGCGCATCGTTTCTCCTCCGGTTTCTGCTAAGGAACACCCATGGACATCGCCACGCAACGGGAACTCGCCCGTCTCCTCGCCGCCCTCCGTCGCGACGGCCGCCAGCAGAGCGGCCTCGCTTCTCATCTCGTGCCGCCGGACAAGGCCACCGCCTACAAGGTGACCGGCCTGGTCGCCGAAGAACTCGGCTGGCCGGTGCTCGGCTGGAAAATCGCGGCCTTCAAGGAGGAATTGCAGAAGGAGTTACGCACCGACTCCCCGATCTACGGCCGCACCTTCTTCGTGAAGGAGACACCGGTCACCGTCGTGCATGCGATGCTCGCGAGCCCCATTCCCGAGGTCGAGTACCAGGCCAGGCTCGGCGCCGACCTACCGCCCCGCGCAAAGCCTTATAGCCAGGAAGAGGTCACAGAAGCCGTCGCCTCGCTGCATCCCGGCCTCGAACTGGCAGAGTGCCGCTTCATCCACGACGCCGCCTTCCCGCCGCTCCCCGCCATCCTGGCTGACGGCGCGGGCTCGGGCACGATCATCTACGGCCCCGCGATCGCCGACTGGAAGACGCGCGACATCGCGGGCCAGGAGGCGACGCTCTCGTCCAACGGCCGTCTGCGCCGCAAGGGCACGGCGGCGGCAGTCATCGACCACCCGATGGCGCCGCTCACCTGGCTCGCCAACGAACTCTCGCATACCGGCGTCGGCATGAAGGCCGGGCAGATGGTGAGCACCGGCACGCTGACGGGCATGCTGGCGCCCAAGCCGGGTGAAGTGTTCGTCGCCGACTTCGGACCGTTCGGCAGCGTGACAGTGACGTTCTCATAAGGACCGCGGGCCTCCAGGCCCGCATCAGACTCATGAGCGGGCCTGGAGGCCCGCGCGGTCCGGTCAGCGCGAAAACACCATCGCCCTGTCTTTCACCGAGCCATGGCGCAGCGTGAGGAGGTCGAGCACGTAGTTCTGGTAGAGCTTCCACGGCCGCTTGCTGCCCTGCTTGGGCTGGTGTTCCAGCGCGCGCTGGATGTAGCCCGAGGAGAAGTTGACCCACGGCTCCTCGGTGAGCGTCGGATCGCTGTTGCGCGGCGTGGCCTGGCGGAACCCCTTGCGGTCCATATGGTTCAGCAGCCGGCAGACATACTCGCAGACGAGGTCGGCCTTCAGCGTCCACGAAGCGTTGGTGTAGCCGAACACCGAGGCGAGGTTGGGCACGTCGGAATACATCATGCCCTTGTAGATCAGGGTCTTGGGCGGCTCGACCGGCTTGCCGTCGACCACGAGCTTCGCGCCGCCGAGCGGCTGCAGCACCAGGCCGGTCGCCATCACGACGATGTCGGCCTCGAGCTCGACGCCGGACTTCAGCTTGATACCGGTTCCGGTGAAGGTCTCGATCTGGTCGGTGACCACCGACACCTTCTTCTTGGCGATGGCGCGGAACAGGTCGGCATCGGGCACCAGGCAGAGCCGCTGGTCCCACGGATTGTAGCGCGGCGTGAAATGCGTATCGACGTCGTAGTCCGGGCCCAGCATCTGGCGGACGCCGCCCAGGATCAGGCCCTTCACCTTGTCCGGCTTGCGCTTGCACATCTGGTAGAAATACATGCCGAGCATCACGTTCTTCCAACGCGTCAGCATGTAGGCGAGTTTCAGCGGCAACCGGCGTTTTAGCTTGTTGGCGATCGGATCCTGCGCCGGGCGCGCCACCACGTAGGTCGGCGAGCGCTGCAGCATGGTGACGTGCTGGGCCTGTTCCGCCATCGACGGCACCACGGTGACGGCGGTGGCGCCGCTGCCGATCACGACCACCTTCTTGCCAGCGTAGTCGAGGTCCTCGGGCCAGTGCTGCGGATGCACCACCCTGCCCTTGTAGCCATCGATGCCGGCGAACTCCGGCACATAGCCCTTCTCGTAGCGATAGTAGCCGCTGCACATCCACAGGAAGCCGCACGAGATCAGCACGCACTCCTTGTCCGGCCCACGCTCCAGCTCGACGGTCCATCTGGCGTCAGGCGTCGACCACGACGCGCCGACCACGCGGTGCTGGTAGCGGATGCGACGGTCGATGCCGTGATCGCTTGCCACTTCGCGGATATAGGACAGGATTGCCGGTCCGTCGGCGATCGCCTTGGCGTCCTTCCACGGCCGGAAGCGGTAGCCCAGCGTGTACATGTCGGAATCGGACCTGACGCCGGGATAGCGGAAAAGGTCCCACGTCCCGCCGCTCGCCGCGCGCGCCTCGACGATGGCGTAGCTCTTGCCCGGACAATTCTTCTGCAGATGCCAGGCGGCGCCGATGCCGGAAAGTCCGGCACCGACGATCAGGACATCGAAATGCCCCGCGAGATTCTCTGTGCGTGCAGAAACGATAGGCATGTCCATCTCTGATTGATGGCCGAATGTTCCTCTCGATGCAACTCGGGGCGCCAACTTGCGGCGCCAAGTAGGGCAACTGGCCGGATTGCCAGTCCTGCCCGCTCGTTGATATCGTGCCGTTTCTGGGAGCGGCATGGGAGCGTGGACGGACATGTCAAGAATCTCGGCCATCGGCGCATTGGCGCTCGCGGCCCTCGTCTGCCTCGGAACCGCGCCGGCCTACGCCCTGTGCGACGAACTCGATAACCAGAACGCCACCCTCGCGGGCTTGATCCGGAACATTTCGGACGTCGGCGTCATCCTGTTCGTGGACCTCAAGTCGGGTTGCGAGGTCGGACTGGTCGAATCCCAGATCGACCGCAGCTGCCGCAAGGGTGGCCAGATCGAGGTCACCGGCCTGGTGACGAAAAACAGGTACGTCGCCGGTACCTATAGCATCACCCGCAGCCGCAGGGCGCCGGCCGAGACGCTGGTCTGCAAGTAAGCCGGATCAGCGCCGTGGGTGGGCGCCTTTGCCGATCTCGCCGCCCACCAGCAGGGCGAGGCAGCCGGTGAGCGTCGCCGCCGCCGCGATGGCGAGGCCCGGCCCGTAGCCACCGAAGGCATCGCGCAGCAGACCGAACAATGCCGGCCCAAAGGCCGAGATGAGCTGGATTACCGTCGCGGCAGTGCCGTAAGTCGCGCCGAAAGCGGCCGCCCCGAACTCGCGCCGCACCACCACCGGGCCCAGGGTGGTCACATGGCCGATGCCGTAACCGTAGACCAGGCTGGCGCCGATCAGCACCGGCACCGTCGGCCACAGCGCTATCGCCAGCAGCGCCGACGTCTGGGCGACCATGACGAGGCCGCCAAGCAGCCGCACGCGGACGCGGTCGACGATGCGCGCCAGGATCAGGCGGCCCACGAAAGCGGTCACGCCCGTGGCGCTCACCAGCAGCCCCGCCCCCGCCATGCCGAGCAGCGGCTCGGCCAGCGTCACATGGTGGGTGATGAAGCCGATCTGCACGGTGAGACCGAGCGCGAAGGCAGCGGTGGCGCTCCACAGCAGCACGCGCCGGTTCGCCGAGGTGGCGATCGGCGGCGTCAGTATGGCGTGTCCAAGGTCGGCCGCCGCCGGTGAGGCGCCATCGCGCCGCTGGCCGATCTCCGAAGGACCGCGAAAGCGCAGCACGCGCCAGATCAGCGGCGCCAGAACGATCGCGGCGACGACACCGACGGCGATCAGGCCGCGCGACAGGCCGAGCCGGCCAACGGCCAGCAGCAACAGCGGCACGCCGGCAATGGCGCCGAGGCTTGCCCCCATGATGGCGAGCGTCATCGACCGGCCCTGATGGCGCTCGAACCACGGCGCCACCGTGGTCGTGATGCCGGTCATCGACAGCGTCGACCAGCCCATGCCCAGCAGGACGAAACAGGGATAGAGCTGCCAGGCAGCCGATACCTGGCCGATCAGCGCCACGCCGCCGCACATGCAGGCGGTGCCCAGCAGCAGGATAGGCCGCGGACCCCAGCGATCGATGCTGCGGCCGACGACGCGCTGGATGGCGGCGCTCACCAGGAAGAACAGCGTGATCGCCGACGCCACCTCGGCCACCGGCCAGCCGTAGGCCTGCGTCACCGCCTGCAGATAGACGCTGGAGCCGAACAGGCCCAGGGCCCAGGCGAAGGCCGCGATGACGAAGCAGGCCGCGACCACCCGCCAGCCGTAGAACACACGCACGCCGGCTGCTCCCCCCCTTCACATCGGGACAATAACGCCGAGGAGACTCACTGCGGCTTGATGTTGCCCTTCTGGATGACGTCGCCCCAGCGCTTCATCTCCGAGACCATCTTCGCCTGGGCCTCGGCCTGTGTGCTACTGCCGACCGGCACGATGCCGAGCTTCAGCATGCGCTCGCGGAAATCGGCGTCCTTCACCGTTTCGTTGCCGGCCGCGTTCAGCTTGGCGATGACGTCGGCCGGCGTGCCCTTGGGCACGAACAGCGTGTAGTTGGTGGCCGACTCGAAGCCCGGCACGCCCGCCTCGGCCATGGTCGGCACGTCGGGCAGCAACGGCGAGCGCGTCTTCGACGTGACGGCCAGGCACCGGACCTTGCCCGAGGCGATGTGCGGCAGGTGGGCCAGCACGTTGTCGATCGAGACCTGCACCCGGTTTTCGTAGAGATCGGCCTGGAAGAACGACGTGCCCTTGTAGGGAACGTGGGTCATCTCCGCACCGGTCATCTGCTTCAGCATCTCGTAGTTGAGATGGATCAGGCCGCCGAAGCCGGACGAGGCGTAGGAGAGCTTGCCCGGCTCCTTCTTGGCGAGCGCGATCAGCTCCTGGACGTTCTTCACCGGCAGGCTGGGCGTCACCAGCACGGCCACCGTGCCGTTGCCGATCTCGAGCACCGGCACGAAGTCCTTGGCCATGTCGAAGGTGAGGTTCTGGTGGAAGAACGGCGCGATCGAATAATCGACCAGGCTGCCCACCATCACCGTGTAGCCATCGGGCGCGCTGCGGGCGAGCGCCGACGCGCCGATAGTGGCGCCGGCGCCGGGCTGGTTGTCGACCACCAGGGTCTGGCCGAGTTTGGCCGAAACCTTCTCCGAGAAGGCGCGCGACACCGTGTCGATGCCGCCGCCTGGAGGATAGGGCGCGATCACGCGGATCTGCCGGATAGGCCAGGCCTGCGCGCGCGCGCCGGACGACAGGAACGCCGGGGCGGCGAATAGCCCCGCGGTCGCGCCAGCCATCACGCGCCGGCGAGACGGAAACGGGTAGTTCTCCGGCCTGTCCTTCATTTTCCTGTCCTCACGATGTGAACTTCAGGGTGCGAAATGGAGCTTCTGGATAGCAGTGATGACCTTGGTCAGCTTCGCGTGCTCGGCGGTGTCGAGCAGCTTGTCGTCGGGTTGAGACTGCAACAGCAGTTCGGACTCCTCAAGCTGCCGCACGAGTTCGAAGGCCTCGGTCGTCTTTTGCTTGTCGGTCCCGGCCAGCAGCGGCTGGATCGACATATACAGCGACGCCAGGCTGCGATTCTGCAATTCCGGGGTCAGGGGGATCGCACTCTTGAAGACGCCGTTCAAAGCGTTCTTGGCCTCGCCGACGGTTTTGGCGCGCCGCAGCAGGAAGGTCATGCTGTCGAGCCTGTGCTGGATCTCGAACTTATGGCTCGTCAGATCCTGGCGGTTCTTCTGGTCGATCTCGTGATTGTGCTGAATCTGCTGGAGTATCGCCGCACCGCCGGTCAGCACGACCGACGACAGCAGCCACATGCCGACCGAGCTGTTGAGGAACTCGTACAGCTTCTTGCCGAAACCGTCCTTCCCGGGCACAGGTGCCACGGCCGGCGTCTCGGCCTCGGCGAGCGATTTGCGGATCTCATAACGATAGCGCTCTTCAGCGGCGATCCGCTTCGCCTCTACTTCCGTCAACATCGAGAGTCCCCAGTTCCTTCTTGAACTTACTTGTTTCCGCCGATGCCAGGGCTTTGCGCCAGCACCCGCAGGGCGTCAATGACGTGATAGAAGGAACTCGCCGGCGCCGGCTCGTCGACCCAGGTGCCATCGGCCAGCAACTTATCCCGCCACAGGCCACGTACCGTCACGTCGAGGAAGAGCGTGAGTGCCTTGGCGGCCACGACCGCGTCGTCGAGATAGCCACGTCGCCGTTCCGGATCGTTTTCCGACCGGGCCAGGATCAGCGCCGCCTTTAGCCATTCAGTCTGCACCCACAGGCGCGTCTTCGGTTCACGCACGGAGAAATCGCCCGCGAGTTCGAAGACGGCGACCCCGCGCTTGGCGTCGATGCCATGACGCGTGCCGATGTCGTACAGACGCCGCGCGACGGCCCGGATGTCGTCGCGGCCCCGCGCCAGTGCCCAGCGCTCCAGCAGGCCCGCCCATTCGAACTGATGGCCGGGCCAGATGGCATCGCCCGCCGCGCCGGCGGCCGGGGCCCACGTCGAGTCGAAATATTCGAGCAGGGCGCCGTGTCGCGGCGAGATGAACCGGGTGAGGCAAAGCTCGACCACGTCGTCGGCCAACCTCTGCCAGGACCCGCCGGGCGCGATCGCTTCCCAGGCGAGGGCCGCCTCCAGCAGATGCATGTGCGGGTCCGATTGATAGACCTGCTCATCTGGGAAGCCGGTGAATCCGCCGGCGGTGCCGCGTCGTTCGGCGTAGAGGCGTTCCACGATGGCTTCGGCGATGGCTTCCGCGCTTGGGGGTGCCGCGGCGACGCCGGACGCTGTCGCCAGGGCCAGCAAGGCAAAGGCCTGTTCATAGAGATGGGGCGCGGGCCCGATCGGCTCGCCCGAGACGCCAAGGGTATTCCAGAACAGGCCATCGGGCCGGCGGTAGCGCCCGACAAAATAGTCCAGGCCATGCGCCACGGCCTCGCGCCACGGTCCCGCCCAGCCCAATTCGCCGCCGACCGCATAGGTGAATATCTGGCGGGCCTGGACCCGCGCCCGACGCTCGCCCCGGACCGGATGGCCCGCGAGATCGATGGCTTCATGGAAGCCGCCGGCCGCACGGTCCGCGCCCACGGCCCACAAGACCGGCAAGGCATCGTCCAGCAACCAACGCAGCAGCCGCTCGCGATGGGTAGCGAGTTCGGCTTCGACATCGCCCGCTTGACGCGCGCCCACCTGACGCACGCCCACCCTACTCCTTCATGAAGGCGTTCAGATCGGGCGTCGGCATGGCGTGATCGAGATAGCCGAAGGTGCCCTTCTCCTTCACCTCCTTGGCGGCATCGAGGAGCCCGGTCATGGCCGCGCGGTAGAGCGAGGTGGCGAGGCTGATGCGCTTCACGCCCGCGGCCTCGAGCTCGGCCACGCTGAACGACCGTCCCTTGATGCCGGCCATGAAGTTGAACGGCTTCTGGAGCGAGCTGCAAACCTTCTTGACCGCGGCGAGATCGGGCAGGCCCGGCGCCATCAGCACGTCGGCACCGGCCGCCTCGAAGGCTTGCAGGCGCTTGATGATGTCGTCGATGTCGGGCTGCCCGCGCAGGCATCCCTCGGCGCGGGCCGTCAGCACGAAGGCGAACGGCAGCGCACGGGCAGCTTTCGAGGCCGCCGCCACGCGTTCGGCCGCCACGCCGATATCGAACAAAGGCTTGTCCTTGTTGCCGGTTGCGTCCTCGATCGAGCCGCCAACCAGGCCGACACCCGCCGCCTGCCGGATCGTCTCCGCCGCGGCGTCGGGCGAATCGCCAAAGCCCTTCTCGAGATCGCCGATCACCGGCACATCCACCGCCTCGGCTATGGCGCGCGCATTGGCCAGTGCCTCCTCGCGCGTGACTTTGCCGTCGCGCTTGCCCAGCACGCCGGCCTTGGCACCGCTCGACGTGGCCAGCGCCTCGAAGCCGAGACCGGCCAGCATGCGGGCGGAGCCCGCGTCCCACGGATTGGGAATGACGAAGGCGCGCGGCGCCTCGTGCAGGGCACGCAACTTCCTGGCCTTGTCGGCCTGACTGACGCTCATCGGACGTTTCCCCTTGCCGGCTTCGCACGCGACATGCGTCGGTGACCGGGCGCGGGCAATTTGTCCACGTCCCCGCCCGCAATGCAACGGAGATCGAGGCCCTGCAGTGCCTAAGGTTTCACTGCCATTTCTTTACGACCGGCATCACTTCCTTGGCGAACAGACGCAGCGACGCCTCGGCTTCCTCGTAGGGAATGCCGCCGAACCGGAACGACGTTGCCAGTTCGAAGCTGCCCAGCAGATCGCGGCGCGCTTCCAGCCTTTGCAGGATGCGGTCCGGCGTACCCCAGGATGTCGCGCTCATGAACCCCTTCAGGAATCCTTCCTTGCCCATTTTCTTGAGGCTCGTGGACGCTTCGGCGTAGGCCGCATATCCCTTGGTGGTCTTGAAGTGGTCGCCCATGATCTCGTAGTGCTCCAGGATGCTGTCGAGATAGGTTCCCAGGTACCGGCTCGCATGCGCCTCCGCCTGCGCCGCATCTGTCGTGCAGTAGCAGAAATCGCAGGTCATGGGCGGCGGCGCCTTCGCGCCGTGCAGCTCCAGATATCGGGCGCGGTGTTTCTCGACGGACGGCAGGCGATGATCCCATGAGCGGTCGGCGAACATCACCATGCGCGCACGGATACGGGCGGCCGACTCGACGGAGTCGTCGCTTGACGCAACGGCATAGAGGCGGTCGGCGAAACTGCGCATCGGTGCCGGGCGAATGGCCGCACGTGGCTGCGGGTAGAACTTGCCGCTCCCTTCCATGTAGCCGTTATCGAGTGCCTTCAGGATCAGTTCCGCCGACTCGTCGAAACGCTCCCGCGACTCGTCCATCCCGATGCCGCGGAAAGTCGCAAACTCCCGACGCGACAGGCCCCGACCGATGCCGAAGCGCAAGCGGCCCTTCGCCAGATAGTCGAGCAGCGAGATTCTCTCCGCCACCCGCAGCGGTTCGTTCCACGGCAGGATCACGGCCGCCGTGCCGACCTCGGCGTTGACGAGCTTGGTCGTCAGGTACGACAGCAACTGCGTGTTGTCCGGGCAGAACGAGTAGTCGAAGAAATGGTGCTCAACGGACCAGATGACGTCGAAGCCGAGTTCGTCCGCCAGCAGCGCCAGCCGCAGTTCCTCGTCATAGACTTGGGAGTCCTGAATTCCCTGCCAGCCATGGCTGGTGAATACCATCTGCATTCCGACGTCCATTGGGTTCTCCGTTGTGTTCAGATGAGTTCGAGCAGCGTCAGCCGACGAACGCGCCACCATTCACGTCCAGCACCGCGCCGGAGATGTAGGAAGCCGCCGGCGAGCACAGGAAGGCGATCGGCCAGGCGATTTCATCGGCATGGCCCATGCGGCCGAGCGGCAAGGCCGAAGCAGCAAAGGGCAGCCCCTTGGCGAGAGGCGTGTCGACCGGCCCTGGCGCCACGCCGTTCACCAGAACGTTCTGGCTCACGCCGCGTCGCGAGAGACTACGCACCAGCGTATGAACGGCACCCTTCGACGCGGCATAATCCATTGGCGTGCCGCCGGCGACTCCGCCTCCGTTCCGCCCGGCCGCCGATCCAACGAGAACGATGAAGCCGCCGCCGCGCCGGCCGAACGTGTCGACCAGGGCGTTTCCCAGGAACAGCGGCGCCCGGACGTTGATCCGCATCAGCAGATCGAACCGGTCGCCGGCGGAGAGATCGCTGCGCCACCCTTCCCGGCTGAACACCGCCGCACAGTTGGCCAGTGCGAACACCGCGTCCTCGTCTGCGAGCGTGCGCAGGAAGCTTTCATCTGCCAGATCGCCAGGCTTCGCCACGACCGTTGCGCCCTCGCCGCGCGTCTCCGCCTCGACGTCTGCAAGCGAGGATACATCGGTCAGCACGAGTTCCGCGCCGAGCCTGGCAAGCAGCCGCGCCGTTGCCCGGCCGATGCCGCTGGCAGCACCCGTGACAAGCACGCGCTTGCCCTCGAGACCAAGCGTCGGCAGCCGAGATCGCGTGTCGTCGGTCAAGTCTTCCTCCCTTGTTGAATGGCTCCGGGCCTTCGGCGCCCGGTGAGTTTCCATCCGGCGCGGCCATGCCACAGGAAAGACGGATATTTGTCAATAGCGAATGACTTTGCTATTAACGAATTTTAAGGTTCGCTCGCATCGCGCGCCCGAGCGGGCTAGCTAGGGCGTGACAATCGACAGGAGAGCGCATTCATGAAGAGCCCGCAGCGTGGCATTCAATCCGTGGAGATCGGCTGCGAACTTCTCCTGGCCCTTGCCCGTAGCCGCAAGCCCATGGCGCTCAAGGATCTCGCCAGGGAGGCGGCCATGACTCCGTCCAAGGCACATCCCTACCTCGTGAGCTTCGCCAAGCTGAAACTGATCGCACAGGATGACGGCACTGGACACTACGACCTCGGCGAGCAGGCGCTTCAAATAGGTCTGGCGGCGATCCAGCGGCTTTCACCATTGCGGATCGTCCAGGAGGAATTGAAGAAGCTCGAGGTCGGTTCCCGATATTCGACAGCCGTCTCAGTCTGGGGCAACCAGGGTCCGACCATCGTGCAGTACACGGAGGCCGACTACCCGCTGAACGTCTATCTGAAGTGCGGCACGGTCCTCTCGCTCGCCAACACCGCGGCCGGGCTCGTGTTCTCCACTTTCATGCCCCGTGCCACGATTACCGGCGCCCTCAAGTACGAAAAGCACCGGTTTGCCGGACGTGCGGAGCCGCTGACGATGGCGGCTCTCGACGCCGCCACCGCGGAAGTGCGCGAGCACGGGTTCTCCCGCAACGTGGGCGCGGTCGTGCCCGGCGTGAACTCGATCAGTGCGCCCGTCTTCAACGATCGAGGTGAGATCGTGCTGGCGATCAGCCTCATGAAGCCGGGCTTGCCGGCGGACGCCGATCCCAGCGGCACGACGGCGCGGACCGCCAAGCAATGCGCGAGGCATATCTCCGAACGCCTCGGCTTCAGGCCTGACGACTGACAGCGATGGCGCTATATTCGCCATTATAGAATTCATTTGACATAGACGAAGTCCATTTTTATCGTTCCGGACAGCGCCGCGGCTCACAAACCACAGCGGCCTGCTCCGGGAGGATGCAAATGACGACAAGGCTCTGGGTCTGCTTCGGGCTGTTTCTTACGGCAATGTTGCCTTCCCTTGCGGCGGCGCAGAACGCACCCCTTCGGATCGGCGTCCTGACGGACATGAGCGGATCCTTCGCCACGATCGTCGGCGAGAACTCCGTTACGGCCGCGCGGATGGCCGTCGAGGATTTCGGAGGCACAGTCGCCGGCCAACGCGTCGAAGTCCTGGCCGGCGATCATCAGAACAAGCCGGATATCGCCGCCGGCATCGCCCGCCGCTGGTACGATGCCGAGCAGGTCGAGGTCATCGTCGACGTGCCGGTCTCGTCGGTCGCGCTCGCCGTACAGGCGGTATCGCGCGAAAAGAAGAAACTGGTCCTGATTTCGAGCGGCCTTACGGACCGGCTCAGCAATGAGGACTGTTCGCCCTACAGCGCGCAATGGATGCTCGATACGAATGTACTGGCCCGTGGAACGGTGAAGTCGATCCTCGAAAGCGGCGGGGACTCCTGGTTCTTCATCAGCGCCGACTACGCGTTCGGCCAGTCGATGGAAAAGATCAGCCGCGACCTGATTGCGGCCGGCGGCGGAAAGTTCCTCGGCAGCGTCCGCAATCCACTCAACACGCCCGACATGTCGTCGTTCCTCCTTCAGGCGCAAGCCAGCAAGGCGAAGATCATCGGCGTCGCCAACGCCGGTCAGGACTTCCGCAACATCGTCATCGGAGCAGCCGACTTCGGCCTGCTGGCGGGCGGCCAGAAGCTCGCCGGCCTGATCGTCTACGATAGCGACATCATCTCGCTCGGCCTCGACAAGGCCCGCGGCCTGCTCATGACAACGGCCTTCTACTGGGATCTCGACGACGAAACGCGGGCGTTCGCCAAGAGGTTCTTCGAGCGCCGCGGCACCATGCCCAACATGATCCAGGCCAGCATCTATTCCTCGGTGACGCATTACCTGAAGGCGGTGAAGGCGACAGGCGGCACCGATCCCGAGAAGGTCATGGCTTCCATGCGGGCGACGCCGATCAACGACCTGTTCGCCAAGAACGGCAAGCTGCGCCCCGACGGCCTGATGGAGCACGAAAACTTCCTCATGGAGGTCAAGGCGCCGGCGGAGTCCAAGAGTAAGTGGGACATCCTGAAGCTGGTGCGCCGGATTTCACCGGAGACCGGCTACGCGCGCCTCTCCGAATCGAAGTGCCCGCTGCTTCCCAAATGACCGCTGCCGAGGCGGGGCTTGGCGCACCGCCTCCCCCCCGTCCTCAGTCAACCGCACGGAGAACGCTCGTGATC
Organism: Rhizobium sp. Q54; assembly: GCA_945903635.1. Taxonomy (GTDB): domain Bacteria; phylum Pseudomonadota; class Alphaproteobacteria; order Reyranellales; family Reyranellaceae; genus Reyranella. The sequence continues at coordinate 8,159 of CAMDOT010000095.1, read as the reverse complement.
GACTTGTTCGGCGATCTTCGTCTGGGCGATCTGCCCGGCAGGGCCGCCCAGAATTGGCCGCACCGTGAAGCGCTCGTCTTCAGGGAAGCGCGATGGACCTTCGCCGAGATGAATGCCGAGGTCGACACTCATGCCTGGGTCCTCATGCAGGCAGGCTTCTCCTCCGGGGACAAGATCGGGCTGTGGTTCACGAACCGGCCCGAATACATTTTCCTTCTCTTCGCGATCGCGAAGATCGGTGCTGTCGCCGTCCCGCTCAATACCCGCTACCGCACGCGGGACATCGCCTACTGCCTCGGCCAGTCCGAATGCAACGGCCTGATATACGTCGAAAAATCGGGGCCGGTCGACTACGGCGAGATACTCGAAGAAGTTCTGCGCGACGCGAAAGGCCAGGACGACGGCACTGTGGGCAGCGCCTCGTTTCCGCTATTGCGCCGACTGATCGCCCTCGGCGAGAAGCGGCTGCAGGCCGCCGTGACCCTGGACGCTCTCGTCGAAGCGGCTGGACCGGTCGATCCAGCCGCCCTCGCCCGGCGCACGCGCTCCATCGAGGTCGATGACCTGGCGATGATCGTCTACACCTCGGGCACGACGGGCGATGCCAAGGGAGCGATGCTCACCCATGCCGGCGTGCGGCTCTGCATCGTACGCAGTGTCATCTGGGGAACCACCTGCAACGACGTACAGATGCACTATCTGCCCTTGTTCCATCTCTATGCGATCGGCTTCGTCACGGTCCCCTCGATCGCCCTCGGCGCCTCGCAGATTCTGATGGAGACCTTCGACTCCGAAGAAGTGCTGGACCTGATCGAGAAGGAGAAGGGCACGATCGTGCACGGCTTCGACCCGCACTATCGCGATCTGCTCGACAGCCAGAAAAGGCATCCACGAGCGATCTCGAGTCTCCGGATGGGAAGCTTTCCCTCGGGGCCTGACAACTGCGTGCCGATCGTGACGACGGCCAACGCCGAATTCTGCCCGCTCCTGCCGTCGTTCGGCATGACGGAAACCTGGGGCGGCATCACCGCGGGCTTCACCGATTGCAGCGTCGAACAGAGGACCGTCGCCTCGGGCTTTCCCGTGCCGGGCGTCGAGGTTCGCATCGTCGATCCCGAGACCGGCGCCCCCTGCGCAGCCGGCGAATTGGGCGAGATCCAGGTGAAAAGCTTCTCCCTGATGAAGGGCTACTATCGCAAGCCGGTCGAATCCGCCGCGGCAATCCTTCCCGACGGCTTCCTGCGCACCGGCGATGCCGGCTATCTGCGCGAGGACGGATATCTGCGCTTCACCGGACGGTACAAGGACATGCTGAAAGTCGGTGGTGAAAACGTCGCGCCGGCGGAAATCGAACTCCTGCTGCTGGAGCTTGCCGGCGTGATCGATGTCTCGGTCGTGGGCTATCCCGACGAAAGACTGAACGAGGTGGCAGCAGCCTTCTTGATCCTCACCCCCGGAACCGTCCCGATCGACGCCGCGACCGTCCATCGTCACTGCTACGGCCGGGTCGCGAGCTTCAAGATCCCGCGTCACGTCTTCATCGTCGACAGCTTTCCAATGACTGCGTCGGGGAAGGTGCAGAAGGTCAAGCTTCGCGAAGTCACGAGCCGGCATCATGCCGAGGCCACTGCCGGCCGGCAGCGGGCGCGCGCATGACCGCGTCGGCAATTCCCCCACCCAAGGCGGCCCGCTATGCGACGGGCGCGGCCGCCATTGCCGGCGGATCGGGCGGCATCGGCCAGGCCATCGCGCACGCCCTTGCCAGGGCAGGTGCCGATATCGGGGTCACCTACCACAGGAACCGAAGTGCAGCGGAAGCGCTGGTCGCCGATATCGTCGACTCCGGTCGGCGGGCCTCGGCCTTCCAGGTCGATCTGCGCGATGCCGGCGCCGTCGGTGCGTTCCACACCGACATGCTTCGCCATTTCGGCAGCCTGCACACTGCCATCTACGCCGCCGGCCCGTATATCGACATGCGCCATATCAGCGGCCTCACGCCCGACCTCTTCGAGAAGACGGTCGGCGCCGACGTGTTCGGCGCCTACAACTTCTTTCACCACGCCATTCCCGGATTGCGGGCCTCGCGCGGCGTCGCGATCTGCCTGGGCACACCCGCGATCCGGCGCTATGCGAAGAAGGACATCCTGTCTTCCGCGCCGAAAGCCGCGCTGGAGTCACTTGTCCGCGGCATTGCCGCCGAAGAAGGGCGTCATGGTATTCGCGCCAACATGGTCGGCGTCGGCCTGATCGGCGACGGCATGTTTCATCAACTGGTCGCCAAGGGTGACTTCGACGAGAAGTTTCTCGAGGCCACGAAGCAGGCGGTGGCCCTGGGACGCCTCGGCACGGCCGAGGAAATCGCGCACGCCGTGGATTTCCTCAGCTCCGACGCGGCCTCCTTCATCACAGGCCAGACCCTGATGGTGGACGGCGGTTACGCGATCTAAACGCCGGACTCCGTCCTCATTCACCGAACCTGCTTTACTTGCTGCGCCCGTCCCACGGACGCGGGCTCAGTTTGTCGACATCGATGGCCTCGATGCTGCGAAGATTGATGCCGACCGAGGCGGTGCCGTCGGGCGCGGTACCCTCGGCATAACTCTCGACGCCACAGGTGGTGCAGAAGCGATGGTGCAGATGCTTCTTGCCGAACTGGTAGTCGCCTTGCTCAGCCGCGCCCGAGGTCAGCTTGAATTTCGTCTTGGGCGCGAAGGCCCAGACGGCGCCTAGTTTAGTGCAGATCGTGCAGTTGCACTTGAGCGCACCCGAGAGATCGAGGTCCACGTCGAAGGCGACGGCGCCGCAATGGCAGCTTCCAGAATAGGACTTCGCTTCACCCATATATCTCTCCTGAGGGCTTGAATTCAGATCGTATGTTCCCTATATGTTCTTACAATGAGCAAGTCCAGCTTCTCCTCGCAACCGGCTACATCGAGCAACTGGAAAGGCTCCGGGGACGGAAAGGAAAATACCGAAACGGATTCTGAAAATGTCGCTGTTTAGGCGACATGGAACAGGCCTCTCCGAAGCGGAAATCGTCAGTGATTAGAAGCTCTTGGAAGCCGGTCTGCAGGTCCAGAAAAGAGCGGAAATCAGTTCTTTAATTGTCGCCTTTCATGCGACAGCCCCGCCCCTCTGGTCAGGCGTTTCTAACCCGGCATCTCTAGCCAGGCCACGGCAGCGACCAGGTCTTCACGTTGGTGAAGCTCTTCATCGCCTCCAGCACGCCTTCCTTGTAGCCGAGGCCCGAATCCTTGATGCCGCCGAACGGCGACATCTCGATGCGATAGCCCGGGACCTCCCAGATGTTCACCGTGCCGACCTGCAGCTCGTCCACGAACCTGGTGATGTAGTCGAGACGGTCGGTGCAGACACCGGAGGAGAGGCCGTAGGCGGTGCCGTTGGAGACCTGGATCGCGTGCGCGATGTCCTTCACGCGGATGATCGGGATCGCCGGGCCGAAGGTTTCTTCGCGCACCAGTTCGCAAGTGGGGTCGACATGATCGACGACGGTGGGGGGAAACAGTGCGCCGCGGCGGTCGTTGCCGTGCAGCAGCTTGGCGCCGTGCTTGGCCACCGCCTCGCTCACGCGGTTCTGGAAGAGCGTGGCGGAACGTTCATTGATGACGGTGCCGACATCGGTCTCGGGATCGAGCGGGTCACCGGCCTTGAGTTTCTTGGCCTTGGCCAGCACGCGCTCGACGAAGGCGTCGGCGATCTTGTCGACCACGATGATGCGCTTCACCGCGGTGCAGCGCTGGCCGGAGTTCTTGGTGGCGCCGGCGACGGCCAGGTCGGCCGCCTTGTCGAGGTCGGCGTCCTCCATGACGATCAGCGGGTCGTTGCCGCCGAGCTCGAGGACGATGCGTTTGTAACCGGCCTTGTCGGCGATGTACTTGCCGACGCGGACCGAGCCCGTGAAGGTGATGAGGTCGGCGCGCGGATCGGTGATCATGGCATCGCCGATATCGTTCGGATTGCCGGTGATGACCGAGAGCATCTCCGGCGGCAGGCCTGCCTCGTAGAGTGTGTCGGCCAGGAACAGTGCGGTGAGCGGCGTCAGCTCGGTGGGCTTCAGGACGACGCAGTTGTTGGTGGCAAAGGCCGGCGCCAGTTTATGCGCCACCATGTTGAGGGGGTGATTGAACGGCGTGATGGCCGAGATCGCATTCAGCGGCTGGCGCAGCGTAAAAATCTTGCGCGGCTTGCCGTGCGGGGTGAGGTCGCAGGAGAAGGTTTGGCCGTCGTCGAACAGGCAGAGCTGGCCCGCGAAGGTGAAGACGTCGTAGGCGCGGCCGACCTCGTAGAGCGAGTCTTTCAGGCAGAGCCCCGACTCGAGGGTGATGAGGCGGCTCAGTTCTTCCTTGCGAGAGACCAGCAGCTCGGCGGTCTTGAGCAGGATCTGCTGGCGCTGATAGCGGGTGAGCTTGGGCTTGTAGTCGTGGGCGATCTGGAAGGCTTGCGCCACGAGTTCGGGCGTGGCGCGGGGCACGGTGCCGACCAGGCGGTTGTCCCAGGGAAAGCGCACTTCGAGGCGCGCCCCGGTCTCGACCTTCTTGCCGGCGATGCGGAGATACTCGTGCCGGACGTCGCTGCGAACCATCGTATCCATTCAGGCCACCAGATTGAGGGCGAGATCGAAGGCGTCGAAGTTGCGCCAGTGACGCGCACCGGTATCGCCGGCGAGCTTGCGATTGCAGAGGAGCGGCACCTTCTGCTCGGAGACGCCACCGTGGCTGCGCAGCGGCTCGGTGAGGCCCGAGAGATCGTGGCGCGAGGCCGACGTGCCCAGCACCTTGTGCTTGGTCGATACGACGATGAGGTCGCCCAGACGATCGGCCGGCAACTCGAAACGCTTGGCCGCCTCTTCCTTGGTGAGAGCGGCCTCGATGCCGGGGATGGATTTCAGCTTGGCCGCCCACTCCTGCGGGTTGGGGCAATAGACGACGGCGAAGGAGCCCAGTGCGCCATGGTGAACGACGTAGGGATCGGTGATCGGCAGGATGACGCGGGCCTTGTCCGTGCCCAGCCATTTGTCGAACAGGTCCTGCAGGTAGAGGACGTCGGGCTGGCCGTCGGCGCCGAACTTGGCATTCATGCCGTGATCGGCGGTCAGCACGATGGTGCAGCCCATGGCGTCGAGCTTGGCCATGTAGCCGTCCATCATGGCGTAGAAGTCGTTGGCGACGGGCGTGCCCGGCGCGTGCTTGTGCTGGATGTAGTCGGTGGTCGAGAGATACATGATCTCCGGCCGGTCGCGTTCCATGAGCTTGACGCCGGCGGCGAAGACGAACTCGGAGAGACCGGCGCTGTAGACGTCGGGCACGGCCATGCCGACCAGGGCATTGACGTTCTCGATGCCGTTCTCGGCCAGGTTCGCCTTGTCGGACTTCTCCGAGGAGAAGCTGCAAGCCTTGCCGGCGCCGAGTTCGAGGCCCTTGCCCAAAAGTCCGCGCAGCTTGTCCTTGGCGGTGACGACGGCGATGCGGAGGCCGGCGCGCTGGAAGGCCGGGAACAGCGTCTCGACCCGCAGGAACTTGGGGTCGTTCATCATCACCTCTTTCCCGGTGTCGGGATCGAGGAAGTAGTTGCCGCAAATGCCGTGCACCGCGGGCGGCTGGCCGGTGACGATCGAAAGATTGTTGGGATTGGTGAAAGAGGGAACGACGCAATCGCCGATCAGGCTGGTCCCCTGCTTGAGCACCTTGGCGAACCATGGCGCGCGGCCCGCCTCGACGGCGCCCTCGATGTAGCCGGGTTCGGAGCCGTCGATGCAAACGACCACGACGGGCTGCTTGGGCAAACGATAGCTGCGGCCGTTGACGGAAATCTCGCCACTCAGATTGTTGATGCTGTCGGGTGCCATGTCGCTCTCCTACTCCGCTGCCAGCGCCGGGCCGCCGTTCGATACGCGCAACTCGTCCAGCACTTCACGGACGGCCGCGAGTGCGCCCTTCATGTGTTCAGGATACAAGCGGCCGATGCAGCCCATGCGGAAGGAATCCGCCACTGTGAGCTTGCCGGGATAGATCACGTAGCCGCGATCCTTCAGCCCGTCATAGAAGCGCTGGAAGACGAACTTGGGATCGGTCGGCATGTGGAAGGTGACGATGATCGGCGCCTGCAGATCGTTCGGCAGCAAGGTCTGGAAGCCCATGGCGCGCATGCCGTCGATCAGCACCTTGGCATTCTCGCGGTAGCGCTTGCCGCGGCCGGCGACGCCGCCTTCGGCCGCATGCTCCTCGATCGCCTTGCCCAGGGCCACGATGACATGGATGGGCGGCGTGAAACGGTACTGGCCGGTCCTAGCAAAGGCCTCGGCCTGGTCGAACAGGTCGAGTACCAGGGTGGTGGCGTTGCCCTTGCACTCGGCGAGGGCGGTGTTGCGGCAGACGACGAAGCCCAGGCCCGGCACGCCTTCGAGGCACTTGTTCGAGGAGGCAGCGAGTGCGTCGTAGTAAATCTTGCGGGCATCGATCTCGAGGGCGCCGAAGGCGCTCATCGAATCGACCAGCAGGCGGCGGCCCTGCTTCGCCACGATCGCGGCGACCTCGGCGATGGGATTGAGAATGCCCGAGGTGGTCTCGCAATGGACGGCAAACACATGGCTGATGGCCTTGTCGCCCGCCAGCATCGCCTCGAGCTTGGCGAGATCGGGCGGCGTGTCCTCGGGCGTTTCCAGCGAGGCCGTGGCGCGACCGGCGATCTGGGCGATTTTGAGCGCCCGCTGCCCGTAGGCGCCGTTGATCAGGACGAGGAGCTTGCCTGTCTTCGGCACGAAGCTGGTGATCATCGCTTCGACGGCGAAGGTGCCCGAGCCTTGCACTGGAACCGTGACGTGCGTCCCTTGGGCACCGGCCAACTCGACGATCCTGTCGAGCACCATCTTGTTGATGGCGAGGAAGCCCGCGTCGCGCGAGCCCCAGTCATGGACCATGGCCTGCTTCACGCTGGCCGAGGTGGTGAGCGGGCCCGGCGTCAGCAGCAGCGGATCGCCTGACTCGGAGGCGGCAGGTTTCTTCATGGTCATGGCGGCAATGATCGGCTCGCGTCTTCTATCCGTCCAGTATATATTCCATATGCTACCTATAGGTTTCGCATATATGACGCCCACGCAGCTCCGCGCCTTCCATCTCGTGGCCGAGCAAGGCTCCTTCTCCGCCGCCGCCCGTGCCTCCGGCCTCAGCCAGCCCAATCTGTCGGGTCAGGTGACGGCACTGGAGAAGGCCTACGGCGTGCATCTGTTCGACCGCCGCGGCCGCAGCGTCACCCCGACTGAAACCGGCCGGCAGCTGCACGGCGTCACGACTCGGCTGTTTGCGCTGAACGACGAGGCGCGCGCCCTGCTGGCCGGCGAACAGGCGTTGACCCGGGGCCATCTCCGGATCGCCGCCGACTCGGCCCACCATGTCGTGCCGATCATGGCGGCACTCCGAAAGCGCGCCGGCGGCCTCACCTTTGCGCTCTCGATCGACAACTCCGCCGTCGTCCTCGAGCGCCTGCTGCGCCACGAGGCCGATGTCGCGGTCATGGCCAAGAGCGTCTCCGACCCGCGCCTGCATGCCGTGCGCCTGCGCACCGACCGCGTGGTGCTGTTCGCGCCGGCCAGGCATCCACTGGCCCGCAAGGGCCGCGCCCCGCTCGCCGCGCTCAACGGCCAGGAGCTGGTGCTGCGCGAGCGCGGCTCGATCACCCGCGAGGTGCTGGAACAGGCCATGGCCGCGGCCGACGTCCGGCCAAGCTCGATCGTCGAGGTCCAGACCCGCGAAGGCGTGCGCGAGGCCGTGGCGGCGGGCTTCGGCGTCGGCGCGGTCTTCGCCAGCGAGCTCGGCGAGGACCGCCGCTTTCGTCGCATCACCATCGCTGACAGTGACCTTGCTGTGGCCGAATATGCGGTGTGCCTGCAGGAGCGCCGTCGTGTTGCCTTGGTACGGGCGTTCATGGACGAAGCGACGCGATTGGCCGCATAGGCTCTCCCGATCTCTCTTTGTAACAAATCCGTCAAAAAACTGGGTCTTCCGGGAATCGAGTGGGTGATTGGGGAGATCATAGCGCGCGAAAAGCTTGTGGATAGCGGTCTTTCTGTGCTTTGAGGCTCGCAGTAATTTGGCACAGTGAGGGATGGGCAAAACAGTGAAGCGGCAGCGTCGTCTGTCGGA
>CAMDOT010000094.1 GCA_945903635.1 Rhizobium sp. Q54 | reverse complement strand
AGCTTCTTCATCTCGGCCGCCGCCGCCGGGATCAATGCCGTCTTCGGCGTGATCGTGGCCTGGGTGCTGGTGCGCTACGATTTTCCCGGCAAGCGCCTGCTCGACGCCGCCGTCGACTTGCCCTTTGCGCTGCCCACCGCCGTGGCCGGCATCGCGTTGGCCGCCCTCTATGCCACCAACGGCTGGATCGGCGCGCTGTTCGCGCCGTGGGGCATAAAGATCGCCTTCACGCCCTACGGCATCCTGGTGGCGCTCGTCTTCATCGGGCTGCCCTTCGTCGTCCGCACGGTCCAGCCGGTGCTGCAGGATTTCGATCGCGAGGTCGAGGAAGCCTCGGCGACCTTGGGCGCCACGCGGCGGCAGACCGTGTTCCGCGTCGTGCTGCCCGCACTTGCGCCTGCGATCCTGACCGGCGTGGCGCTCGCCTTCGCGCGCGCCGTGGGCGAATACGGCTCGGTGATCTTCATCGCCGGCAACATGCCATTCGTCTCGGAGATCGCGCCGCTGCTGATCGTCACCAAGCTCGAGGAATTCGACTATCGGGGCGCGGCCGCCATCGCCACCGTGATGCTGGCGATCTCGTTCGCCACTCTGCTGGTCATCAACGGATTGCAGGCCTTTAGCCGGCGGAGATTCGGCGATGCGTGACGGTGGCGCACAGGAAAGGGGCGCACTGGCCGAATCGCGCACGGTGCGCTGGACGCTGATTGCGCTCGCGCTCACCTTCCTGGCGCTGTTCCTGGTGCTGCCGCTGCTGGCCGTCTTCACCGAGGCGCTGCGGCGCGGCTTCGGCCCCTTCCTGGAAGCCTTTGCCGAGCCCGACACCCAGTCCGCGATCCGGCTCACGCTCCTGGTCGCCGCCATCGCCGTGCCGCTCAACCTCGTCTTCGGCCTGTCGGCGGCCTGGGCGATCGCCAAGTTCGAGTTCCCGGGCAAGAGCGTGCTGATCAGCCTGATCGACCTGCCGTTCTCGGTGTCGCCCGTCGTGTCGGGCCTGGTCTATGTGCTGCTGTTCGGCGCCAAGGGCCTGCTAGGGCCCCTGATGAGCGATTGGGATTTCAAGATCATCTTCGCGGTGCCCGGCATCGTGCTGGCGACGATCTTCGTCACCTTTCCCTTCATTGCCCGCGAACTGATCCCGCTGATGCAGGAGCAGGGCACGGCGGAGGAGGAGGCGGCCCTCACGCTCGGCGCCTCGGGCTTTCGCGCTTTTCTGACGGTCACCCTGCCCAACGTGAAATGGGCGCTGCTCTACGGCGTCCTGCTTTGCAATGCCCGCGCCATGGGCGAATTCGGCGCGGTGTCGGTCGTCTCCGGCCACATTCGCGGTCTCACCAACACCATGCCGCTCCACGTGGAGATTCTCTACAATGAGTACAACTTCGTCGCTGCTTTCGCCGTCGCCTCGCTTCTGGCGGGCCTCGCCCTCGTCACCCTGGCCGCCAAGTCCCTCCTCGAATGGCGACACGGCGACGCCCTCGCCCCCGCCCGACGGCACTGATCGACCTGTAGCGGACGGGGTGGCGATCGCGATTACGGCCGAGGGGCTGGCCAAGTCCTTCGGCGCCGCCACGGCCGTCGCCGGTCTCGACCTCGAGGTGCGCCCCGGCGAACTGCTGGCGCTGCTCGGCCCCTCCGGCTCGGGCAAGACCACGTTTCTGCGCCTGGTCGCCGGGCTCGAGACACCGACCGCCGGCCGCATCCTGTTCGACAACGAAGACGCCACGCGCCTCTCGGTGAGCGAGCGCCGTGTCGGCTTCGTGTTCCAGCACTACGCGCTGTTCAAGCACATGAACGTCGCCGACAACATCGCCTACGGCCTGCGCGTGCGACCGCGGCCGACCCGGCCCGCCAAGGCCGAGATCCGCCGCCGTGTCGACGACCTGCTCGACCTCGTCCAGCTCGGCGGCCTCGGCAAGCGCTACCCGACCCAGCTTTCGGGCGGCCAGCGCCAGCGCGTGGCGCTGGCCCGTGCGCTCGCCGTCGAGCCGCGCGTGCTGCTGCTCGACGAGCCGTTCGGCGCGCTCGACGCCAAGGTACGCCGCGATCTCCGGCGCTGGCTGCGCGAGGTCCACGACCGCACCGGGCATACCACCCTGTTCGTGACCCACGACCAGGAGGAGGCGCTCGAGCTCGCAGATCGCGTCGCCGTCTTCAATGGCGGCCGCATCGAGCAGGTCGGAACGGCGGATGACATCCTGGATCGGCCGGCCACCCCCTTCGTGGCGGGCTTCGTGGGCGAAGCGGTACGCCTGCCGGTCGACGTCGCCGGGTCCTGGATCAGGATCGGCCCCCATGCCGTCAGGACCCAAAGCGAGAACGTGGCGGGGCCGGCCGAACTGTTCGTGCGGCCGCGCGACTTCGTCGTGGCGGACGATCCCGCGTCGGGCATTCCCGCCCGCGTGGTCGCGGTTCGCCGCACGGGACCGGCGCGACGCGCGGAGCTTTTCCTCGGCGAGGGACTGCCGCCGGTCGAGATCGAGCTGGCCGCCGACCATCCCGTCCGCAAGGGCGACGTGCTGACGGTGACGTTGCGCACGATTCGGCTCTTCACGTCCCGCTAGAGGAGGATGATTTGAGGTCCACACGGAAGACTCCGTCGTCTCGACCGGAGCACCGAAGGTGCGGAGCGGAGAGACCTTCCCTCAACCAACAGCCGGCAAATCGTGGAGAGAAGGTCTCTCCACTCCGCGCTGCGCGCTCCGGTCGAGACGACGGGTTCCTCTGTGTCGAACCTCAAGTTATCTCGCTCTAGAGGCTGCACATGCCCGCACCCGCAGACCAAATCATCGAACTTCGTCGTCGTTTCGACGATGCACCTCCGTCGCGCATCCTGGCCACGGTGCTGGGCGAGGTCTTCACCGGGCGGATCGCCGTCGTCTCCTCCTTCGGCGCCGATGCGGCCGTCCTGCTGCACCTCGTCGCCACCATCGACCGGGCGACCCCCGTGCTGTTCATCGACACGGGGCGACACTTCCCCGAGACGCTGCAGTATCGCGACCTGCTGATCGGCCACCTGGGGCTTACAGCCGTTCGAAGCATCGGGCCGAGCGCCGCTGAAATTGAGCGTCTGGATGCCGATTCGAATCGTTCGACGTGGGATCCCGATGGCTGCTGCGCCTTCCGCAAGGTGGTGCCGCTGGAGCAGGCGCTCGAGGGAGTGGATGCCTGGATCACCGGGCGCAAGCGCTTCCAGGGAGCGACACGCACCCATATGCCCATCTTCGAGATCGACGGCCGCCACGTGAAGATCAATCCGCTGGCGGCCTGGAGCGCCACCGACATCCAGGCCTATGCCACCACGCTCGCGCTTCCCGAGCATCCGCTGCTGGCCCGCGGCTATCGCTCGATCAGTTGTGCGCCCTGCACGTCGGCCGTCGGACCTGACGAAGAGCAACGCGCCGGCCGCTGGCGTGGCTTCGAGAAGACCGAATGCGGCATCCACCGTCCCGCCCTCGCCAATCAACCCCTCACCAATCAATCGTCGTCCGGAAAGTAGAGTCCCTCATGTCGCCGCCCGCCGTCGCCGTTCTCACCACCCGCACTGACCCGCCTGTTCCGGTACCCGCTGGCCGAAGCGGACTGTCGCCGCACCTGCAGCGCCTGGAAGACGAGGCGATCCACATCCTGCGCGAGGTGGTGGCCGAGTTCGCCAAGCCGGTGATGCTCTATTCGGTCGGCAAGGACTCCAGCGTCATGCTCCACCTGGCGCGCAAGGCCTTCTTTCCGGCGCCGCCGCCATTCCCGTTCCTCCACATCGCCTCGGGCTGGGACTTCCGGGCCGTGGTCGAGCATCGCGACCGGATGGCGGCCGAATACGGCCTGGAGCTTCTGGTCCGCACCAACGAGGAGGCAGCCCTTGCCGGCGTCAATCCGTTCGACACCGACACCGGCGAATATTCGCGCCTGATGCTGACCGAAACGCTGAAGGAGGCGCTCGATTCCCATGGCTTCGATGCGGCCTTCGGCGGCGGCCGGCGCGACGAAGAGAAGGCGCGCGCCAAGGAGCGCATCTTCTCCCATCGCGGCGCGGGGCATGTCTGGGATCCGCGCAACCAGCGGCCCGAACTGTGGCGGTTGTTCAATACGCGGCTGGCACCGGGCGACACGATGCGCGTGTTCCCGCTGTCGAACTGGACCGAAACAGACGTCTGGACCTACATCCAGGTCGAGGCGATCCCCATCGTGCCGCTCTATCTGGCCGCCGAGCGCCGGGTCGTGGAACGCGACGGCGCGCTGATTGCAGTCGACGACCATCGCCTGCGCCTGCTGCCCGGTGAGAAGGAGATGACGCGCTCCGTGCGGTTTCGCACGCTGGGCTGCTGGCCGTTGACCGGTGCGGTCGAGTCGAGCGCCACCGATGTCGGCGGTGTGATCGCCGAGCTTCTCGATTCACGCTCGTCCGAGCGCCAGGGCCGCCTCGTCGATGGGGCGTCGCAGGCGTCCATGGAACGCAAGAAGAAGGAGGGTTACTTCTGATGCCCGACACCCTCGCACCTCCGGCCAACGATTCGTTGCCCCTCGGTCTCCGCAGCGAGTTGCGCTTTCTCACCTGCGGATCGGTCGACGACGGCAAGTCGACCCTGATCGGACGTTTGATCCACGACGCCTCAGGCTTGCTCGACGATCAGATTGCCTCGCTGCGCAACGATTCGCGGCGCTTCGGCACGACAGACGACGAGATCGACTTCGCCCTGCTGCTCGATGGGCTCGAAGCCGAGCGCGAGCAGGGCATCACCATCGATGTCGCCTACCGCTTCTTCACCACGCCGCGACGCGCCTTCGTCGTGGCCGACACACCGGGCCATCAGCAATACACCCGCAACATGGCGACCGGCGCTTCCAACGCCGAGCTTGCCGTCCTGCTGGTCGACGCCCGCAAGGGCCTGCTGGAACAGACCCGCCGGCACGCCGCCATCGTCTCGCTGCTCGGCATCCGCCATGTCGTCCTCGCCGTGAACAAGATCGACCTGGTCGACTTCTCGCAGGCACGCTTTCGCGAAATCGAAGCGGCCTTCACCGCTTTTGCAGAACCTCTCGCCTTTCATTCCGTCGTGTCGATCCCGCTTTCGGCAACGCTCGGCGACAATATCGCCAAATCGAGCCCACGCATGCCCTGGTATGCCGGACCGCCGCTCCTGGCCCATCTCGAAACCGTCGAGACCGACCTGGAGGCGGCCGAGGCGCCGACACGCTTCCCGGTGCAGTGGGTGAACCGGCCCAACGCGGACTTCCGCGGCTTTACCGGCACGGTGGCGTCCGGTCGGGTGGCCGTGGGCGACAAGGTCGTGGTGGCGGGCTCCGGCCGGCTCAGCACCGTGGCGCGCATCGTGAGCTTCGAGCGCGATCTGGCCGAGGCATCGGCCGGCCGCTCGGTGACGCTCACGCTCGCGGACGACGTCGACGTGATCCGAGGCGACGTCCTGGCGGACCCGAAAAGCCGTCCCACTGTGGCGCGCCGCTTTGCTGCCGACCTTGTCTGGATGGACGAAACACCAGCCATCCTTGGCAAGCGCTTCCTGCTCAAGATCGGCAGTGCCACCGTGCCCGCCACGATCAGGCGCGTCACCGACACGCTCGACGTCGACACGCTGCAGCGCGCCCCGGCGGCTCAGCTAAATCTGAACGCGATCGGCCGGGTCGAGATCGAGAGCACGGTGCCGGTGGCCTTCGATCCCTACGCCGAGAATCGCCAGACCGGCGCCTTCATCCTGATCGACCGCTCGACTTTGCGCACGGCGGCGGCCGGGATGGTCGTGGAGGGCCTCGATGGGGGGCGCGACGTCCATCGCCATGCCGAGACGATAACGCCGGCGCTGCGTGCCGAGGCGAAGGGCCAGCAGCCGCTGGTCGTGTGGTTCACGGGCCTGCCGGGCTCGGGCAAGTCGACCATCGCCAATATCGTGGAGCGCAAGCTGGCAGCGCTCGGCCGCCAGACCATGTTGCTGGACGGCGACAACCTGCGGCAGGGCCTCAATGCCGATCTCGGCTTCGATGCCCCAGCCCGGGCGGAGAACGTGCGCCGCGTCGGCGAGGTGGCCAAGCTGATGGCCGACGCCGGCCTGATCACCATCGTGGCGCTGGTGTCGCCCTTCCGCGCCGATCGCGTGCGGGCAGGGACGTTGCTGCCCGAAGGCAGCTTCCTGGAAGTCTTCGTCGACACGCCGTACGAGGTCTGCCGCCAGCGCGATCCCAAGGGCCTCTACGGGAAAGCCGACCAGGGCAAGGTGATCAATCTCACCGGGCGGGACCAGGCCTACGAGCCGCCGGAAAGCCCCGCGCTCGTGCTGCGCACGGTCGAACTCGACGCGGACCAGGCGGCAGATCGGGTCGTCGAGCTGGTGCTGGAGAAATGCCGGCACCTCTGAAGCGCGATGATTTGAGTTCCGAAAACCTCCGTCATCCTGAGCGGAGCCGCCCGTGGGGCGGCGTAGTCGAAGGATCTCTTTTCCGACGCACGACCTGCTGAAGCTAAAAGAGGTCCTTCGACTACGCTGCGCTTCGCTCAGGACGACGGAGTTATCGTCGCCGGACCTACGACAGCTCAAATGGGGGCTCAGCCGGCGACGAAGCTCTGGTACATGAACTTCAGGTCCTGGGCTTCCTGCGGCGTGATCTCGCCGTCGAGCACGCGCGCTTCGAGGCCGCGCAGCTTGCGCTTGATCTCCGAGGGCGTGCGCGGGCTCAGCAGCACCATGAAGAACTGTTCGTGCGGCGAGAGTTCGCGGTCGCGGCGATAGCCGAAGGGGCCGGAGCCGATCACCGGCTCGGCGGCGGGTCCCGCGGCTTGCGGCTCCTGGATTTCGGAGGCCAGCACATCGCCCCAGGTAAGGCCCGCCTCGCGCACCATCGCCGAGGCGAGCTTGGCGGCGGCCAGCGCCTCGCCGGCATCGCTGCTGTCGAGGATTTCCAGGATCTTGACCAGGGTGGCGCGATTGAATGTCGACACTGTTTTGGTGTCTTTGACTATTGGATGAGGAAGCGGCACTAAGTGCCTACAAGATATAGTCGCTCCCGTGCCGGAGCAAGGACCTCCCGTGACCGTCCCTGAAACCTCGCCCCGGAATGCCTTTCCGGTCTATCTGGTTGGCCTCGCGAGCTGGTTCGTGCCGCTCGGCATCCAGATGGTGCTGTTCCCGTGGCTGGTCGCCGTGGTCCTCCATATGGACGCCTTCGCCGTGGGCGTGGCCCAGGCGGCGCTCATGGCGCCCTCGCTGCTCTTCCTGCCATTGGGCGGCTTGGTCGCCGACCGCGGCAACCCGCGCCGGCTGCTGCTGCGCTATCACCTGCTCTACGCCATGCCGCCGCTGGCGCTCGCCCTGGTGCTGTGGGGCGGTGGCCTCAGCTATCCGCTGCTGATCGCCTATGGCCTGATCGCGGGCTCGATCGGCGCCTTCGCCGTGCCGACGCGCGACGCGCTGCTGCCGGTCGTGGCGCCAAGAGGAGGCCTGCCGCGCGCGGTGGCGCTCGCCACGGCGCTGCAGTTCGGCGGCCAGCTTTTAGGCATCGCCTGCGCCTCGACGGCCGACCGTTTCGGGCCGCTGCCGCTCCTGGTGCTGCATGCCGCGCTGGTGCTGCTGGGCTGCTTTGCCGTCTGGCGGCTGCCCGATCCGCCGCCGCATCCGCCGGCCGAGCATCCCGGCTTCTGGAAGAGCGTCGGCGAGGGCGTATCGGCGGCGGCGAAGTCGGACCAGATCTGGCCGGTGCTGCTGCTCAACCTCGGCGTCGGCATCTTCTACGTGGGACCCTTCATGGCCGTGCTGCCGCTGGTCGTGCGCGACAACTACCACGGCGGCGCGCAGGAACTGGCCTATGTGAACCTCGCCTTCTGGGCCGCCACCATCGTGGCCGCCATCGCCTTCGCCGGCCTCGCCCGCCGCTTCACCCTGCGTGGCCGCCTGATCGGCCTCGCGGTTGCCGCGGGCTCGGTGATCCTGGTGGCGCTGGCGAGCCTGCCGTCGTTCGCAGTCTTCGTGGCGCTGAACTTCGTCTGGGGCCTGGGCGCCGGCATCACCATGACCCAGAGCCGGACCGTCCTCCAGATCGTGGCCCCGGCCACGCATCGCGCCCGCCTGATGTCGCTGTTCCAGCTCGGCCTGGGCGGCGGCGGCCCGATCGGCGCGCTGCTGACGGGAACCATCTGTTCGATCTGGGGCCTGCAGACCGCGCTGCTGCTGCCGGCCGTCGCCATGATGGTGCTGATCGCGGTGGTTCTCTTCCGCTCGCGCCTCTGGTCGATGCGGACGGTGGAGTAGGGACTTCCGAAAGGCCACCTGACGATCGGAGATCAAAACCTTATGTGACTGCAACCGGCTTGACAGGTTCGAACCTGCATGTTGGCTTCGCGGGCGTTTTTGAAAATGTGCTCGGGTGCGGCACGCGATGCTTTGGGAGTTTGGGGAGTGAGTCGGATGAATTTGGTGCGGGTTTGGCGGCTGTGCTTTCTCTGTCTTTTCGGCCTCATGGTCGGTGGTTGCGTCACGACAGCATCGAGTTCCGGCGGGTCCTCAACGGCCGGCGTGCCGGTCGACCAGATCCGGATACAGGATCGATTTGAAGTGATCGACGTCAATGCCGCGAACCTCGGGCGCGAAGCCCATCGGTGCGTGCCGCAGCTGGCGGCCGACGCCAAAGCCGTAACGGACAATGCATCCAAGCTGCCGCTCCCCCGGGGCAACAGCGTGGCCTTGTCGAGTCTGAAAGGCTCCAGTTGGCTGGTCATCTCCGGCGCGACGGCGATTTGCATTCCGCGAAGCACGGCCGGCTATCCGATCTTCGCGGGCGAAGCCTTCTTCGCGACGGTCAATCCCAGCGGCGTGCCGCCGACGGTGACCGACGGCTGGTACGCGCAGATCGCCCGGCGCCTCGCCGAAAAGGGTCGCGTGTCGGTTGCCTACTTCTTCTCGAACGGCAATGCCACCATCGCGACCTATTGGGTCGAGCCCACGAGCAAGAACCTCCTGTACTACGCCAGCGAGTTCAAGAAGGTGGGGACATGGGAAAACGGCACTTATGACTTCCGCTTTACAGACCCCAACATAAGCTCCGTTTCATCAGTCAAACGCGGCAACGCATCGCAAAAGGTGAACCTCATCGAGCATCGATGACGGTCGCGGCCCGATCGGCGCCCTGATCGCGGGAGGCTGGCCCTCCGGGCGGCCTCTGAACGGCCGTTCATATTTTCTTTTCAGAGAAAGTTGCAGGTTCAACAGGAATAGGCTAAGAAAAAGCCTACTCTGGCGGACCTCGTGTCCGCCTGTCCAGCCCGCCCGGCACCCGCCGCGGCGGGCTTTTTCGTGCCTGCGGAGATACCAAACATGGGAACGACGATCTACCCGACCGTGCCAGTGGCACAGCCGGAGGCGGAGCCGTGGCCAGTCGATGAGCACACGATCCGCGTTGACGAGATGTTCGCGCGCCAGCTCGACACTGAATTCTCGGCCGGCGTGCGCGGCCTGTTGCACGATCCCGAGACCGGGGTCTCGGCCCAACGCGGCGAGGCGGCACTCGAAGCCATCGCCGGGGCGATGCCGGCTCTTAGTGAATTGAAGCAGCGGACGCTTTCCCAGGCCATCGGGCCGCGCCAGCGCAGCATTCTCGAACCCTTGATCGAGACCCGCCTCGACTGGGCTGCTGGCACCCTGGGCCGGTTGGCGCATCGGGCCACGATCGAGGTTGATGCCCAGAGTGTCGCCGAGCGCATCGCCGGCCTGAACCAGGACGCGGCGACGTCGTGGCAGGACCCGGCCTACCTGCGTCGGCTCGGCCGCACCGCGGTCGAGGAACTGCGCTACCAGGGCGAACGTCGCGGCTGGAAGCCGGCCGAGACCGATACCAAGGTGCGTGGTGGCCTGAGCGACCTCTACGCTGGTGCCGTCGAAACCGCGATCGGCCAGAACGATCTCGACGGCGCCTCGGCTCTTTACGACCACGCCCGCGAGGCCATCACCCCCGACCGCCAAGCCGTGCTCGATCGCCGCTTCGTCCGGGCCCGCGAGGCCGCCGTCTATCGCGACGTCGACCGAGATATGGCCGGCATCCCGATCGAACCGACGGGACCGCCCAGTGCCGAGGCCTTCGCGGAGCGTGCCGCCCAACTCACGCCCGAGGACGCGAGCGACGAGATGCGTGCCCGCATCGGCCAGGTCGCTGCCTTCGCCCAGCACCGCGCCGAACGGCAATGGAACAAGCAGCAGGCCAGGGCCGGTATCGCCGCCCTCGACTGGATCGGGAAAAACCCAGGTGCGTCGTTTCTGGCGATACCGCTGGAAATCCGCGACTGGCTGGCGCCCGACCAATGGCGCGGCCTCGAGACCTTGGCGATCGAAGGCCACCGGAAGACCGACGGCGACCTCTTCGAGCGTCTCGATCGCCAGATGATCTACCAGCCCGGCGCCTTTGCCGGCGTCGATCTCGACCGCCATCGTCTGTCGCTCAACGACGAGGACCATGCGCGCTTTGACGGCACGCAGAAGGCCGTCGCCGAGGGCACAACCGATCCCATCTTCGTTCGCTACCGGCGCGCCCGCCTCGACGCTGACCGGATCATGGAGACCAAGGGCATCGACACTGACGCCCCTGTAGCGGGGGTGGTCCGCGCGGACATTCGCGACGGGCTCGACGGCTTCGAGGCGATCGAAGGCCGCCTACCCAACAGCGAGAACATCGCCGCCATCGTGGCGGAAGCGATCGATCGATCCGTCGGGGAAGACTCGCCGGCAACCAGTGAGCCGGACGGGGCCTCCGATCCCGGGAACATCATTCTCGCCGCCAATCCCCCTGGGGGCAGCGGGTCGCGCGGCGGCGGCGGTGGGAGCGGCCGCGGCCCGCAAACGCCGTCAGCCGCAACTCCACAACAACGGCCGACTCCAGGGCTAGGGCACAATCAGCCGCCGCGGGAGATTCCGGACGGGCTGCCGACTGCAATCGATAAAGTTCGCCGGTGGATGCAGCCTCCCGTCCAGTCACCGGCTGCGCCAACGCCATCAGATGCCACTGGGCCTCACGCCGCGGCGGAACAAGGCGCCGCCCGGGAGCGGGCGACCACCTACGACACCTACCGCGAGCATCTGCAGAAACTCGACCCGGACAATCCCCTGCTGAAGCTCGAACCGGCGCCCGGTGTGCCGCCCGATCAGAACGTTGTCGATCGCATCCAGGAGGAGACGCGTCGGATCGTCCGCGAGAAAGTCGGCATGAAGACGGAAGAACTCCGCGCCCAAAGCACCTAGGAGCAGAGATCCAAGGTGAGAACGATCAGTGGTGACGTCGATCTTCGTAGGGAGTTCGACGAATTGAAAGTAACCGGGACGCGGGTCTACGCAGGTGGAGGGCAGTACGGCAAAAGCGGGGATGGCGAGATGTTCGAATTACCGGGCGGGCAAGGCATCCGGGTTGGCTTCCGGATGGCCAATGACGAGCGAACCGGCGCGAAGAACTCAATACCCACTTTGGATGTTGTAATTCCGGGTCCCAGTCGCATTCGTATGCGTTTTCACTACAATCCTGAGAGATGAGCCATGAGTGATACTGAAATGCATCCTGAAGTTGAAAAAATAACCAACATATTGTTGTCAATCCCAGACGAGATCGGCTTGGACGAGGTTTGTTCGGATGTGCAAGACGATCTGCACATTTCCGATGAGGACGAGATCAAACGCATCACGCTCGACGTGGTGCGCGAGATGCTGCGCCGCGGCGCGCGGGTGGATTTCGACTGTGGCGTTCCCACCGGGAGGCACAACCCCGAAAAGACGCCGGACGAGATCGTGGCGCGGATTGATCGCGAATGGGCGGAGCTCGAGGGCCTGCCGACCATCGGCGACATCTGCGTGTTCGTGTGGACGCCAGACGCCATGGAAGCCTTTAAAAAGTGAAGCATGCCGGCGCCGTCGGCCGATGTTTGGTCTGGCGGCGTCGGACGTTACCTGACGATGGAGTTCGGCGTGTCGGCATCACGGGTCGCTCCAGGAGGTTTCCCGACACGGTTCGCATTCTTCGACATGCAGGTGTCGGAAAACGGCCGGCGAAAAGCCTTGCCGATCAACGCCTTGAATTTTCCGACGGGAATTTTCCGACACGCAGGTGTCGGAAAGCCTCCGGTCGGGGCTTGCGCAGGCTGTCTTACTCGGCGGCGGCGCGGCGGCCGAGGCCGCCCTGCAGGCCCAGCGTCTGCCAGACGTCTTTTAGCGCCGACACCAGGCGGGTCATGTCCTCGTCGCTGTGCAGCGGCGTGGGCGTGAGCCTGAGGCGCTCGGTGCCGCGCGGCACGGTCGGGTAGTTGATCGGCTGGACGTAGATCGAATGGCGGTCGAGCAGCAGGTCGCTTGCCTGCTTGCAGAGGGCGGCGTCGTCGACCGACACCGGCACGATGTGCGTCACCGACGGCATCACGGGGAGGCCGGCGGCCGACAGGCGCCGCTTCAGCGTCGCGGCACGTTCCTGGTGCCGCACGCGCAGCTCGGGATGGGCGCTGACGTGGCGCACGCTGGCCAGCGCCGCGGCGGCGATGGCGGGCGGCAGCGAGGTCGTGAAGATGAAGCCCGCGCCGCAGGAGCGGACGAAGTCGATCGTGGCCGCCGAGGCCGCGATATAGCCGCCGACGACACCGAACGCCTTGGCGAGCGTTCCCTGCACGATGTCGACCTCGGCCAGCACGCCGTCGCGTTCCGCCACGCCCGCGCCGCGCGCGCCGTACATGCCCACCGCATGGACCTCGTCGAGGTAGGTGAGGGCGCCATGACGATGGGCCACGCGGCAGATCTCGCCGATCGGCGAGACGTCGCCATCCATCGAGTAGACCGACTCGAAGGCCACGATTTTGGGCGCCGCCGGATCGGCGGCGGCCAGCAGCTCTTCGAGATGGCCGACGTCATTGTGGCGGAAGATCCTGCGCACCGCGCCCGAGTGGCGGATGCCGGCGATCATCGAGGCATGGTTGAACGAGTCGGAATAGAGCTCGCAGCCCGGCAGCATGGCGCCCAGCGTCTGCAGCGTCGTCTCGTTGGCGACGTAGCCCGAGGTGAAGACGAGGGCGGCGTCCTTTTCATGAAGCTGGGCGAGTTCGCGCTCGAGGGCTGCGTGCAGCGTGTTGGTGCCCGAGATGTTGCGGGTGCCGCCGGCGCCCGAGCCCTGGGCGCCGATCGCGGCCTGCATGGCCTCGATCACCGCCGGATGCTGGCCCATGGCGAGGTAGTCGTTGCTGCACCACACGGTGACGTCGCGCGGCGCCTCGCCCTCGCGATGCAGACGGGCGCGTGGAAAAGCGCCAGCGATCCGCTCCAGCTCGGCGAACACGCGATAGCGGCCCTCGTCGTGAAGGCGGCGAAGGTGGCCCGCAAAAAATGCCTCGTAGTCCATGATCGTGATCTCTCCCGCGCCGCCGATCTTAGTCGGAAGGCCTGTCTGCGATAGACGCATTTTGGTCGCGGAAGCGTGAGCGCACTTGAGAACGATTCGCAAAACCTGATCGCGGCCCCCTCACCGAGGCGTGACGGACGGTGAACGATCCGGCGCAGGCGCGTGTCGCGTAAGTCTCGCACGAACGGCGCGATCCGCTCCCTTCGACAACAACGAGGAGACTCATACGTGACTCAGTCCATCGATTTCCGTCGCCGTGGCATCCTGCGTGCCTCGGGTGTCAGCCTTCTGTCGGCGTCGGCCGTGGCCCTTCTGGCCGGCTGCGAGAAGATGGCCGTCGCCCAGACGAGCAACACCGCCGGCGACGTCAGCATCCTGAACACCGCGCTCAGCCTCGAGAACGAGGCGATCAGCGCCTACCAGCTCGGCGCCATGAGTGGCCTGCTGCAGAAGCCGGTGCTGGAAATCGCCGTCCTGTTCCAGACCCATCACAAGGAGCATCGCGACGCGCTGATCGCCACCATCCGCAAGCTGGGCGGCACGCCGGTCGCGGCCAAGAGCGATGCCGAGGTGGCGCAAGCCCTCAATGCCGCGGCGCTGAAGAGCCAAGCCGACGTGCTGCGTCTGGCGCAGCGGCTCGAGAAGGGTGCGGCCAACGCCTACATCGGCGTCATCCCGTCGTTCGGCGACAAGGCGCTGGCCCAGGTCTCGGCGCGGCTCGCCGCCGATGAGGTGATGCACTGGACGGTGCTGTCGCAGGCGCTGAAGGATCCACTGCCGGCCAAGGCGTTGACCTTCGGAGCGTGATCGTGAGGGCGCTGGCATCCGCCGCACTTGCGGCTCTCGCTCTCGGCATGACGGTCCCGGCCCACGCGGCCGATCCCGCGCATGGCCAGGAACTCTACGAGTCGCGCTGCGGCGGATGCCACTCGCTCGACTCCAACCGGGTCGGTCCGGCCCATCGCGGCGTGTTCGGGCGCAAGGCCGGCACGGCGCCGGGCTTCAACTATTCTCCTGCGGTGAAGAGCTCGGGCGTGGTTTGGGACGACAGGACCCTGGATGCCTGGCTCACCAATCCACAGGCGCTGATCCCCGGCCAGCGGATGAACTTCCGGGTTGCCACGGCCGAGGACCGCGCCGACATCATCGCCTACCTCCGCCAGCAGTCAGGACGCTGACCTGCCTATGCCGGCAGGATGCCGATCAGCCCGACGCTCAGGAACAGCGAGACCGAGAGCAGGGGCAGCGATCCCAGCCACCTCACCTGGCCGGGCAGGTTGTCCCAGTAACGCAGCGTCGGGACGGCAGCCCACAGGGCAAACAGCAGGCCGGTGGACCAGAAGATGAAAGCCAGCGGCATCGCGAGGTTGGTCTGGTCGTCGGTCGCGGTGGCGATGCCGAACCCGATGAAGGCGGGCGGCAGCGACGCGGTGAACAGCGCAACCGCCCAGATCGCCCGGGTCCGGATGCGCTGTGCCGTGCCGTAGGGCGGCGTGCCGTCTTGTCTGGTCACGCCGCCTGCCTTTTTCAGCCCTTGAAGTGGCCTTCCGACTTGAGGTCGGCCAGCGCTGCATCGAACGACTGGCGCAGCCTTCCGAACAGGTCGGCAAGCTCCGTCTCGTTGATGATCAGCGGCGGGCAGATGGCGACGCGGTCACCCATGTTGCGCACGAACAGGCCGCGCTCCTGGGCATGGTTGGAGACACGGTTGCCGGCGCCGACCGTAGCCAGGTCGAACCCGGCCTTGGTCTTCTTGTCGGCGACGATCTCGAGGGCGCCGACCATGCCCACGCCCATCGCCTCTCCGACCAGCGGATGGTCTGCGAACGACTGGAGGTGCTTCTGGAAGATCGGGGTCATGCGCTTGGCGTGACCGAACAGGTCGATCTCGTCGTAGATCTTCTGCGCCTCCAGCGCGACGGCGGCGGCGACGGGATGGCCGGAGTAGGTGAAGCCGTGGCCCCACGTGCCGATCTTGTCGCTCTCGCTCATCAGCGCCTGATAGACCTTGTCGTTCACCATCACCGCCGAGATCGGCAGGAACGAGGCCGACAGCGCCTTGGCGCAGGTCAGGATGTCCGGCTTGATGTTCATCGTCTGGCAGCCCCAGACATTGCCGGTGCGTCCGAAGCCGCAGATCACCTCGTCGGCGATGAACAGCATGTCGTACTTCTTGCAGACGGCCTGGATCTTCTCGTAGTAGCCCTTGGGCGGCACGATCACGCCGCCGGCGCCCATCACCGGCTCGGCAATCATCGCCGCGACCTGCTCGGCGCCGCCTTCCTTGATGATGAGCTGCTCCAGCTCCTCGGCGCAGCGCGTGGCGAACTGCTCCTCGGTCTCACCGGCCGTGCCGAAGCGATAGAAGTGCGGGCAGCTCGTGTGCAGGATGCCGCCGATCGGCAGGTCGAAGGAACGGTGGTTGTTGGGCAGGCCGGTCAGGCTGGCCGCCGCCACGGTGACGCCGTGGTAGCCCTTGATGCGCGAGACGATCTTCTTCTTGAGCGGGCGGCCCAGCGCATTGTTCATGTACCACACCATCTTGACGACGGTGTCGTTGGCCTCGGAGCCGGAGTTGGCGAAGAACACCTTCGACATCTCTACTGGCGCCATCGATTTCAGCTTCTCGGCGAGGTCGATGGCGGGCTCGTGGCTGCGCTGGTTGAAGGCGTGGTAAAACGGCAGCTGCTTCATCTGCTCGTAAGCCACCGTCGCCAGGCGCTCGTTGCTGAAGCCCAGGGCCGCCGACCACAGGCCGGCCATTCCCTCGATGTATTCCTTGCCGTCGTCGTCCATGACGTAGACGCCGCGCCCGCGCACGATGGTGAGCGGGCCGCTGGCCTCGTGCTTCTTGAAGTTCGTATAGGGATGCAGGTGGTGGGCAATATCACGCGCGGCGTTGGAATTGCCGCGGAAGCTGCGAGAGACGTCGTTCATGGCCGCACCCATCAAAAAAACTATAGGAACGCTACACTAACCGGCCTCAGGCCTATGTCCAATCTCTGTGAGCATGCAAAATTTTTGTGCAATTGACGGGCTCGCATAGCCGGTGCAACGTGGAAAGATATGCGCCCGCGCATAGCTCGGCAGTCGGGGAGGCCGTCACGCTAGCGGCTCGCGTGGGGCGCGCATGAAGGGGTACAGGATGAACTTTAGTTTCAGGCATTCGTTGGCGCTGACGGCTATCGTCTGCGCGGGCCTTTCGACCGCGACCGCGGTGGAAGCCAAGACGTTCAAATGGGCCAATTCGGGCGACGTGAGCTCGATGGATCCCTATGCACGTCAGGAGACATTCCTCCTGACCTTCAATTCGAACATCTACGAGCCGCTGATCCGCCGCGACAAGGATCTGAAGCTCGAGCCGGCGCTGGCGACCAAGTGGGGCCAGACCGACCCGACGACCTGGTTCTTCGACATCCGCCCGGGTGTGAAGTTCCACGACGGCACTCCGTTCACCGCCGACGATGTCGTGTTCTCGCTCAATCGCGCCAACGGTCCCGGCTCGAACATGGGCAGCAACTTCGTCTCGGTAAAAGAGATCAAGAAGGCCGGCGACCTGCGCGTCGAGGTGACGACGAAATATCCCGATCCGCTGCTCGCCGACAAATGGGCGGCGATCGGCATGATGTCCAAGGCGTGGGCCGAGAAGAACAACGCGCTCAACTCTGCCGACATGACCAAGAACGAGGAGAATTTCGCCACCCGCAACGCCATGGGCACCGGGCCGTTCATCCTCAAGGAGCGCAAGGCCGGCGAGAAGACGATCCTCGTCAACAATCCCAACTGGTGGGACAAGCCCACGCACAATCTGACCGAGGTCATTTTCACGCCGGTGGCCAACCCGGCGACCCGAGTCGCCGCGCTCAAGGCAGGCGACATCGACATGACCTACGAGGTCCCGCCGGCCGACACCGAGACGCTGAAGAAGGACGCCAACGTCAAGGTGCTGGAAGGCCCCGAGACGCGCGTCGTCTTCCTCGGCTTCGACCAGGAGCGGCCCGAGCTGCTCGAGTCGAACGTCAAGGGCAAGAACCCGTTCAAGGACAAGAAGGTCCGCGAGGCCATCCACCGCTCGATCGACGTCGATGCGATCAAGCGCACCGTGATGCGCGGCCAGTCGTTCCCGACCACGCTGATGGTGGCGCCGGGCATCAACGGGTACATGAAGGACCTCGACAAGCGTCCGGCGCTGCTGAAGCCGGAAGAGGCCAAGAAGATGCTGGCCGACGCGGGCTATCCCAACGGCTTCGAGACCGGGATGGATTGCCCCAACGACCGCTATGTCAACGACGAGAAGATCTGCCAGGCCGTCGTGGCGATGCTGGCCAAGATCGGCGTGAAGGTGAATCTGCGGGCGCAGACCCGCAACCTTTACTTCGCCAAGATCCTGCGCAAAGCCGACCTCAAGCCGGGCGAGACCAGCTTCTACATGCTGGGCTGGTCGCCGGCGCAGACCTATGACGTGCACAACGTCTTCGAGGCGCTGATCCAGACCCCGAACGGGGCGACCAAGAAGGGCCAGTTCAACGCCGGTGGCTACTCGAACCCGGCGATCGACAAGCTGGCCGACGCCATGGAGCAGGAGACCGACAAGGCCAAGCGCGACGCCATGATCAAGGAAGCCACCAAGCTCTATGTCGATGACTTCGCCTATATTCCCCTGCATCAGCAGGCGGTCGTCTGGGCGGCGCGCAAGAACATCGATCTGGTCCAGCTTGCCGACAACAGCTTCCCGCTGCGCTTCGTGCAGGTGAAGTAGTTGAACTGAGTATCTCGACGATCGGCCCCGGCGGCACTCTGATGCAGCCGGGGCCGGTTCCGTTCTGGCGTCAATCCTGCTAGGCCTGCCACGGGCCCAATAATCATCCGATGCTTGCCTTTATCCTGAGACGAATCATGCAATCGATCGCCGTGCTTCTGGCGGTTGGCGTGGTTGCGTTTTCCCTGTTCCGCTACGTCGGCGATCCGATCAACGCCATGGTCGGCCAGGACACGTCGATGGAGGAGCGTGCCGAGTTGCGCACGAAGCTGGGACTGAACGACCCGGCGCCGATACAATTCCTCAACTTCATCGGCAACGCCATGCGGGGCAAGTTCGGACTCTCGTACCGGACTTCGGAGCCGGTCGGCCGGCTGATCCTGGAGAGGGTGCCGGCCACACTCGAGCTTTCGTTCTGCGCCGCCATGTTCGTGCTCCTCGTCGGTGTGCCGATGGGTGTCTATACCGGCCTGTATCCCAAGCACTGGTCGAGCCGGTCGCTGCAGGCGGTGTCGCTCATCGGTATCTCGTTGCCGCCCTTCCTGATCGGCATCCTGCTGATCCTGGTGTTCGCCGTGATGCTGCACTGGCTGCCGTCCTTCGGCCGCGGTCAGACCGTGCAGATCGGCTGGTGGACGACCAATTTCTTGACCTGGTCCGGCCTCAAGGCGCTGATCCTGCCGGCCATCACCCTCGGCGTGTTCCAGCTCACCCTCATCATGCGTCTGGTACGTTCGGAGATGCTGGAGGTGATGCGGACCGACTACATCAAGTTCGCGCGCGCCCGCGGGCTCACCAATCGGGCGATCAACTTCGGCCATGCGCTCAAGAACACACTGGTGCCGGTCATCACCGTTGCCGGCCTGCAGCTTGGCAGCCTGATTGCCTTCGCGGTTGTGACCGAGACAGTGTTCGCCTGGCCAGGCGTCGGACAGCTCTTCATCCAGTCGGTGCAGTTCTCCGATATCCCGGTGATGGCGGCCTACCTGATGCTGATCGGGCTCTTCTTCGTGCTGGTCAATCTCATCGTCGATCTTCTCTATTTTGTCGTCGATCCGCGCCTGCGCAGCCAGGGCGGCACGGCGCGCGTGGCGGGACACTGAGATGGTGGCGCGGTCTGCCCTTTCCGGCTGGCTGCATCGCGCGGCCGACAGCGACGTCTGGTGGAGCTTCAAGTCTTCGCCGATGACCGTGGCTGCGGCCGTCGCCACTTTCCTGATCGTGGCGATTGCGTTCCTGTCGCCCCTGCTCGCGCCGCATACGCCGTTCGATCCGGCCACGCTCAGCCTGAGCGACGGGTTGAAGCCACCGGTGCTGATCTCACCCGACGGTGACTGGGCTTTTCCGTTGGGCACCGACGACCAGGGCCGGGACGTGCTGTCGTCGATCATGTATGGCACGCGCCTGTCATTGGCGGTGAGCCTCGCGGCCGTGGCCGTCGCAATGGTGCTCGGTATCGCCCTTGGTCTGGTCAGCGGATATTTCGGTGGAACGGTAGATGCGCTGATTATGCGCATTGCCGACGTTCAGCTTACCTTCCCGGCCATTCTGGTGGCGCTGCTGATTGACGGTGTCGTACGCGGTATCATCTCGGTGAAGCGCCACGACGAAATCGCGATCTTCGTCGTCGTCGGCGCTATCGGGCTTTCCTTCTGGGTCAGCTATGCCCGGACCGTGCGCGGCTCGGTGATGGTCGAGAAGAACAAGGAATACGTTCAGGCAGCTCGGGTGATCGGCCTGTCGCCGCTGCTCATCATGGTCCGTCACGTCCTGCCCAATGTCACCGGCCCGGTACTGGTGATCGCCACCCTCAATCTCGGCCTCGCCATCATCACCGAGGCCACGCTGTCGTTCCTCGGCGTCGGCCTGCCGTCGACCGAGCCGTCGCTCGGCACGCTGATCCGCCTCGGCAACGAGGTGCTGCAGTCCGGCGACTGGTGGATCACGGTTTTCCCGGGCATCACGCTTGCCGCCCTCGTGCTGGCGGTGAACCTGCTGGGCGACTGGCTGCGCGATGCCCTCAATCCGAAATTGCGATGATCGCGATGACGCACGACGGTAGTAACGACAGAGTTGTCATCCCGAGGCCGAAGGCCGAGGGATCTTTAGGGGATCAGGAAGGGTCCCTCGCTCCGCTCGGGATGACACCGGTGTGTTGGGCGACACAGGTGCGCAGATGGCCGTGATCTCCAACAATCCGCCACTGCTTGAGGTCAAGAACCTCCGGGTCGAGTTCCCGACCCGCCGCGGCACGCTGCTCGCGGTCGACGACGTCTCGTTCGACATCGCACCGGGCGAGGTTCTGGGCGTGGTGGGCGAATCGGGCGCCGGCAAGTCGCTGACCGGCAACGCCATCATCGGCCTGCTCGAACCGCCGGGCCGCGTCGCCGGCGGCGAGATCCGCCTCGAGGGGCGGCGCATCGACAACCTGCCCTACGAGGAGATGCGCAAGATCCGCGGCGCCCGCATCGGCGCCATCTTCCAGGACCCGCTCACCAGCCTCAACCCGCTCTATTCGGTCGGCCGCCAGCTCGTCGAGACCATCCAGACGCACCTGCCGCTGTCGGCTGCCGAGGCAAGGACGCGGGCGCTCGATCTCCTGAAGGAGGTCGGCATTCCGGGCGCCGAGACCCGCATCGATCACTATCCGCACCAGTTCTCGGGCGGCATGCGTCAGAGGGTGGTGATTGCGCTGGCGCTTTGCGCCGGGCCGCGCCTGATCGTGGCCGACGAGCCCACGACGGCGCTCGACGTGTCGATCCAGGCGCAGATCATCGCGCTCCTGAAGAAGCTCTGCCGCGAGCACGGCACGGCGGTGATGCTGGTGACGCACGACATGGGCGTGATCGCCGAGACGGCCGATCGTGTGGCCGTCATGTATGCCGGCCGCATTGCCGAGATCGGGCCGGTGCGCGACGTGGTCAAGCACGCCAAGCACCCCTACACCAAGGGCCTGATGGGCTCGATCCCGAGCCTCGGTGTCCGGACCGAGCGGCTGACCCAGATCGACGGTGCCATGCCGCGGCTGACCGAGATCCCCAAGGGCTGCGCCTTCAACCCACGCTGCACCGAGCGCGGCGCGCGTTGCCTGGTCGAGCGGCCGAGCCTGATGCCCGCCGGCACCAGCCGCGCGTCCTGCTGGCTGCACGATCGCGGCGGCGTCGGCGCGCCGATCCTGAAGGAGACGGTCGATGCCTGACGGCAGCACCGGCCAGTTTGTCCGCCTCTCCGGCCTGAAACGCTACTTCGACGTCTCGGCGCCGTGGCTGGTGCGCATGATCGAGAGCCGGCCGCGCCAGATCGTCCAGGCGGTCGATGGCATCGACATCGAGATCGCCAAGGGCGAGACCTTCTCGCTGGTGGGCGAGTCGGGTTGCGGCAAGTCGACGGTGGCGCGGCTGGTGGTCGGGCTCTATCCGCCGACCGCCGGCACGATCGAGTTCGACGGCAACGACATGGCCGGCCGCCACAGCCGGGCCGACATGGCCGCCCTTCGCCGGCGCATGCAGATGATCTTCCAGGACCCGTACGCCAGCCTCAATCCGCGCTGGCGCGTGTTCGACATCATCGCCGAGCCGATCCGCGCCTTCGGCCTGTCCACGGACAAGGCCGACCTGCAGAAGCGCGTCGAGGATCTGCTGCGGCAGGTCAAGCTGACGCCGGCCGACGGCCGCAAGTTCCCGCACGAGTTCTCGGGCGGCCAGCGCCAGCGCGTCTCGATCGCCCGCGCGCTCGCCAGCCAGCCGGAATTCCTGGTGTGCGACGAGCCGACCTCGGCGCTCGACGTCTCGGTGCAGGCGCAGATCCTGAACCTGATGGTCGACCTGCAGCGCCGCTTCGGGCTCACCTATCTGTTCATCTCGCACAACCTTGCGGTCGTCTATCACATCTCGACGCGCGTCGGCGTGATGTACCTCGGCCGCCTGGTCGAAGTAGCGCCTACGGAGACTCTCTTCACGCGACCCAAGCATCCCTATACGCGGATGCTGCTCGACACGATCCCCGACCTCGACATGACCGGCCGCCAGCGCGCGCCTGTCGGCGGCGAAGTGCCGAGCCCGATCAACCCGCCGTCGGGCTGCACCTTCCATCCGCGCTGCCCGTTCGCCAACGACCGCTGCAAGGCGGAGCGGCCGATGCCGATCGCGATCGAAGGTGGCACCGTGGCTTGCCACGCGATCGAAGAGGGCCGCCTGGCGGTGGAGGAGCGGACCTACGTCGCGAACACGTGACGCAAGGCCTGTCTGATCGTTTGTCGACTAAGCATCGGACCAAGGCTGAGCTTTGTGGCGAAAAAAGTTTTGGGTCTTCCGGGAATCGAGTGGGTGATTGGGGAGATCATAGCGCGCGAAAAGCTTGTGGATAGCGGTCTTTCTGTGCTTTGAGGCTCGCAGTAATTTGGCACAGTGAGGGATGGGCAAAACAGTGAAGCGGCAGCGTCGTCTGTCGG
>CAMDOT010000093.1 GCA_945903635.1 Rhizobium sp. Q54 | reverse complement strand
CAAGAGCGAAGACCTTGATAGCGTCGGCTTAGGCCAGACTGAAGGGCAGTTGGCGCAGCGGCTTTCCGGTCAAGCGCGCGATGGCGTTGGCGAACGCGGGGGCAAGCGGCGGCAGGCCTGGCTCACCCATGCCGGTAGGTGCATCGGCGCTGGGCACGATGTGGACCTCGAAAGCCGGCATGTCGGTGATGCGGGCCACGGTGAAGTCGCTAAAGTTGCTCTGCTCGACGACACCGTCTTTGAGTGTGATGGCCGAACCCGGCAGGCACATCGACAGGCCCATCACCGCGGCGCCCTGCACCTGCGCTTCCACACTGCGCGGATTGACCGCGAGATTGCAGTGCACGCCGGCGGTTACACGATGTAGCACCGGCTGGCCGTCCTTCACCGATGCTTCCACCACGTAGGCCACGACGCTCTTGAAGGACTCGTGCACCGCCACGCCCCAGGCGCGGCCGGTTGGCAACGGTGTCTTGCCGTAGCCGCTCCTGTCGACCGCGAGCTGCAACGCCGCGCGGTGGCGCGGGTGCCTGTCGCCGAACAACCCCATCCGGTAGGCCACGGGATCCTGGTTCACGGCGCGCGCGATCTCGTCGATCAAGGTCTCCATCACGAAGGCGGTGTGGGTGGAGCCGACGCTGCGCCACCACAGCACCGGCACGTTGAGTACGGGGTGATGCACGGTGAGCCGCATCGGCACTGCGTAAGGCTCCCGCATGCCCTCTGTCGCCGTGGCGTCGATCCCGTTCTTCACCTGGAATTCGCCGAACACGGTGCCCGTGGTGATGGACTGGCCGACGATGACATGGTCCCAGGCCAGCACCTTGCCGCGCTCGTCGAAGCCGATGCGTGCGCGGTGCAGGTGCATCGGGCGATAGTAGCCGCCCCGCATGTCGTCCTCGCGACTCCACAGCGTCCGCACCGGCACGCCGAGGCCGGCGGCACGCGCGGCCTTGGCGATCTCGCAGGCTTCGACCACGAAGTCGCTCGTGGCCGCGAAGCGCCGGCCAAAGCCGCCGCCCGCCATCTGCACATGCACCTTCACCTGCGCGGGTTCGAGACCCAGCACGCGCGCGATAGCGGCGGCGTCCAGACCGGGGCACTGGGAGCCGGTCCATACTTCGGCGCGCCCATCGGTGAGGGCGACGGTACAGTTCAACGGCTCCATCGCCGCGTGAGCCAGATAAGGGAAGACGAACTCGGCTTCCAGTTTCCGGGGCGCGGTGGCGAGTGGCGCCATGTCGGCGTCGAGCTTGCGCGGGCCAGGGCGTCCGGCCAGTTCGCGGTACTGGGCCAGCTGCTTTTCGCTGTCGACCTTCTCGACGGCCGACGTGTCCCACTGCAGCTTCAGCGCCTCGCGGCCCTGAAGGGCCGGCCAATAGCCGTCGGCGACCACGGCCACGCCTTCGGCGCCACGATCGAGCGGCACGCGCAGCACGGCCTTCACGCCTTTCAGGGCGCGCGCTGCGCTATCGTCGACCGAGGCGAGGCGGGCACCGAACACCGGTGGACGGGCCACCACGGCCGTGAGCTGCCCGGGCAGGCGGATGTCGATGCCGAAGTCCTGGCGCCCGCTGCTCTTGGCGCGAGCGTCGAGGCGCGCGGTGGGGCGGCCGATGATGCGAAAGTCCTTGGGATCCTTCAGCGTGACCTTCTCCGGTACCGGCAAGGCCATCGCGGCTTCGGCCAGTTCGCCATAGCCGGCCTTGCGGTCCCCGGGGCCCAGCACCGTGCCGGCCTCCGTGCGCAGGGTGGCGACGTCGATCTTCCAGCGCGCCGCGGCGGCGGCCAGCAGCATGGCGCGGGCGCGCGCGCCGAGCTCGCGGTACTGCGTAAAACTGTTCTTGATCGAATTCGAACCGCCGGTGAGATGAATGCCGAACAGCGGGTCGACGTAGGCGGGGTCGTTCGAACCGTGCCGGCTGCGCACCAGGCTCCAGTCCGCGTCGAGTTCCTCGGCAAGGATCATCGGCAAGCCGGTCTGCACACCCTGGCCGAACTCCAGCCGGTTGATGGCCACCGTGACCTCGCCATTGGGCGTGATCTGCACGAAGGCCGAGGGCTGTTGCGTCGGCTTCAAGGCGCTGGCGGACTGCGCCGCGACCAGGTGCGGAAAGGCGCCGAGCGCCAGGCCGCCGGCACCGGCCAGCTTCAGGAAGCTGCGGCGCGCCAGCGGGACGGATTCTCCGATTCGGTCGCGGGCCAGCAGATGTTGCAGGGCGCGCGGCAATTCGAGGCGGTCAAGGTCGGGCATCATGGCGGCGGCTCCTTCAGGCGAGGGCGCGGGCGGCATCGGCCACGGCGGCGCGAATGCGGGCGTAGGTGCCGCAGCGGCAGATGTTGCCTTCCATGGCCGAGTCGATCTCGGCGGCAGCCGGCTGCTTGCCGCGAGGCAGCGACTTCAGGAAAGCGGTCGCGCTCATGATCTGGCCGCTCTGGCAGTAGCCGCATTGCGCGACGTCGTTCTTGATCCATGCCGCGTGCACGGCGGCGCCGACGCGGTCGGTGCCATCGGTCGCGGCTTCGATGGTGGTGATCTTCCTGCCTTCGGCGGCGGAGAGGGGCGTGACGCAGGAGCGGATGGCTTCGCCGTCGAGATGGACGGTGCAGGCGCCACACTGCGCGGCGCCGCACCCGAACTTGGTGCCGCTCATGCCCAGCGTGTCGCGCAGGACCCAAAGGATGGGGGTGCCGGGATCGGTATCGACCGTATGGTCGCGGCCGTTGATGTTGAGCGCGCTCATGGTTGGTGGGTCCTTTCTGGAATGCCGATCACCCTACGGGGGTGGATTTAGAAGAAAAATGCCCTAACGCTGAATACCTTATGAAGATATTATTCAAAGTATGAGACTCAATCAGCTCGATGGCCTGCTCGCCTTCTGGAAGGTCGCGGAGCACCGCGGGTTCACCGCCGCCGCGGCAGCGCTCGGCGTCTCGCCCTCGGCGATCAGCCAGGCGGTGCGCCATCTGGAAGCCCGGCTCGGGATCAGGCTCCTGAACCGGACCACCCGCAGCCTCAGCCTCACCGAAGCCGGCGAGGCCTACCTGTCGCGGATCGGACCGGCGCTCAGTGAGGTGCTGGACGCCGGGGAGCAACTTCATGCGCTCCAGGGCCGGCCGTCGGGCGTGCTGCGCCTCAACGCGGCACGAATCTCGATCGCGATGGTCCTGCAGCCGCTGCTGGCCGGATTCCTGAAGGCCTACCCGGGTGTTGAAGTCGAACTGACGAATGATGAAGGATATGTCGACATCGTCGAAAGAGGGTTCGACGCC
The DNA here is from genome assembly GCA_945903635.1 of Rhizobium sp. Q54. Classification (GTDB taxonomy): domain Bacteria; phylum Pseudomonadota; class Alphaproteobacteria; order Reyranellales; family Reyranellaceae; genus Reyranella. The sequence goes on along the minus strand of CAMDOT010000093.1, from coordinate 19,343 downwards.
GGCGTTCGCATTGGCGAGAGCGTCCAGAAGGACATGGTTGCCGTGCCTCTCGGTGGCCCGCTTGCCGTGGCCGTCGTCGGGTCGCCCGACTACTTCGAGCGCTACCCCGTTCCCCGGCATCCCTCCGACCTGGTGCGGCACAATTGCGTGCGTTTCAGGTTCTCCGGTAGCGGCGCGATCTACAAATGGGAACTCGAGGTCGACGGCCGAGACGTCGAGTACGAACTCAGCGGCAATCTCACGATCAGCGATTCGATGTTCTCGATCGAGGCCGCCCTGGAGGGGATCGGACTGGCATACACATTCGAGCAGCTCGTGCTTCCCCACATCCGGGCCAAGAGGTTGAAGCGCGTCCTGACCAGCTTCTCGCCGACGTATCCGGGGTTCTATCTGTACTACCCCAGCCGGCGGCAGCAGCCTCCCAAGCTGAAGGCCTTCGTGGATTATGTGCGGGGCCATTCCCGCCAGCGCTGAGACTGTGGAAGGTCGGCCGCTCGGCAATTCTATCTCCCGCCCAGAGAGAAAACTTCGATGGCGGCGTCGCGTCCACGGACCTGCGTCGCGCCCACCGCCACCGCGTCGGCGCAAACCGATGACGCCTCGTTGAAGGTTCTGCCGCAGATCAGACAGTCCGTCTCGAGTTCCTTGTTCAGCCGTTCCAGGCGCTGCGCCGGGTTCACGGTGTCGCCGTAGATCGTATAGGTCTGACGCGTTGTCCCGCCGACCGTGCCGGCCGCGACCGGTCCCGTGGCGATGCCGATCCGCACGCGGAGCCGGTGGCCCTCGAAGTCGCGCGCGCCGACGAGCGCCTGTAGGGCGCGGGCTGCATTCACCGCCCGCGCCGGATAGCCCTCGACCGGGAGCGGCGCGTTGAAAGCGGCGATGATCGCGTCGCCGACATGATTCACGACCACGCCACCCTGCTCGTCGACGATCGTCGTCGCCGCACTGAAGAAGCTGTCGAGCAACTGGATCACCTGGCGCGGCGGCAGGTGCTCTGAAAGACTTGTGAAGCCTTCGATGTCGGCAAACAGAACCGTCGCCTCGCGCAATTGCGGCGCCAGTTGCTCGCCGTCCATGAGCCGTTCGGCCACCTGCTCCGGCACGTAGCGGCCAAACAGCCGCTGTATGCGGTTTCGCTTCTCCTCGACCGCGGCGTGGGCACGGACCATGTTACGCGCGCGATGGACCGCGAGGGCGGCAATGCCGGTCGAGACCGCGATCACGAGGGCTTCACCCATGCGGGTGGGAATGCCGAGGAAGTTCGGATCGAGCACTACCGCCAAAAAGGCCTCGCGCGATGGTCCTGCCGGCAGGTCTCCGAAGCTCACGAAGCTCTCCATGCCGGCCGCTATCCAGGCTGTGGCGCCGCCAAGCCCCGCCATGGCGCAAAAGCCGGTCCACAGCACGAGTGCCGGCGACAGCGTCAGCACCGAGACCGCCAGCACGATGTAGTAGTAGTAGTGGCGGGTGGTGAAGAAGACGAGGTTCTGCGGGATGTCGCCGCCACTGCTGATCGGTGCGACGGCGAGCATGATGCTGATTGACGCCATATCGACGGCGAACAAAGCGTAGCGGCCACCACGTTCGAGGCGGCCGCCGACGAGCGCGAGCGGCGCAATACCGACCGTCGCCGTCGCCAGGATCAGCCCGGCCACGTAGACATTGTTCGGATAGCCGTAGGCCACGAGGTAGAACAGCGCGATCGGCACGAGGGCACACGTGCGGCCGAGCACGGCCAAGCGGAAGCCCTTGCGCTCGGCGTCAAGCAGGGCCGTCTCGACTGCCGATGATTCATGGGCTTCAACACGCATCAGATGGCAGACCTCAAGGCGCCGCCGCAATTGTTGATGATGCAGGTCTTCCTGCAAGTACCTGTCTTCTCCATTCTCACTTCCCGACCAAATCGATTGTGACTTCGAACGATCCAGGCCGGTTCAACGCCTCGATGCCGGACTCAATGGCTCCCAATTTGATAAGCCCGCTGTCATAACCGGCGTCCCGGTAGAAGATCGCCAGGTTACCCCAGGGCGAATAGTAGGTGATGTCACCAATTGAAGGATCACTTCCTGCCGGGGTGCCTTCAATGGACAATCTTCTTGGCAGATCGCCAATCTTTTCCGTCGCCGCGTAGTCTTTCAGCGTCAGCGTGATCGGGAGCAGCGAAACAAAATCCTTGGAGGTCGGATTGTCCTCGAGGGTGGCCGTCAGGATCTTGTCCTCGACCGTCATGCGAATCTTCATCGTGCTTGCCCGTTGATGAGTAGCATCCCGCGTTGCAGGAGCGGCCGGGTTGCTTACCTGCGCACGAATGTCGGCAACGGGGATGCCCAGTATCGTTGCGAGGATCAGGGTGAGAAACACCGATCTCGGCATCATGACCTCCCTCTGTCGGCCTCTACCTCATCCCACGTCCGGCAGCCGGTTGAGCGGCTTGTCGAGCGTGAGTTCGCGGGCCTTGCCGCTGGCCGTGAAGGAAACCCTCATGGCAGGCAACGGCGTGGCTGCCTGCTGGGCGCGGGCGAGGGAGGGCGCCGTTGCTACCGCCGCGGAGGTGGCGGCACCGACCGTCAGGTCGCGCCAGGATACGTCGAGGTCGCGGAAATTTTGCATGCCGTACTCCTTTTCTTGCGGACAGCGGATCAATTCGGCGGGCGCCGGTACTGCTCCCCTTGGACCTGCTCCATCCAGTCGACGCTCTTGCCGTCGAGCGCCTCGGCGATCGCAACATGGCTCATCGGGGTGATGGCGGTGGCGCCATGCCAATGGCGCGTCCTCGGTGGGATAAAGATCACGTCGCCGGTGCGTATCTCCTCGACCGGACCGCCTTCAAGCTGCACCCAGCCGGTGCCGGAAGTGACGATCAGAGTCTGGCCCAGCGGATGGGTGTGCCAGGCGGTGCGGGCACCGGGCTGGAAGGTGACGATGCCGCCGCCGACGCGCGCCGGATCGCTGCGCTGAAAGCGCTGATCGACCGACACGGAGCCGATGAAATTGTCCGGCGAGCCTTTGATGGTCGGCTGCGAGCCCTGGCGCAGGATTTCCAGGATCATGCTTCCCTTGATGGTGCTGCGCGCTTCGAACACCTTCTTGGCCACCGGCACTGCGGACACCGCGCGCGGCCAGCCGGCGTAAAAGGCCAGGTGCGTGATGGTCTCGGACACCTCGGTCCGGGTGAGGCTGTTGGTCATGCCCTTGTCGAGATGGAAGGGGAGCTGATCGACCTGGCCCACCGCGATCAGGGCCGTGATGGTGACCAGGCTGCGGTCGCGCGGCGCGAGGTCGGGCCGGCGCCACAGATCGCCGAACAGGACGTCGTTCGTGTAGCGGGCGAGCGCCGGCGCCGTGCTGCCCATCTGGGCTTCCACGGCGGCGGCGCGTGGCGCGTCACTGGCTTGATCGACGGCGAGAAGTTCGCTGGGGCCAAGCGCAAGCTTGTCTGTCGTGATACCGCGCTTCTCGAAGACTTCTTTAGCGACACCGATGGCGGACACCGCGCGTGGCCAGCCGGCATAGAAGGCGAGGTGTGTGATGACGGCGGCGATCTCGCCCGGCTTCACGCCGTTTTCGAGTGCGCGGTTGAAATGTCCCGTCATCTGTTGGGTGTAGCCACCGGCAATGAGCGCGGCAACGGTGACCAGGCTGCGGTCGCGCGGCCCGAGTTCGGTGCGCTTCCAGACGTCGCCGAACAGCACGTCGTCGGTGTAGGTCGCGAGTGGCGGCGTGATCGCCTGCATGTCGGGCGGCGCCACCCGCTGCTGGGCCTCGACCCCGGAAGCCAACGAACAGACGGCGAGCGTGGTGGCTAAGAGCTTCATCGGCTCTACATAGGCCGTGTACCGCTTAGCGATTAGATGCTAAGAAGTGCATGAACTTATACTCCGGATTCATGAATGAAACGTGAGGAGCTGGCCGATCTCAGCGCTTTCGCCGCCGTCGCCGAGGAGCGCAGTTTTACGCGGGCTGCGAAAAAGCTCGGGACCTCCCAATCGGCGCTGAGCTTCACCATCCGCCGGCTGGAGGAACGGCTCGGCGTCCGTCTCCTGAGCCGGACCACCCGCAGCGTCGCCGCCACCGAAGCCGGTGAGCGGCTGCTCCGCACGCTCGGCCCGGCGCTGGACAAGATCGGCGCGGAGCTGGCGGCGCTCAGCGAGCTTCGCGAGAAGCCCGCCGGCAACATCCGGATCACGACGGGCGAGCACGCGGCCGAAACGATTCTCTGGCCGGCGCTCGTGACGCTGCTGCCGAAATATCCCGACATCAAGGTGGAGTTGGTTGTCGACTATGGCCTGACCGATATCGTCGCAGAGCGCTACGATGCCGGCGTTCGCATCGGCGAGCAGGTCGCGCGGGACATGATCGCCGTGCCCATCGGCCCGGACATGTCCATGGCCGTCATTGGTGCACCGTCGTACTTCGCAGGGCGGCCGATCCCGAAGCGGCCGCAGGACCTCACCGCGCACGAATGCATCAATCTCCGTCTGCCGACCTACGGCAGCATCTTTGCCTGGGAGTTCGAGAAGCGCGGGCGAGAGCTCAAGGTGCGGGTCGACGGGCAGTTGGTCTTCAACAACATGGGACTCCGACTCCAAGCGGCCGTGGCCGGATTTGGCCTGTCGTACCTGCCGGAGGACATGGTGCAAACGCATCTCGCCGATGGGCGGCTTGTCCGGGTGCTGGAAGACTGGTGTGCGCCCTTTGCGGGCTACCACCTGTACTACCCGAGCCGCCGGCAACTCACGCCGGCCCTTGCCGTGCTGGTGGAGGCGTTGCGCTATCGAGCCTGATCAGCGCCACGGCGCGCGGCGACGCCGGGGTCGTCGGGCGGGGTCGTCGGGTTCGAGGTGCAGAGCCTAGGGCAGAAGCTTGCGCAGGGCGTCCGGGACGCGCGATTCAGGTACCGTGACCTGCCCGGCAGCTTCACCGTTTTCCAATTCGAATACATATGAATAACTGTCGGGCATGCGCGGACCGGTGTTGGCTGCCATGCCGCGCTGCATCAATTCCTGCAGGGCGTCCCGGGTCTGGGCATCGAGGTTTTCGAGTTCGAAGGTGTTTGAGGGCGGCGCCATGGGCAGCAGCCCTCCGTAGCGCTTCACAATGACAGCCATGGAATCTCCTTCTCTCGCACATTCCGCATATGGGAATCGCTTGACCGTCTGTCAAATGCCCAGAGCGGTCCGGCGCGAGGCGGCCGTTCGGCCACTCGAAGGCGGCTAGACTACAGGCATACTCAACGAGGCGACGGGCCCTTCGGTTCCCGAGATGACCCCGACATCGAGCCATGCCTTGGCAACCTTGGCCGCCGTGGCATCGTCGAAAAAGTCGCGCGCGACGGAGATCGTTTCGTAGGCGCATTTCTCGAAGCTCGACGTCCCCTTCAGGCGCTGGGTCAACGTTTTGTACCAGATATTGGCGGCAGTCTCCCAGGAGGGGCCGCCGAGGGCCACCGCCGCCAGGTAGAAGGCGCGATTGGGAATGCCGGAGTTGATATGGACGCCGCCGTAGTCTTCCAGTTCGTTGTTGGCGAGTTTCTTGTACTTGCTCATGTGGTCCGGCTGGATGTCACCCGGGAAGGCCGTGCCGGGCGCTTTCAGGGACCGGAGTGCGTAGTGCGAACCGGCGAGCATCAGGCCCTCTCCAACCAGCCAACCAGCCGTCTTCGGATCGGCTTCTTTCTCGTGCCATTGCCGTACCACGACGCCGAATACGTCAGAAAAATGCTCGTTGAGTGCGCCCGACTGGTTCTCGTAGGGCAGCCCGGCCGAATATTGGGTGATGCCGTGTGTCAGTTCGTGGGCGACAACGTCGAGGCTCTGGGTCAGGCGGTGGAAAATTTTGCCGCCATCGCCGTAGATCATCTGGGAGCCGTTCCAGAAGGCATTGTCGAAGCCCTTGCCGTTGGCGCTGTAGTGAACCGATGAGGTCATCGGCAGGCCATTGCCGTCGATGGAGTTTCGCCCGGCAAGCATATTGAAAAAATCCCAGGTGATGCCCGAGTAGTCGTAGGCCTCATTCACCGCAATGTCTGCCGTCTCGGCATCACCTTCTTTCCGTACGTGCGTGCGCAGCAGGTCGTTGGAATTCTCGCAATCGAAGATGCGACGCTTCTTCACTGCCGGCGCGGCCGCCGGAGCCGGTGTGACGCTGAGATTGCTCGCCATGGCTACGCGCTGTACTCGGGCTTGGCGCGTGAACTGCAAGGTCGCAATCGCCTGCTCGCGAACTTCCGGATCCGCACTTTCCTCTGCAAGCTTCAGCAGCAGGTAGGGCGGTACGATGGAGCAGAATTGGCAATGTGTCGTACGCAGCATGGCGAGACGCCCCCCATATATGATGGATTGTCGGCACGAGCTGCCTGGAGCCGACCGAGTGGCCGCGCCGCCGTCCGGTCTCTTCATACCGCCAGTTTCTTCGTACCGATTGTTGAATTCGACAACGCTACACGCCCATGGAGGGCATTGAAGAAATCGTATGTCTGCGCTCTATGGTTGTCTACTATAAAACCACTAAACTTTTAGTGCCCTTGCCGCCATCGCCTGCCCAGCGCGCCGGTGCGCGGCAGCGACACTTCTTCCAGCCCCAGCCAGTCCGCCATCAGGCGAAGTTCTTCACGGAGCGGACCGGCGACTTTCGCCGCGTCATTGCCGGGCTCGAGATGGGCCGCGTGGGCGAGCAGGCGCGAGTTGGCGCGGTCGGCCTTCAGGTCGACACGGGCCACGAGCTTGTCGTCGAGCAGGAAGGGCAGCACGTAGTAGCCGTGCGTGCGCTTGGCGACCGGCGTGTAGATTTCGATGCGATAGAAGAAATTGAAGATCCGCTCGGCGCGGTCGCGCTCCCAGATCAGCGGATCGAACGGCGCCAGCAGGGCGCGTGCCTCGATCGTGCGGGGCTGGCGCGCGTTGGGATCGAGATAGGCGGGCTTGTCCCAGCCCTCGACCTCGACCTGATGCAGGTCGCCGGCCTCGACCAGTTCGGCGAGACGCGTTTTGAAGTCGTCGACGGGCAGGCGGAAGTAGTCGCGCAAGTCACCCGCCGTGGCGACGCCCAGCGCGCGCGACGCCATGCGAATGAGTTCGCGCCGCGCGTCGGCCGGTTCCGGCGTCGGCAGAGCCCGCACGGCGGCCGGCAGCACGCGCTCGGTGAGGTCGTAGACGCGTTCGAAGGCACCGCGCCTGGTCGCCGTCGTCACTTCGCCGGCGAAGAACAGCCATTCCATGGCGTACTTGGCGTCGCTCCAGCCCCACCATGGTCCGGTCTTGGCGGTGCCCTGCTCGAGGTCGGAGGCGGCGAGGGGACCGCGCGTGACGAGCTGGCGCCGCACCTCGTCGATGAAGGCGCCCTTCTCGCGGCGAAAGACGTGCAGCTTGTTCTTGACGTCGCCGGCGTGGGCCGCCGCCGCGCGCGCCATGCGCCAGCGCCACAGCGGATGGCTCGCCACCGGCAGCAGCGAGGCCTCGTGCGCCCAGAACTCGAATAGCCCGCGCTGGCTCTTGCGGCCCCAGGCGAGGCGGTCGAGATGGTCCGAGTCGTAATTGCCCAGCCGCGAGAACAGCGGCAGGTAGTGCGCGCGCGTGAGCACATTGACCGAATCGATCTGCAGCAGGCCCAGGCGGTCGATCGCGCGCCGGACGTGGCCCGCGTTGGCGGTGCCATCGGGCCGGGCGGTGCCGAAGCCTTGCGCGGCGAGGGCGATGCGGCGGGCGGCCGAAGCCGAGACAGAGGTACGTTTGCGGGACACGGCCTAAGCTAGTGTCTTTCGATGTGGATTGAACCGTCAGAGTCGGAATCATTCGCTTCCCCGAGCCGTCGTCGTGACGCTTTCATCCCCAGCGCACTTCGGGCAGTGTCTCGCGACGATGGACGTGGGACGGTGGACGTGGAAGGTGGTGACGGTGCGTAGGCGGCTGGCATTCGAAGCGCACAATCCTGCTCTGGGAGAAGTCGTCGGGCAGACCTATGTCCTGGCCTACACGGAAGACGTGGCGCCGCTCGTTGCGGCGCTCGAAGAGGAAAAGCTCAATCCCACGGTTCTGCGCGCCACGTACTCGCAGGAGGAGCAGACCTATTCGAGGACCGTCCGCACGTTCATGAGCCATCTCTCGGCGTGGCGGCGGGCCGCGCAAGACAAGGGCTTTACGCTGATCTGCGAGGCCGACTTCGTTCCCTGCAAGGGGCTTGGATCCTTTCCGACCTTCTGGCCATCGGACGAGCCGCTGGCGTGGGGATACATGTATCAGGGCAGTCCGAGGATCATCGCCCTGGTCGGGCCCGAGCGATATCTTCGCGGCCACAGCGCACCGCTGGTCGCCTATGTCGTCAGCCCGCAGGTCGCGAAGCTTCTCTGCGATTGCTTCGAGGCCGGCATGGAGGGGCGCGATCCGCGGGAGTTCTTTCCCTTCGATGGCGGCCTGCAGTGGGCGGCCATGGGGCGGGGCTGCAAGGCGTTCATTTCCCCGACCCACTACGGCGAGCATGGCGGCAAAGCCAATCCCGAGCACGGCGCGCAGGGCGTGAGGAGGGCGGGCGAACATCGCGCCGATACGCTTGCCGGCCCGCTGTATTTCCTGCCCCAGTATTGCGACGGAAGCCGGCTAAAATACTGGTACACCCGCGTCAGGGAACGCCTGCTCGGCTTTGCCCGCCTGGCGACCGGTCGATGGATCGAACGTGCGGGCTCGTATCCCTACGACCTCCCGGCCAGGCTGGAGATGATGGCGGTTGGTCTACGGCGCCTGATGCGCTGAGCGAGGGTCGCCCGGCGAACAATCGCGCCATGCCGCGACGTTCGCCGCGAGGTGATCGGCGGCGAACATCGAACAGACGAGCGCCTCGCAGGTGCAGGCCTCGCCCAAGGCCTGCAACAGGTCGGACAGTGTCGTGACATTGCCGTTCGCTTCTGCCTGGCGGCGCAGGAACGAGAACGGGGAGTGGGCGATGAGGCGCACGCCGCGCCATTCGCCGGGCAGATTTAGAAGCAAGTCGCTCACGGGCACCTGGACAATTGAATCCGCCAGCAGGTCCCTGGCGGAGAGGAACTCCAGCCCCTGGTGCAGGTCGCCTTCGACCGAGAAGCCGAACCGCCGGATGGTGCCGGCGCGCTTCATCGACCTGAACCATTCGCCGACCTCCTCCACGCCCGGTGCGTCGGGCACGAAGTTGTGCAGCAGGAGATCGTCCAGGTAAGCCACGCCCAGTTCGGCCAGGCTCGTCTGCAGGCTGCCGGCCAGGACGTCGAGATCGTAGGTCCGCGTCGGCTGGAAATTACCGGCGCCGGCCGCCCGCGCCACCTGGGCTTTTAGGCCGGGCGCGAGCGAAAGCGCCCAGCGCGCTGCGGACTTCGCCATGCTCAGCAAGGGCGAGGGCCGGACCGGCACGATGCCGCACTTGGAGACGATGCGGATCTCCTCGCGGACATGGCGTCGCAGGAAATCGCCGACGACGCTCTCCGCTTCTCCCCAGCCGTAGGACCTTGCGGTGTCGAAATGCCGGATGCCCGCCGCGTGTGCGCGCTCCAGCGCCTCCGCGCCGCGGCGGCGCGAGATGCGGCCCATGATGGCGGCCGTGCCGAAGCCGAGTGCGGGGATCACCACGGGCGCCCTATCGATAGCGGAGCTGGAGCATGAGCCGGTCGGCGGACACGGGCGCCAGGGCCTTATGATAGCACGAGGTGTCTTCCAGGAAGCCTGATCCGGCCGGCCCCTCGATCACGCGTTCTGCCCCGGGCCCGTAGGTTTCCCGTGCCTCGGCATCGCCGAGGCGCGCGCTGCCCAGCAGATGGCGCAGGCGCTTGTGCCGGCTGCTGCCGGCGATCAGCGCGTGCGCGCCGTTCATGTCGTCGGTGTCGAGGAGATAGAAATTGGCATAGAGGAAATTGAAACCATCGACGTCGTAGTGATAGTCGATCGTCTGGGAGGCGGCGCGCCGCTCGTCGTCGGACAGGTGATTGGCCAGGCTCCAGAAAAACCAGCACGAAACCTCGGTCGGCCGGTAGCCGAGGAACAGCGATGCCGCTTCGTGGAGCATCTTGTCGCCGGCGAGGGCGCGGATCATCGGAAGGCTGGCCGCGTTCCGGATCGTCGCCAGGGCAAGGTTGCCGCGGCGCTCGGGCGACTGCGACAGGGCCTCGTAAGTTCCGACATCGGCCTCGTTGAAGTGAAGCGGCAGCGTCTTCGCGCAATGCTGCAACTCGGCAATCGCCGCCTTGTCGAGGTTTGGCCCCAGCGAATAGGACTGCTTCCGTATCTCCGCGACCTGCTCGGCGGCGGTGCTGGGGCCAAGGACATGGCCCGAGGCCGCGACTTCGATGGTCGCGTCGGCAGGATGATAGAGGTCGCCGATCCTGAGCGGCGTGGCGCCGGAAACGGCGTCCTTTAGCCGATGCAGGCCGGAGTAGGCATCGCGGACGGTGGCGAAGCGGCCCAGCAGATAGCTGGGGCGATGGAGCAAAATGTGGGCGATGCGCCGCATCCTGGAGGCGGGAGGAGAGGCGAGGCCGGGCATGCGGCACACTACTCCCGCATCGACGTGAGCGGAATACGCTTCGCTGCTCTGGATGGGGCTACTCTTGACGGATCGGCGGGCGCAGGCTCCATTCCGCCGCCAGTGCAGTTCGGGAGAGAGACGATGATGAAGATGGTAGATCGTGGAGTCCGCAACGCGATCATGGCCGGTGTATTGAGTGTCCTGGCCGCGGCCTGCGCGCCGGCCACGCCCGACCAGAACCTCTTCACGCTGAGCTGGGGCAAGCTCGGCATGGGCTACGAGGCGTTCGTCAACGACCGCAACAATTGCGTCATGGCGGCCAGTGTCGTCACCGAGAATGTCGCCGGGCGCGAGCGGGCGATGCCGGCGGTGAGCGCCAGCCGCTTCAAGGACTGCATGCGTGCCCGCGGCTGGGAGGCCGCTGCCGGCGGCTACAGCGCGCCGCTCGGCTACGACGTCCGCATCGTGAACTGATCGTCTGAAAGGACTATTTGGCTTCGAGGCGGGCGATGGCGGTTGCGACAGCGTCGGCCTGGCGCTCCGAGATATGGCCGTTCTTCCGGTATTGCCTGCAGACGGTCTTGAGGAACGGACTGCGCTCGGCGTAGGCCTCGGCCTGCTTGATCAACTGGTCGTGGATGCCGGTCGGCGCCGCGTTGCGCCGGGCGAGCCACGCGCGGACGAGCTGGATCGACACGCCGACGATGAGCGCCGCGCCCGCGAAGATCGCGATCTCCATCCGTCACTTCTCCTCACTCACAGGCGAACATGATACTTTGTTCGGCGATGCCATTGGAGAGTGATCTCTATGCGCCGGTCAAGGCGCTGCTGGAAGGACAGGGCTACGTCGTGAAGGGCGAAGTGCGCGGCTGCGACGTGGTGGCGGTGCGCGGCGCCGAGCCGCCGGTCGTGATCGAACTGAAGCGCGCCTTCGGACTGGGGCTGGTGCTGCAGGGCGTCGATCGTCTCGCGCTCACAGACCTGGTCTATCTCGCCGTTGGCGCCTGGCCCAAGCAGATGAAGGGCGTGAAGCGGCTCTGCCGCCGTCTCGGCCTCGGCCTGATGGTCGTGATGGGCGAGCGCTGCGACGTGGTGCTCGATCCGATGCCTTACCTGCCGCGCAAGAACAAGCGCAAGGCCGGCCGCATGCTGGGCGAGCATGCGCGCCGGGTCGGCGATCCCAACCGCGGCGGCTCCTCGACCCGGGTGCCGATGATGACGGCCTACCGGCAGGAGGCGCTGCGCTGCGTCACGCTGCTGGCGCAGGGCGGACCGATGAAGCTCGCCGACATGCGCAAGGCCGCCGACGTGCCCAACGCCGCCAAGATCCTGCAGCAGGATGTCTACGGCTGGTTCGAGCGTGTCGAGCGCGGCATCTACGGCGTGACGCCCAAGGGGCGGCAGGGCCTCGCATTGCATGATGGCAAGCCGGCGTAGGGGCAGGGGATGTAGATGCTGATCGCGCAATTATCCGACCCTCATGTGCGGCCCATGAGTCGCCGTATCTCCGTCCTGGGTTTGGGCTACGTCGGCTTGCCGGTTGCAACAGCCTTCGGCAGAGCCGGTTTCGAGGTTGTGGGCTTTGATATAGATAGTCGCCGCATCGCCGAACTTGCGCGGGGACACGACCGGACCCGCGAGGTCGAGCACGAACTGCTACGCGCCCCGGGGCTTCGTTTCACCTCCAGGCCCGAAGATCTGAGTAACGCCGACTTCCATATCGTCACCGTGCCGACGCCGATCGACGCCAGCAAGACGCCCGACCTCGAGCCCCTGAAGGGGGCATCGGCCACGATCGGCGGTGTACTCAAGCGCGGCGACATCGTGGTCTATGAATCTACTGTCTATCCTGGCGTCACCGAGGATGTCTGCATCCCGGTGCTCGAGAAGAACTCCGGGATGAAGTGGAAGACCGACTTCAATGTCGGCTACTCGCCCGAGCGCATCAATCCCGGCGACCGTGAACGCCGCTTCGACAATATCCTGAAGATCGTCTCCGCCGACACGCCCGAAACACTCGATATCGTCGACAGCACCTATCGCAGCGTCGTCAGCGCCGGCACCCATCGTGCGCCCTCGATCAGGGTCGCGGAATTCGCCAAGGTGCTCGAAAATACCCAACGTGACGTCAATATCGCGCTGATCAACGAGGTCGCCCTGATCTGCGACCGGCTCGACATCGACACGCAGGATGTGCTGCGGGCGGCGGGTACCAAGTGGAATTTCCTGCCGTTTAGACCCGGCCTGGTCGGCGGCCACTGCATCGGGGTCGATCCTTTCTACATAGCCCACAAGGCCGAGTCGGTCGGCTATCATCCGCACGTGATCCAGTCCGGGCGGCGAGTGAATGACAGCATAGGATTCTACGTCGCCAATCGCGTGGCCCGCAGCATCATGCGAAACTCAAGCAATGGCCGGCCTCTCGTGACCTTGCTCGGCGTCACCTTCAAGGAGAATGTGCCGGACATCCGCAACACGCGGGTCGTCGACATCGCGAACGAACTCAAGGAATTCGGCATCACGGTCCAGTTGCACGACCCGATGGCCGACGGAGAAATGCTGAAGAGTGAATACGGACTGACACTGACCGCGCTCGACAGGCTGCAGCCCGCCGATGCCGTCGTCCTGTCGGTCGCCCACAGTGCCTATCGTGAGGGAGGGTGGGGGCTGGTGGGACCGCTTTTGAAGCCCAATGGCGGCTTCGTGGCCGACATTCCCGCGATGCTGGATCGGCCGACGACGCCGGCCGGCGTCACGCTTTGGCGGCTGTAGCGGCAAGCCGTTGCGAGGGCCGCATCAGCACCGGCGGCTGGCTGGGGGACCTGGATTCGAACCAAGACTAACCGGGTCAGAGCCGATTGTTCTACCGTTAAACTATCCCCCAACGGTGCCGGCAGCTGGATTTAGCGATGCCGAGGGGCCTTGGCAAGCGCATCCCGGGAGGCCTTTAGGCGACGGCCGTAGCACGCGGGTATCCAGCTTTGCCGCGGACCTTCCGTAATGGTAACAGCATTCATGCGATTGCTGCTAGCGCCAGCCGCACTGCTCGCCGCTATGATATGGGGCTCAGTTGGCTGGGGGTTGCTGTCTTACTGGGTTCTCAAGGGCGACCCTTGGCATCGCCTTGTTCTTGCATCGCACGCAGGTCGGCTCCTGGGGCAGGAAAGCGCAGTTGTGCTGATTGGCGACAGCATAATGAAGGCGGTGGGATCGCCGTGTCCGGCATTTGCCAATTTCGCCGTGTCGGGCGCGCGAGCCCGCGATGTGCCGGCCGAGCTTGTCGCCGAGATCGCGAGGCTCAAGCCTGCGGTTATTCTCATTATGTTTGGTATCAACGACCTTCGCAGGGGCGATGGTCCGGCCGAGGTTGCCCAGTCGGTTGCAGCACTTGCCCGCCGCTTCCAGGCCGCTGTGCCCGGTACAAGAGTGGTGGTTTTGGCGCCGCTGCCTCTCACGCAAAATTCGAATGCCGAGGCAGCCGACAACGCCGCCGTGCGCAAGACGGCGGCAATCCTTCATGTTGAATTGAACGACGACAGCGTACGGGTTGTCGATTTTTCCACCCTCTTTGGCAAAGGAGAGTTGGCGCCGGAACTCACCGGAGATGGCCTGCATCTCAACGCCATGGGCAATTACCGTCTTACCGCTGTCATTGAGGCTGTCGCCGTCGCTGCTGGTGCAAAGGCCTGCCGATGAGCGAACACGATGAGTGAACACAAGGGGCGGATCCGCTTCATGGACGCCGGGCGGGGCGTCGCCGCACTGCTCGTTCTCGAGCATCACGTCATGGTTTATTTTGGCGAACGCGTTAGCGAAGTGCTAGGTGCTTCCACCGGTCACGTCCTCCAGTTCGTATCGTCGTTGAACGATGCAGCGGTTCAGTTTTTCTTCTTTCTTTCCGGCTGGGCGATCTATCTGGCGCTCGATCAAGCCCGAGGCGGCGGCAAGGTCGACTGGTACATATTCGCATGGCACCGCTGCCGCCGGATCCTGCCCCTTTACTGGATCGCCCTATTTTTATCTTGGACGTTATTTGTGCCGGGAGGGCCGCCGGATGAAGCTGGTCCCCTCAATCTCGTCGGGAATCTTGCCTTTCTTCAGACCCCCACGGTCTTCAGCCGCGGCTGGTTCGTGCCCTATGCCGGGAACGGCCCGCTTTGGAGTCTTGCGTACGAAGCCTGGTATTATGCGGCGACGCCTGTCCTCTGCCTCGCCGTCTTGTCGAGTGCAAATCTGAAATCCAAGCGGGCGCCAGGATTGCTGCTGGGAGCGTTGGTTGTTTCAATCGTCGCACTCGCGATCAGCCAATTGGTTTTCTTCCCTCTTGCCATCTATGCCGTGTTTTGGCCGCTTTGGGTGGCTGGTTTCGCTTTCGGCGCATCGCGCGGCAAGCTGGCGGAGGAAGGGCTTCTATTTCTCCTCTCTGTTGCGGCCTGCGTCGCGCTTTACGTGCTGCATTCCCTCGTGGGCTCTGACACGCTCAGGAGTCTCGCGGATGGGCTCGCCGTTGTTGTCCTGGCCGTATTGGCCATCATGATTACATCGCGCATTCCCAACACAGGCTATGTCGCCGCGATCTCGAGCCGTCCCGTGGGGGTATTCGTCTTCTTGGGATCTGGAAGCTACGCCCTTTACGTCCTCCACTATCCCGTGCTTCGCTGGCAAGCAGCACACGGCATCAGCGGATACACCGTACTCCTCTCGATCGTGGTCCTGGTTGTTGCGACGCCATTCCTGGAACGACTGGTAAATCGCATGGTCAGGAGGCTGCCTTATCCACATGCTGCCCGCCCGCAAAGGGCCATTCCACCGAGTTCCACCACTGAATCCTGACGTCTTCCTCGACCCGCCGGCCATATACGGCCCATCCCGGGGCGGGTCGGTCGGTGGATTTGCGACAGCAAGCCGACCTGGCAAGCGGGCCTCGCCTCGGGGCCCGGCCTCGGTTACCATCGGCGCAAAGAAAGAGTTGAAAATGGCCGGGGAATCCACGCCAAAGGGGGGCTGGCACAGCGGTCGTTTCGCACACACTTTTGCGGCCATCGATCTCGGCACCAACAATTGCCGGCTTCTGGTGGCCCGGGCGTCGATCGACGGGTTCGAGGTGATCGATGCCTATTCCCGGCCGGTGAGGCTGGGGGAAGGGGTGGCGCTGAGCGGGGTGCTGTGCGGCGATGCGATAGAGCGCACCTTGAGCGCGCTCGACGTTTGCGCGGCCAAGATCGGGCGCAATCGCGTGACCCGCGCCCGCCACATCGCCACGGAAGCCTGCCGCCGTGCCTGCAATGGTGACGATTTCCTGACAATGGTCGAGCAACGCACTGGGCTTCGCTTCGATGTGATTCCACCGTCCGAGGAGGCGCGGCTTGCGCTGGCCAGTTGCGAGGACCTGCTCGATCCCGAGATCCCCTATGGACTGCTGATCGATATCGGCGGCGGCTCGACGGAAGTGAGCTGGATCCGCATCACCCGTCGCGAGGGGCGCGTGGGCTGCGTGGCGACGGAACTGATCGGTATGACCTCGGTGCCGTGGGGAGTCGTGACCCTGACCGAATCCTGCGTCGGCAGCCAGCCGCGCGAACAGGCAGTTACACGCGCCTGCTACGACGACATGGTCGAGCGGATCCAGGCCGATCTGCGTCCGTTCTGCGCCCAGTACGGCATCGGTCCGGCCCTTGCGCGCGGCGAAGTCCAGATGGTCGGCGCATCGGGAACGGTGACGACGGTGAGCGCCCACAATCTCGGCCTCAAGCGCTACAATCGCACCTTGGTCGACGGCTCGCGCATTGGCCGCGACTCGATCCTTCGGATCTGCGACAAGCTTTCGAACCTGTCGGTGGCCGAACTCACGCACCTGCCGTGCATCGGCGACGACCGCGCCGACCTCGCCTTGGCGGGCGGGGCGATCCTCGAAGCGGTCTGCCGGCAATGGCCGGCGCCGATGGTACGCGTCGCGGACCGGGGACTGCGCGAGGGAGTGTTGATGGACTTGATGCGCCAGGCCGACCGCGACGCCGATCCACTCTGCCGCAAGGGCAGCTAGTTTCATGGCACGTGATGTGAAAGGCGGGGGAAGCCTGCCGACCGGGCGTCGCGCTACCGTCCGTGTGAAGACGGCGCGCGGTCGCACGGTTTCGTCGCAACGCTGGCTGCAGCGCCAGCTCAACGATCCCTACGTCGCCGAAGCCAAGAAGCGCGGCTATCGTTCGCGTGCCGCCTTCAAGCTGCTGCAGATCGACGACCAGTTCCACTTTCTGAAGCCCGGCGTGCGGGTCGTCGATCTCGGCGCCGCGCCCGGAGGGTGGACACAGGTTGCCGTCGAACGGACGAAGCCCGGGCGTGCCGGCGGCGTCGTCATCGGCCTGGATATAACGCCGGTCGAACCCGTCGCCGGCGCCACTGTGCTGGCCAAAGATTTCTACGACGACGACGCTCCCAAAGTTCTCACGGAACTCCTTGCCGGGCCGGCCGACGTCGTGCTGAGCGACATGGCCGCATCGGCGACGGGCGATCCGCAGACCGATCATCTGCGCATCATGGGCCTGGCCGAGGCCGCCCATGACTTTGCCCGTCAGGTCCTGAAGCCGGGCGGAACCTTCGTTGCCAAGGTGCTGCGTGGCGGCACTGAACGCTCGTTGCTCGACCGCTTGAAGAAGGACTTCGCCAAGGTCCGCCACGTGAAGCCCGAGGCCAGCCGCGCCGATTCGGCGGAAATGTATGTCGTCGGCACAGGTTTTCGCGGCAAACCTGCATAATCTGTGAGCCTTGAGATCGTCATAAAGCTGCTGCTATTTCAAAAAGCGGCAGTCGGGATGGTGAGATCAAGGTCTTGAGGATGCGCGGCTACTTGGTAAACGGCCTTCTGGCCTTCTTCTCAGTCCTGATTTGTATCGTGATAGCCGAGGTTGCCGTCCGCTTTATCGACGGACTCCCGGCGACCCGCGTGGACTTGCCGCAGTATTCCGGCGCGACAGGGAACGACACCACCGTCGCTCACCTCGGCGAGGTGCCGCGCGCAGCCGGGGTTGGGCGCGAACTGTTCTTCGGCGATCCGCCGCCGCTACCCAATCGCACCCGTCCTCCCCAAGAATGGCTCGAACTCTACAGGAAGATTCCCAAGATCACCTCGTTCGCGAGCGAGGGTATCGAGATGGCGTTCAAGCCATGGGATCTTTTCAAAGCGTGGAATTCGGCCGTGGTCGGCGACCTTTGCCAGCATCCTTATTTCAAGAACGCACCGGGCAAGCTCTTCGTCTACGACCCGCCGGACGGCGGGACCAAGCCGCCCTTCCGCTTCCTGCCCAATGCGACGACGCCGGACCGCCTGGTGACCAATGCGTTCGGCTGGCGCGGTGCGCCGGTTCCGTTCCGGCGTCCGGAGAAGACGGTGCGTATCGTCTTCGTCGGCGCCTCGACAACAGCGGAAACCCATCGGTTTCTTTTTTCCGGTCCGGACTATGTCGGCAACTGGCTCAATCGCTGGGCTGCCGACCGTAAGCTCGATGTGAGGTTCGAGGTCCTGAACGCCGGCCGCGAGAGCATGGGCTCGTCGGAGATCGCTGCCATCGTCCGCCAGGAAGTGGTGCCGATGCGCCCGGATCTCGTTTTCTACTACGAGGGCGGCAACCAGTTGAAGTTGTCGACGGTCGTCCAGGATGTTCCCAAGGGTGTGCCGGAGCCCGGAGGCCTCATGGAGCGGTGGTTGCGCGACATGGCGGCCTATTCGGCGCTTGCGCGACGGGCTGCGTCGCTGACGGGCGGCAAGGAATGGCCGAAGCCGGACTACAAGATCGACTGGCCGAAGGGACTGGACGAATCCGATCCCGACCTGACGCGCGCCGATCTGCCGGTCAATCTGAATGACATCCTGGGCAATCTCGATTCGATCCGGGCCGACCTCGCCAAGGTCGACAGCGACCTGGCGCTCGGGACCTTCCACTGGCTGGCCAAGGACGGGCTGGAACTGGATGCCGTTCGGCACAAGCCCATCCTCGAGAATCTGAACATGAACCACTACCCGTTCCGCTATCGCGACCTCGAGCGCCTCACGGCGTTCGAGAACCGCGTGTTCGCCAAATATGCCAGGGAGCGCGGGATCCCGTTGGTCGATATCGCCCGCTACATGCCTTACGATCCCGATCTGTTCGCCGACGCCACGCACAACACGCAGGCAGGCGTAAAGCTTCGTGCCTGGATCGCATTTCAGCAATTGCTGCCGGTTATCGAGAAGCGGCTGGCGAGCGGTGTTTGGCCGAAGCCGGTGCTTGCCATGGGCGAAGTTCATCCCGCGTTTGCCGCAGCTCCGCGCGAGATCACCTTCGACTGCAAGTCGCGCTAGCAGCCCCGGGCTTGCTTGCTGCACACCTGATCGACCAACGGCAGGATATCTTCGGTCATCCGGCGGGCAAAGGCTGCATTGGCCACGCCGTTGGGATGGGGATCGGGCACCGTCACCCAGAGGCTCGACGGTTCGAGATTTTCGACCGAAGGCAGAAGATCGACAAAGGTGACGCCTTCGCCTTCGACGACCGCGCGGACCTTGGCCGTCACGTCGGCGAAAGGGTAGGGCTTGAACTCGCGTAGTTCCGGAATGTTGAACACGATCAGGGCAGAGCCCATCTGCCGGGCGATACCGGCGAACTGCTTGATGGCTTCCTGCGATTTTTGCCAACCCAACGCGTCCGAACCATAAAGGTCGCGATAGTATTTCGGCTCTTCCGGGAATCGAGTGGGTGATTTTGGGGGATCATAGGGCGGGCAGCATGCAGGTGAGGACCTTGAGACGGAGATATTCTTCGTTACGCAATCCGTAGGCTCGTCGCTGCAGGACGCGGATCTTGTTGTTGAGTCCCTCGACG
>CAMDOT010000092.1 GCA_945903635.1 Rhizobium sp. Q54 | reverse complement strand
AGGAGACTGCCTGGACGAACTGCGCTCGACCCTGCTGACCTCAGGATCATCATTCACATCGTTGGTTTCGATTTGGTTCATGCTCGACTTCATCATGAATGCCTCCGGTTGGACAAATCGGTGTCCAAAAAATCCGGGGGCAGCTCAATGAGTAGTGCCATGCAGCCTCCCGAGCGACGTTCTAGGCGACACGCCGCTCTTCAGGATGATAGCCGCTTGCGGATGCCAAGCGAAACGTGCCGCATCGTTTGAATTGGAAGAACTTTTCCAGTTCTTCGGCAAGCCTGAGGAGCCGCTCTTACCGGGCGGCTATTTTGCGTTGGCCGTTCAGAATGGCCTCCGGACCAACATCCTTAGTCGTATCGGACTAGGGCCCCATTATCCTTTTCATCGTGGCCCTTTGCATCGCTCGCGGCGTCAGACGGTTTGAAAAGGCAGCCATCTTGTTCGGCAGGCCCGGGAGCACCATGGCCTTTCCCTGTAAGAGCGCCCGAATACCGCTTGCGGCGACCGGACGCGGGTTCATCGTGAGGACACGCAACAGGGGCGAAACGGTTGCGCCAGCTGCCGCATCGAAACCCGTCGCGGTATGCCCCGGGCAAAGGCTGGTCACAACCACGCCATGCGGGCGGAACTCGTCATGCAAGGCCTCGCCAAGGGCGAGCACATAAGCCTTGGTCGCCGCATAGGCCGCGTCGCCGGGAACGGCTTGGAAGGCCAGGAGACTGGCGACGAGAAGGATATGTCCAGACCGCCGCGTGGCCATGTCGCGGCCGAAGAGATGGGTCAGCTCCGTGAGCGCTGTGATGTTGAGCTGGATCATGTTTACGGTGCGCTCGATCGGCGTTTCCCGAAAATCCCCGTGCAAGCCGTATCCGGCATTGTTCACCAGGATATCGATCACCACCGACCTCGCATCGAGACTGCTTTTCAGGCGGCCAGGCGCTCCATGCGAGGCGAGATCGATCGCCTCTACCAGCACATCGACGCCGTATTTGTGGCGAAGATCGGAGGCAAGCTTTTCCATCGGCTCCTGCCGGCGGGCCGCCAACACGAGATTGACTTTCTGCGCCGCCAATAGATCCGCAAATTCAACACCGAGGCCACTCGATGCGCCCGTGATCAGCGCCCGTTTTCCGGCGAAGCTGTTCATTGTTCTCTCCTTAATTCCGTGCGGCACTTGATTGCGGTCGCGGTTTGCTTGACCTCGTGCCAAGGCGCCGGCCATTTTTCCGAGTGAAGGTGGCCTCGCGAACCTGTTTGACCGCCGTCGCCAGAAAGGCCTGAGCGAGACTGGGGTCGTTGACGACGCGCGATAGGGTCAGCGCGCCAACCATCGTTGCGAGAATGGCCATGGCCTTGCCCTGGGGCTCCTTCCCGTCCGTCTCGGCAACCATACGGCCGAGCACGTCGAGATATGCCTTGATCCCGGCTTCGAATGACGCTTTCACGTCGGTGCCCTGTCTGGCGGCATCTGAGCCCAACGCCGCAATCGGGCAGCCGTCCATCATTTCGTCGCGATGCTCCATGCTGAGGTAGAACGCCATTACGGCGCCCAAGGGATCCTTGGGATTCGCTGTCGCGGCGGCCGACCATCTGCCGGAGGCGCTCTCCAATGCCCGCTTGGACGCTTGCGCCGCCAAGTCGTCCTTGGATGCGAACTGCTTGTAGAAGGCGCCTTGGGTCAGCCCGGCGCCCTTCATGAGATCCTTGAGGCCGATGCCGTCAAAGCCGTGCTCCCGGAAGAGGCGACTGGCCACATTGATCACGGTTTGGCGGTTTTCCTCGGCCTGACTGCGACTCACGCGCATCGACAATCTCCTTTTTTAGCTTGCGATCGACATCTATATAGACCATATAGAGTTCGAACGCAATCTATTCCAGAGGAGGCGTTGGCATGAAAAAGCGACCCGCCGTTGTGATGGGGGGCCTCCTGGTCGCGGCGCTGGGGGCGGCCGCAGTCGTCGCGCTTTCCCTTCGTACGCCGGAAGCCTTTGCCGTGAGCGATCCGAGGCAGGAACCTCCGATCGTGAGGGTGGTGGCGGCAGCGCAGGCGACCGGATCCGAGCGTCGCTTCACGGGCACCATAGGAGCGAGGGTCCAGAGCAATCTCGGTTTCCGCGTCGCCGGCAAGATCGTGGAAAGGCTTGTGAATGTCGGTCAGCAGGTCAAGGCCGGCCAGCCGCTGATGCGAGTCGACGAAACAGACCTTCGCCTTGCCCTCACGGCGAAGAACAATGCCGTCGCCGCGGCACGCGCAACCGTCGTTCAGTTGGACGCGGATGAACGGCGATACGCCAGTTTGCGAAACAGTGGATGGATCTCCCGACAGCGCTATGAGCAGGCGAAGGCCGCGTTGGATACGGCCGCGGCGCAACTGGCCGCCGCCGAAGCAGACGCACGGGTCGCCGAGAATGAAGCGACCTACTCGGTCCTGTTGGCCGACGCGGATGGAACGGTGGTCGAAACGCTCGGCGAGCCGGGGCAGGTCGTCTCCGCGGGTCAGACCGTGGTTCGGCTTGCCCACGCCGGCCCCCGCGAAGCGGTCGTCGCGCTTCCCGAAACGATCCGGCCGGAGATCGGCTCGGTGGCCGAGGCCCGCGTGTATGGTGACGATGGGCGACGCTATGGTGCACATCTCCGACAGCTGTCGCACTCCGCCGATGCTCAGACCCGTACCTATGAAGCCCGTTACGTGCTCGACGGTGAGGCCGCGGCAGCACCGCTTGGTGCGACGGTGACCATTCGGCTGACGAGCCAGGCGGGACAGTCGGAAATCCAGGTACCGTTGGGAGCCGTGCTCGATGACGGCCAGAAGACCGGCGTTTGGGTCCTGGACCGCGCCACCTCGACCGTACGCTTTCGGCCCGTCAAGCTTGTTCGAATGAGCGGCGAAACCGCCGTGATCTCCGGACTGAGCTCTGGCGATTCGATTGTTTCGCTCGGCGCTCATCTCCTGCAGGAGGGCGCTCGCGTCAGGACTGCCTCTGAAAGCAGGAGCAACTGATGAGCCTCAATCTTTCCGCGATCGCCGTTCGCGAACGAGCCGTCACCCTGTTCTCTATCCTCCTGCTGGCGGCCGCCGGCGCCTACGCCTTCCTCATGCTCGGACGGGCGGAGGATCCCGCCTTCACCATCAAGACCCTGACGGTCACGACGGTATGGCCGGGCGCGACGGCGCGCGAGATGCAGGACCTCGTCGCCGAACCGTTGGAAAAGCGGCTTCAGGAGCTCGCCTGGTACGACCGGACAGAGACGACCACACGGCCGGGTTATGCGTTTATGATGGTCACGCTGAAGGACAGCACACCACCATCTCTCGTGCAGGAGGAGTTCTACCAGGCGCGGAAGAAGCTCGGGGACGAAGCGCGCAACCTGCCGTCCGGCGTGCTCGGCCCCTTCGTCAACGACGAATACTCGGACGTGAGCTTCGCCCTTTATGCACTCAAGGCCAGCGGCATGCCGATGCGTGAGCTGGTCAGGCAGGCCGAGGTGATCCGCCAGGACCTCCTGCACGTGGCCGGCGTCAAGAAGATCAACATCCTCGGTGAACGTCCCGAGCAGATATTCGTCGAGTTTTCCTATCCCAAGCTGGCGACCCTCGGCGTGTCGGTGCAGGACATTGTTGCCGCCTTGCACCGGCAGAACATCGTCACACCGGCGGGCTCGATCGACACCAAGGGGCCGCGGGTCTTCATCCGGGTCGACGGCGCTTATGACAGTGTCCAGGCGATCGCCGACGCGCCGATCGTCGCCGCGGGGCGGACGCTGAAGCTCTCGGACATCGCCGAGGTCCGCCGCGGCTACGAGGATCCACCCACCTACATCATCCGACACCGGGGTGAGCCCACAATCGTGCTCGCGGCGGTCATGCAGGAGGGCTGGGACGGCCTCGCGCTCGGCAAGGCACTGAAGGACAGGGCCGCGGCTATCGCAAAGGAACTGCCACTCGGGATTACGCTCGACAAGGTGACCGATCAGGCAGTCAACATCACCTCCGCGGTTGACGAATTCATGATGAAATTCGCGATGGCCCTCGGCGTGGTGCTGCTGGTGAGCCTGCTCAGCCTCGGCTGGCGCGTCGGCATCGTCGTGGCGGCTGCCGTCCCTCTGACGCTTGCCGTCGTGTTCCTCATCATGCTGGAAACCGGCCGGTTCTTCGACCGCATCACGCTCGGCGCCCTCATCCTGGCGCTTGGGCTTCTCGTGGACGACGCCATCATCGCCATCGAGGTGATGGTGGTGAAAATGGAAGAGGGCATGGACCGCATCAAGGCGGCGGCCCATGCGTGGAGCCACACCGCGGCGCCGATGCTGTCCGGAACGCTGGTGACGATCGCCGGATTCCTGCCGGTGGGCTTCGCGCGCTCGACCGCCGGCGAGTACGCCGGCAACATCTTCTGGGTCGTGGGGTTCGCCCTCATCGTCTCCTGGATCGTCGCGGTGGTGTTCACGCCCTATCTTGGCGTCAAGATGCTGCCGGCAATCAAACCGATCGAGGGCGGTCACCACGCGATTTACGGCACACCGAACTATCGGCGCCTGCGACGGCTCATCGCTTTTGCCGTGCGCCACAAGTTCGTAACCTGCGGTATCGTCGGCGTCGCCTTCGCGCTTTCCGGCGTCGGCATGGGCGCCCTCAAACAGCAGTTCTTCCCGACATCCGACCGCCCCGAAGTGTTGGTGGAGGTTCGTCTGCCGGAAGGCACCAGCATTGAGACGACGACTGCTACAGTCGAGAAGCTCGAACACTGGCTGAACCAGCAGCCGGAGGCCGAGATCGTCACGAGCTATATCGGTCAGGGCGCTCCCCGCTTCTTCTTCGCGATGGCGCCAGAGCTGCCTGATCCTGCCTTCGCCAAGATCGTCGTGCTTACCCCGGACGCGGAGGTGCGCGAGGCGTTGAAGCACCGGCTCCGGGAGGCGGTGTCACAGGGGCTCGCACCTGAGGCCTATGTGCGCGTCACTCAGCTTGTGTTCGGACCCTACACGCCGTTTCCGGTCGAGTTTCGCGTCATGGGACCTGATTCCGCGCAGTTGTACGCTATCTCTGAAAAGGCCCTTGAGATCATGCGGGGCGTCCCTGATGTGCGGCAGGCCAACCGCGATTGGGGCAATCGCACGCCGGTAGTCCGCTTCATCCCGGACCAGGATCGGCTGAACTTGATCGGCCTCTCGCCTGCGGAGGTGGGCCAGCAGCTTCAGTTCCTCCTCACCGGCATCGCAGTCACGCAGGTGCGCGAGGACATTCGCAATGTCCCCATCGTGGCGCGCAGCGCCGGGAGCGAGCGCCTGGATCCGGCGCGTCTGGCGGATTTCTCACTGATGAGCCGGGACGGCCGCCAGGTTCCGCTCGACCAGGTCGGCCGTTCGGAGATCCGCCTGGAAGAGCCGATCCTGAAGCGCCGCGATCGCACACCCGTCATCACGATCCGCGCGGACATCAATGAGGCGACCCAGCCCCCAGAGGTTTCCAAGGAGATCATGACGGCCCTTCAGCCGCTGATCGCATCCCTTCCGGCTGGCTATCGCATCGAAATGGGTGGATCGATCGAGGAGGCTGCCAAGGCCAACACCGCGCTGGGCAAGATCTTCCCGGCCATGATCGCGGCCATGCTGATCGTCATCATGCTGCAGGTGCGATCCTTCTCGACGATGGCCATGGTCATGCTGACGGCACCGCTCGGCCTCGTCGGCGTCGTGCCTATGCTGCTCACCTTCAACCAGCCTTTCGGATTCAACGCCATTCTGGGCCTGATCGGATTGGCCGGCATCCTGATGCGCAATACCCTGATCCTCACCGAACAAATCAAGGAGAACCGTGCTGCAGGCCTCGACGACTATCACGCCGTCATCGAAGCCACGGTGCAACGCACGAGGCCTGTGATCCTGACCGCACTTGCCGCCGTGCTGGCCTTCATGCCGCTTACGCACTCTGTCTTTTGGGGATCGATGGCTTATACGCTGATCGGCGGCACGGCGGTCGGCACGGTGCTGATCCTGCTGTTCCTTCCTGCGCTCTATGCCGCGTGGTTCCGAATCAAATCACCGGAATACGCACGTGTCGCGCCCGAACCCGAAGAGCTGGTGGATCAGGATCTAGGTGCCGCTGTTCGAGACAACGACCACCGGTCAGACTCTCAGCGCCAGGCGAAGACGGGCTGCTCGAAATGGTCGACGCGGGTGTCGCGTCCGGCCAGCGCCACCTCACGAAACTGATAGAGCACGGCCGCCGTCGGTGCGTTGACCGTGGCGACGGGCAGCGGCAGGCGGATGATCGGGCGGTCCGACTCCTCAATCGCCAGGATCTCGGGCGAGCCCTCGCGGAAAAGCTCGGCGCAGTCGATGCGATAGGCAGCCGCCACTTCCGACGGATTGGGCGTCACCGTGACGCCAGGCGCCCACACCACGACCGGGGCGATGAGATAGCCCGAGCGAGTCGGATAATCGTCGAGCGTGCCGAGGACGTCGTCGACCGACGCCAGCACACCCAGCTCTTCGTGCAGCTCACGCAACGCCGCCTGCTCCAGCGTCTCGCCGGGATCGACCCGCCCTCCCGGTAATGCCCACTGCCCGCCATGGGCGCGCAGCCGCGGGGTGCGCCTGGTGAGCAGGAAGGCCGCCTCTCCCGGGGCCTCGCCTTCAACAAGGACGACAGCCACGGCGGCATGCTTCAGGGCGCCGGCATCGGCGCTGCGACGCAGGTCGAAGCGGCTGAGATGCTTCGTGATCATTGCGCGCAGCGTGTCGTCGAACCTGAACGACTTCACGCGGCCGAGGGCTTTCTGAAGGTCCAGACGACCGCCGGCGGCACGTTGCGCCAGATACGCCGGCCGCGGGCGCCGACCAGCCGCAATTGCTCACGCAAAGCGCGCGGAACCGGTGGCGTGGGGCCATAGGTGAATTGCACCAGCGCCGCGCCCCGCGGCAGCGCCTCGAAGACGCCGTGCACGATGCCGTTCACGATCTCCGTCGGCAGCGACAGGAGCGGCAGGCTCGACACGACGGCGGCGATCGGCGTGGTGCCGTTGTCGGCCAGCAGTTTCGGCAGGCGTGCGGCGTCGCCCTCGATGATCTTCGGCTCGGTGAAGTGGCGACGCAGGAAGCTGGCCAGTTCCGGATCGCGTTCGACCAGCGCCAGTCGCGCAGGCGCGATGCCGGCGGCCAGCAGCGCCTTGGTGACCTCGCCGGTGCCGGCGCCCAGTTCGACGACGTGGCCTGGCCGCCCGTCCAGCGCCTGGACCGTCGCGCGCGCCATCGCCTCGGCCAGCAGTCGGCCGCTCGGAATCACCGCCCCCATCGCGAAGGGCCGGCGCAGCCAGCGTTTCAGGAAAAGGGTGGTGCCGGCACGCGAATCGAGACCGCGACGTGACTCGAACGTAGGCATTATTTCACGCTAGCAGACAGGGCCGCCGAGTCGACAGGGAAAAGCGCCATTTTCTCTATTGCGCGGGCTGCATTGACGGGCCGCTGACATGCGGCGCCGGGGCGGGTTCGTACACGGCGCGCACATGGCGCATTTGCTCGAGGGCGTTGACCAGGGACACGTAGACCGCGGCAGCATAAGGCAACGACTGCACGACCATGAACACCGCCCAAAGCCTCGCCTCCGGATCGACCACCCCGTTGTTCACCCACAGGACCACCGCGCCGACCCACAGCAGGACGGCCAGCACCGCCTCGCCCCGCGCCATCCCCAGCGCCATGCCGAGCGTCGCACGCTCGTCCATCTTCGGCGTGCGCATGAAGGGCAGCCGGCTGGTCGCGAGGCCATAGATCACTGCGCGGCCCACGGTGTAGGTGAGCGCCAGACCCGCCAGCGACGCGCCGACACTCTGGCGGAACGTGCACTTCACGCGGTCGAAATAGAGGCCGAAGGAATAGAGCAGCTTGAAGACGAAGATGCCGATCGTCGGCAAGATGAACTCGGACGGCGGCAGGCCGACCGGCTTGATGCCGAACAGCGGCGGCACCAGGACCGCCAGCAGCCAGGCGAGGCCCGCCCAGGTGAAGATCAGGTTCAACGCATCGGCGAACCACGGCGCCCAGCCCGAGACGAAATGGTATTTCTGCCAGAAGGTGAGCTTGGTGCTGCTGCCCAGCATCTTGCCGGCATGCGCCTTCATGATCTGCATGGCGCCGTAGGCCCAGCGGAAACGCTGCTTCTTGTAGCCGGAGAAATGATCCGGGGTGAGACCCTTTCCGAAGCGCTCGCGGCTGTACATGGCGCCGTAGCCATTCTCCATCAGGCGCAGGCCGAGTTCGGTGTCCTCGGTGATGCACCAGGTGGCCCAGCCGCCCATCTCTTCCATCAGGTCGCGGCGGACCAGGGTCATCGTGCCGTGCTGGATAATGGCGTCGTATTCGTTGCGCAGGCACATGCCGATGTCGAAGAAGCCGGCATATTCCCAGTTCAGCATTTCCTTGAAGCGATCGCCGGTCCAGTCGCGATGGTCCTGGGGCGCCTGCACGTAGCCGATCTTGCGGTCGTCGAAGTACGGCACCAGCGCCTTCAGCCAGTCGGAGCGCACCTCGTAGTCGCTGTCGATGACGCCGATGATCTTGGCATCGGGCGCGGTCTGGCTCAGGACATAGTTCAACGCGCCGGCCTTGAAGCCTTTCATCACGTCGAAATGGAAGAAGCGGAACCGCTCGCCGAGCTGCGTGCAGTAGTCCTGCACCGGGCGCCACACCGCAGGATCCTTGGTGTTGTTGTCGATGACGATGACTTCGAAATTCGGGTAGTCGAGCTTGGCCAGCGAATCGAGCGTCTGCATGACCATCGACGGCGGCTCGTTGCAGATCGCGAGATGCAGCGAGACCTTGGGCCAGTCGCGGTTCGCTGGCTGGCGCGCAATCATCTCGGCGGCGGGCAGCGCCTCGCGCGTCCAGCGCCGCCGCCAGATCGTCTCGACCATCTCGAGCGCCTGCATCAGCGCCATGCCGAGGCTCAGCACCAGGAAGAAGGCGAGCACGCCCCAACCCAGGATTTCGGCCATCACCATGTAGCTGCCGGCCGCTACCGACCCGCCGTAGACGACCGCGCTGGTCGACAAAGCCGCCAGGCCGCAGAAGGCGAGCTGGCCCGGCGTGCCGACGCCACGCCAGCGCCACAGGAACAGAAGCATCAGCGGCAACGCCGCCGCGACCGACCAGGCAGCGCAGTTCAGCCATTGCGGAAACCGGTCGATGGTGCCGGTCCAGCCGAACTTCTGCTGCCGATCGGCGTTCCACAGGCCCCAATAGCCGCCGGCCTTGCCTTCGAGATCGTATGACTTCCAGGGCTGGTCGACCGCCTCGACGACGAAGTGCTCGATGTTCTGCGACCGCAGCCACGCCACCGCATCGCGGATGTTCTTGGCCTGCTCGGCCGGCGTTGCATATTTGACGAGACCGCTGCCCGGGCTGCGGCGCGAGGCGCCGTTCGACGGCCAGCCGACCTCGGTCACGATGATGTTCTTGTTCGGATAAGCCTGCTTCAGCATGCCGATCCGGCTCTTGAGATACTCCAGCGGCGTCTCGTCCGACTTCTCGTCCCAATAGGGCAGGATGTGGACCGCGAGATAGTCGACCTCGCGGGCGAGTTCCGGGTAGTGCAGCCAGACGTGCCACGGCTCGGCGGTGCTGACCGGCACCTTGACGTTGCGCTTGACGTTGCGGATCTCGCGGATGAGCTGGGCCGGGCTGGTCGCGTTGGGATCGCGCAGGTCCTTCTGGCCGTCCCAGCGCAGGATGTTCTCGTTGCCCACCAGCACCCGCTCGACGCTGGGGTTCTGGTTGGCCATACGGATCAGGGCCCGGGTCTCCTCGGCATTGACCTCGCTCGCCTCACGGCCGAACTGCTGCTTGGCCTCGTTGGCGCTATAAATCCAGGCGCCCGGCACCAGCTTCAGGCCGTTTTTCGCCGCGATCTCCGGCATGATCTCGCCGCCGTCCGTCGTGCGGTAGGTACGCACGTACTTGACCTTGCCGCCCAGCATCCCGAAGTCGCGTTCGATCTGTTCCTTGCGCGGCTTGATGACCGGCGCCGGCGCGTCGCTGAAGGCGGTGCGCAGAAAGCTCCAGATGCCGCTGGCCTTGGCTTCGAGCGGATCCTGGTCCTTGGCCCACGGAGCATAGGTGACGCCGTGCAGAGGGCCTTCGACGTTCGCCGCCTCGACCTGGGCGTCGAGCAGGCGCCAACCGACCATCGTGGCCGCGACGACGAGGAGAAGGACCAAACCCTGGCGGATCATAGATTGAACGATCGCTCCGACAAACCGCCGGTGGTGCGCGCCGTCGTCGGGATCGCGGTCGCAAGTCTCCTGCGGACGTTGACCGTCGACGCAAGGACCGTGCCGGATCAGCTCAACCGACGAGCCGATAACCACGCAGTGCGGCAGACCTCTTGGAGGCTTCCTTGCGCCCGATTTCCTCGTCTGCGACCCTTCACAGACGATGCGGCGACCGCGCGATCTATAGCCGTGCCTCCCGAAACCGTAAAGAGACTGCAGGCGAAGAAGGCCAAAATGCCCAAATCTCCGCTGGCCCAAATCTCCGCTGGCAAGTGCCGGCGGCCTTCGCCAAAACCGCTCTGCCCATGAATGAACAAGATCCCCCAGCCGATCCGGTGGCCGCCCCGGCGTCCGTCCCGGCCAACGTGGCGGCCCGATACCGGCCGGCCGATCGTTACGGTTTCCTTGCCGGGGCCGGTGCACGGCTGCGCTACGCGGTATGGGACGCCCCGGGAACCCCACGCGGGACGGTCGTCGTTCTGACGGGCCGCGGCGAATTCATCGAGAAATACGCCACGGAGATCGTGGGCGAGCTGCTGGACCGCGGCTTTGCCGTCTACGCCTTGGACTGGCGCGGCCAGGGCCTGTCCGACCGGCCGCTGCCCGACCGCGGCAAGGGTCATATCGACAACTTCACGACCTACATGGCCGACCTCGCACTGTTCCTGGAGACGGTCGTGTCCCCCGCGGCACCCCGGCCGGTCCTGGCGCTTTGTCATTCCATGGGCGCCCATATCCTTCTGCGGCACCTGGCGGAGAACGGTTCGGGGCCGTTGTCGGCCGGAGTCTTCGTCTCGCCGATGACGGCACTCCGGCGCGAAGCCATGCTGCGCTCGGTTCTGATGCTGATGCCTGAAGTGCCGGCGGTGGAGGATCGCTACCTCTTCGGCACCGGGCCGTTCGTGCTGCTCGCCCGGGAATTCGCCTCGAATTTTGTCACGCACGACGAGCGCCGTTATCGCTTCACGGAGGAATGGTTCGCGGCCGACCCCCGGCTCACCCTGGGCGGGCCGACCATCGGCTGGTCGCGTCAGGCCATCCGCTCGATGACCGCCGCGCTGGCGCCAGGCTACCTGGAGCGGATCGACCTGCCGCTGCTGCTGATCACGGCGGGCGAGGATCGCCTGATCGATCCTTCCAACCATGCCCCCACCGTGGCCCGCATGCGTCACGCCGAGCACTTCACCATCGGCAGTGCGCGGCACGAGGTCATGATGGAAACCGACGACCTCCGCGCCCTGTTCTGGGAGGCCTTCGACCGGCTGGCAAAAGGCGTATTGAGTTGACCGAACTGCAGATGCTGGTGATCGCCGGCGCCTTCATCGTCGCCGGCATCGCCAAGGGCGCGATCGGCATCGGCCTGCCACCGATCGCCATCGGCCTGATGACGCTGGCCTTGCCGCTGGGCGATGCGCTGGCGATCATGACCATCCCTACGATGATGACGAACGTCTTCCAGGCCTTCTACGGCGGCCGCTTCGCGCCGCTGCTGCGCCGCTTCGGAACGATGGCCGCGGCCTCCGTGGTGGGCGTGATCGGCGTGGCGGTGACCCTCGACAAGCTCGGCACGCCGGGCATGACTGGCTGGCTGGGCCTGCTGCTGGTGCTCTACGCCTCGCTCGCCCTGTTCGCCTGGCGTCCGGTCATGCCGCGCGCCGGCGAGCGCTGGGCCAATCCGCTGATTGGCCTCGCGAGCGGCGCCGTCGCCGGCCTCACCGGCATGGCGGCCGTCCCGTTCCTGCCCTACATGCAGTCGCTGCAGATCTCGCGGAACGAGCTCGTGCAGGGTCTCGGCATCATGTTCCTGTTCATCATGGGCGCGCTGGCCGTGGCGCTGGTCCAGCAGAACGTCTTCACCCTCACCAACTCGATCGGCGGCGTGGCCGCCCTCGCCCCCACCTTCGCGGGCGTCTGGATCGGCCAGAAGCTGCGCCATGCCGCCTCGCCCGAAACCTTCCGCAAGATCTTCCTGGCCGGCATGCTGGCGCTCGGCGTGCACATGTCGCGCGGCTTGCTGTAGACTGGCGCGCCATGCCCCTCCTCACCCACAAAGTCACCATCTGCGGCATTCCCGAGCTGCCGCAACATTGCTCGGCGGGCGTCAGCCACGTGCTGTCGATCATCGACACCCACGAGCCGCGCCCGCCCGCCCTCGACACCTATGCCGGTATCGACCACGAGCTGATCCGCTTCGACGACGTCGTGGCCGAATATCCCGGCTTCGAGGCCTGCACGCCGGCCCACATCGTGAAGGTGCTGGAGTTCGGCGAACGGGTGCATGCCCATCCGCAGGGCCACGTCCTGGTGCACTGCCACGCCGGCATCTCGCGCTCGACGGCGGCCGCCGCCATCCTGATGGCCCAGCATGCGCCGGGGCAGGAGGAAGCGGCGTTCCTAAAACTGCTCGGCATGCGCAAGCACGGCTGGCCCAACACCCGCATGGTCGAATTCGCCGACGAGCTGCTGAAGCGCAACGGCGCGATGCTGCGCGGCCTCGTCGCCTACCGCCGCGCGCTGATCGACGCCAAGCCGCACCTGAGCGAAGTCGTCCGCAACATCGGCCGCGGCCACGAACTGCCGGCGTAGCGCACATCGTGGACCGGGCAGCGGCACACGGAATGTGCCGCAAGACGGCGCCAGCTGTGCCCCCTAAGAGTCACAAAACTAGACATACAGCCCGTGCGAGCGCGCAAATAGGCGAGTGAGCCCCAGGAGGGCGTCGATGGAGGGTGTCGGAACGCCGGTCCGTCGCCCGAGCTCATGCACTGCCGTCACGATAGCGTCGAGCTCGATCGGCTTGCCGCGTTCGGCGTCGATCAGCATCGAGGTCTTGAAGGCGCCAAGCTCACGGGTCACGGCGTGGCGGGCCTCCGGGTCCTGGTCGATAGGGCAGCCGATCCTCGCCCCGATCGCCGACGCCTCCAGCATCGCGGCGGAGCAGAAAGTGCGTACCAGCGGATCGTCGAGCATGCGATCGCCGGTGGCGCCGGTCAGCGCCGATACGGGGTTCATCGTGAGATTGCCCCAGAGCTTGTACCAGATGTCGCGGCGAATGGTCGGCGACGACGTCACCTCGAACCCCGCTTGGGTCAGCAGGTCGTGCACTTTCACCAACCGCGCAGACGATGCCCCGTTGGGCTCGCCGATAATCAGGCCCTGGCCGTTGCGGTGCACGACGAGGCCCGGCTTGGCGGTGGCGGCGCTGAGATGCACGACACAGCCAAGGACATGACCGAGCGGGATGGCACTCGCGATGGTGCCGCCGGGATCGACGCTTTGCAGCGGTTCCGCTCCCAGTCCCTTCAGTCCTTGCGCGAACCACCAGGGCACGCCGTTCATGGCCGGCAGCACGATGGTCTCGGGACCGAGCAGCGGGCCAATCTGCGCGGCGACCGACGCCATTGCCGGCGCCTTGACGGCGACGATCACAAGATCCTGCGGACCCAATTCGTGGGCATCGGACGCCGCACGCGTGGGCCAGGTCAGGAGCTCTTCGCCCTGTTCCAGACGCCAGCCCTCTGCGTTCAATGCCCGGAGCGTATCGCCGCGGGCGAGCGCACTCACCTCGGCGGCCGTGTTCGCAGCCAACCGCGCGCCAATGAGGCCGCCGACCGCGCCGGCGCCGACGATGCAGACCTTCATGTCACTC
The DNA here is from genome assembly GCA_945903635.1 of Rhizobium sp. Q54. Taxonomy (GTDB): domain Bacteria; phylum Pseudomonadota; class Alphaproteobacteria; order Reyranellales; family Reyranellaceae; genus Reyranella. The sequence continues at coordinate 8,809 of CAMDOT010000092.1, read as the reverse complement.
CGCCGCCGCTGCGTGGGATGCCGGACAACTTACCACAATGGACTTGGCCATGAGCGTGGTGATCTCGTCCTGGGCGAAGCCCGCCTCGGCCAGCACCGCCGCGCTGTGCTCGCCAATTCCCGGCGGCTGGCGCTTGAGCACAGTCCGCTCCTTGCCGGCACCGAACTCCAGCGGCAGGCCAGGAATGGCCACCGTCGGCCCACCGCCGCCCAGCACGGACTGCGCCGTGTCGATCAGCCCGCCCATGGCCAGAAGCTGCGGGTCGTGGGCGAGGTCGGCGGGGTGGCCGACTCGGGCGTAGGGAATTTGCGCCGCTTCGGCGCGCTGGCAGACCTCTTCCGTCGATAGTGATGCCATGAGCTGCTGCAGCTGCGGCAGCATCCAATCCCGCTCCTCGCAGCGGCTGGCATTGCTGTGCAGGCGGGCATCCGTCGCGAGGTCGGGCAGGCCGAATTCCTTGCAGAAGCGCTGCCAATGCTGGTCGCTCGTGACGCCCAGGAACACCATGCCGCTGCCGGCAGTGTTGAAGACGTCATAGACGGCCCAGGCGTTCTTACGCGCAGGCAGTGGCGGCATCGGCTCTCCGATCACGGCGCTGCCGACGCAGAACGGACCCATCATGAAGGCGGCAGTCTCGAACAGCGCGCTGCCGACGCGCTGGCCACGCCCGGTGCGGTCGCGTTCACGGAGCGCCGACAGAACGGCCACGACGCCGAACACGCCGCCCAGTATGTCGATGATCGGCGCGCCGGCGCGCAACGGCCTGCCCGGCGGCCCGGTCATGTAGGCAAGCCCGCTCTGCATCTGCACCACCTCGTCGAGGGCACCGCGATGCTCGTAGGGACCCGCGAGGTAGCCCTTCATCGCGAGATAGATCAGCCGCGGATTGACCGCACTCAGTTCATCGTAGCCGCAACCCAGCCGCTCGATCGTGCCCGGACCGTAGTTCTCGAGCACGACGTCGGCCTTCTCGGCGAGGCGGCGCACGATGGCCTGGCCATCGGGGTTTTTGAGATCGATGGCGATGCTGCGCTTGTTGCGGCCAAAGGTGGCGAAGAAGCCCGCGGCAAAGCCCGGCAGGCGGCGCGTGGCGTCGCCCTCGACCGGCTCGATCTTGACCACGTCGGCGCCAAGGTCGGCGAGCAGCAGACCGGCACACGGGCCCATGATGGTGTGGCCGAAATCAAGAACGCGGATGCCCTCGAGCGGCGCGGGGGACGGCATTACGCAGCCCTCCGACGGAAACCGTCGAGTGAGCCGGCGCGCAAGGCGGCGCTCGGCAGACGATGGCCGACGATGGTCTCGGCCATGCGACCGACCTCGATCAGGGCGTCAAGATCGACGCCGGTCTCGATGCCCATCTCGTTGCACAGCATCACCAGTTCCTCGGAGGCGATGTTGCCCGGCGCTCCCGGCTGGGCGGCAAACGGGCAACCGCCCAGTCCGCCGACCGTCGCGTCGAACTTGGTAACGCCCAACCGCAACCCTTCATAGGCATTGGAAATGCCCAGACCGCGCGTGTCATGCAGGTGCAGCGAGATCGCAAGGTCGGGCCAGCGCTCGCGCACCGCGCCGACGACCCGCGCCACCTTCTGCGGTGTCGCCCAGCCCATGGAATCGGCGAGCCCGACCATCCTGTAGGAAAACCCGTAGTCTTTCGCGATGGCGAGGCCGTCCTCGATGGCGCCTGTCACTTGGGAGACCGTAACGTCGCCCGAGAAGTTGCAGCCGAACGAGGCCATGACCAGTAGCCGCGTCATCGGCACCCCGGCGGCAAGATGACCCTCGGTGGTCTTGCGCATCGCAGCGATCTGGCCGGCGCGATCACGATTGAGGTTCTTCCTCGAGAACGCCTCGGATGCCGAGAAGGCGACGGCGCCGTTCACGGCGAGCCGATCCTTGAAGGCGAGCGCGCGCGTCATGCCGTGGGAATTGAACCACAGCGCGCTATAGGCGACGCCCGGCCTGGGCGTGAAACCCGCTACCACCGCCTCCGCGTCGGCCCAACCGGGAACCAGGGACGTGTTGACGAAGGAGGCGACCTCGATGGCAGGCAGCCCCGTGGCGGATAGCGCATCGATGAGGGCGATCTTGTCCTGGGTCGAGATCGGGCCGGGTTCGATCTGGAAGCCCTCGCGCGGACCTTGCTCCTCGATCTCGATTTTCCTTGGCAGGTCGGACATCGCAAGTCTCCTTCCGCCCGACACTGCGCTGGCCAGAGCTATACAACCAACATAAATTGGTGAACCAACCTATCTGGTTTTTAGATGCCTCTTGGACTGAAGCAACTTCGCTATTTCATCGCCATCGCCGAAAGCCGGGCGCTGTCGCACGCCGCGCGAACGCTCAACGTCGCCCAATCAGCCCTCAGCCATCACGTCGCCCAGCTCGAAGCCGAGTTCGCCGTGCGCCTGATCGAACGCCGTGCCCGCGGTATCGTGCTGACGGCGGCGGGTCAGCGGCTCTACGAACATGCGCTGTCGATCACCAGCGCCGTCAAAAAGACGGAGGACGACGTGCGCACCTTCGCCGAGACGCCGTCGGGGGTGATCGCGGTCGGCTTGCCGCACACTGCCATCGAGTTGATCGCGTTGCCGCTCATGCAGGCAGTGCGGCGCAACTGGCCTCGCATCACGCTGTCGCTGAGCGAGGGCTTGAGCGTCAATCTGGCGGCACGTGTGCTTTCCGGCGAGATGGACCTCGCCTTGGCATTCAATCCGACCGACGATTCGCGCTTCGCCCGTCGTCCGCTTCTTGTCGAAGACATGTACCTGATCGGGCGGCCGGACCTGATCGGCGCCTCTCCCAAGCCGATCGAGTTTGCCAAAATGCCCAAGCGGCCGATCCTCGCCCCATTCCCGTCGGGCTCGCTACGCTCCCTCGTCAACGACCATCTGCTGCGCAACCAGATTGGAGCCGGCGATACGCTCGAAATCGATTCTCTGGTCGCCATGCGGCAGGCGCTCGAACATGGCCTGGGTTGCAGCATCCTCAGCCGCGCCACAGTGCTGTCGAGCCTGAAGGAGGGTCGTCTCCACTCCCGGCGCATCGTCGAGCCGGAGCTTTCTCGTTCACTCGAACAGATTTCGTTGCGCGACCGGCCACGCACCTCGGCCTTCGTCGAGATCGAGCGCGTGCTCACCGAGACCGTATTGGCCGAGGTCGAGTCCAAGCGCTGGCCCGCACGCAAGGCTTAGCCATCTGATTATCAGATGGATCACTTCAGATAGTTATGTTGGTTCTATAGCTCCCGACTGCGCGACAATTCGCGTCAAAGGGAGAAAACATGCTCGCTCGTCGTTCCTTGCTGGCGCTCGGCGCACTGCTGCCGGTTCGCGCCCTCGCCCAGGCGCCGTTGATGGTCGAGACCAGGACGCTCGAAGAGTTGTACCAGGCGGCGCGTGCCGAGGGTGGCAATTTGCTGGTCTACGGCGGCGGCGATCTGCCCAACGGCTCGGCGGGAACCGAGCGGGCGTTCAATCAGCGCTTTCCCGGCATGAAGCTGCGTATTCTCGTCGACCGCAGCAAATACCACGCCGTACGCATCGACAACCAGATGGCGCGCGGCAAAGTCGCCTGCGATGTCGCCCACATCCTGACCATCGACAGGTTCGATCAATGGAAGGCGGAAGGCCGGCTGCTGGCCTACAAGCCGCTCGGCTGGGACCATGTCTATGCCGACTTCCGCGACCCCGACGGCGCCTATACGGCAATCACTGTCTTCGCCTTCAGCACCGTCTACAACACCGCGCAGGTCACCGAAGCCGATGCGCCGCGCGACGCGCCGGACTTCCTCCATTCCAGGTTCAAGGGCCGCATCGTGCTGGGCTATCCGCAGGACGACGATGCCCTGCTCTACCAGTTCGACCGCATCGTGAGCGTCCACGGCTGGCAATACATCGAGCGACTGCTGACCCAGGACGTGCACTGGGTGCGCGGCTCGGCGCCCGCGCGCGTCATGGTCCAGAAGGGCGAGAAGGCCGTCACTTTCGCGGCGTCTGGTCCCCTGGTAGCGCCCGCCGACGCGCCATCGCGGTTCATCCTGCCGACGAACGACTCGTTTCTGTCGTGGCCGCAGCCCGCCGCCATCTTCAGGGACGCGCGCCATCCCGCTGCCGCCAAGCTCTATATGAGCTGGCTGCTCTCGCGCGACGTCCAGGGCGCGCCCGGCCGCCAGTGGCCGGTGCGGGCTGACGTGCCGGCCGCCGGCGGCTTCAAGCCGGTGTTCGAGTACAACACGCAGCCCGGCCAGTTCAGAGCATTCCTCAGCGATCGCGCCCGCCTCGAACGGGTTCGCGACCAGCTCGAGCAGTACATAGGTCCGATGCAAGGGCCGAATCCGACGAAGGTCGAAGGACTCTATCCGCAATGAACGCAATGGCCGCTATGAACGCAATGGTCCGGCCGCAGCTTTCACACATGGGCATCTACGTCACCGACCTTGATCGCATGGTGACCTTCTACGAGCGCGCGCTCGGCATGAGCGTCACGGATCGCGGCATGGCCATGATGTTTCCGGTCGAAGTCGCCTTCCTCAGCTCCGATCCCAAGCAGCATCATCAGCTGGCGCTCGCCAAGCGCCGGCCGGCCGAGGCGACATTCTCCACGGTGATGCAGGCATCGTTCAAGGTGGGCTCGCTCGACGAGCTGCGGCAGACGAGGGAACAGGCGCTTGCGAACGGTGCCCAGAAATTGCGCGGCATGAATCACGGCAATTCATGGTCGGTCTACTTCGATGACCCCGAGGGCAACACCGTCGAAGTCTATCTCGACACGCCGTTTCACATGGCCCAGCCCTTCGCGGCGCCGCTCGATCTCGACCAATCCGACGACGACATATGGCGCGGCACGGAATTGCTCTGCCGTCAGCGCCAATAAACAACACAAAGGAGGAAACATGTTCGACCGTCGCTCATTGTTCGGCCTGGCGCTCGGTGCCGCCCTGCCGCTTCGCGCCTTCGCACAGCCTGGCGGCCAACCGCTGCGCATCATCCTGCCGCTCCAGGCGGGCGCAGCGGTCGATGCCTCGGCGCGCATCGTCACCGACTCCCTGTCCAAGGCACTCGGCCGGCCCGTGGTGATCGAAAACCTGCCGGGCGCTGGCGGCGTCACCGGCACTACACAGATCGTGCGGGCGGCACCGGACGGCAACACCATCGGCATCGTGTCGACCAACCATGCGGTCAATCCGGCAATCTATCCAAACGTGCCGTTCGATTCGCTGGAGGACATCACCCCGATCACAATGATCGGCACCACCCCGCTGGTGCTGATGGCGCATCCGTCGCTGGGCGTGAAGACCGTCGCCGAACTGGTGGCGGCCGCCAAGGCCAAGCCGGGCGCCATCAACTACGGATCATCGGGCAATGGCACGATCCTGCATCTTGCCGTCGAGCTGCTGGCCAACAAGACTGGAATCAAGCTGCAGCATGTGCCGTATCGCGGTGCAGGGCAGTTCCTGCAGGATCTGGTTGCGGGCCAGATCCAGCTCGGCGTGTTCGGCGAGAACGGCGCGGCGAGCTACATCAAGTCTGGCGCCTTGGTGGCCCTCGGCGTGACCACGGCCAAGCGCACCTCGCTATCGCCCGATGTGCCGACGATCGCCGAGCAGGGCGTGCCCGGCTATGAGATCGAAGGCTGGTTTGCCGCGATCGGCCCGAAAAACCTGCCGGCAAAGGAAGTGGAGCGCCTGAACGCCGCGTTTCAGGCCGCACTTGCCGATCCCAAGACACGGGACACGCTGATCGCTCAAGGCAACGCGGTGACGCCGAGTACGCCGGCCCAGGCCAAGCAGGTCATCGGCGACTCGATCGCGACCTATGCGGCCTTGGTGAAGCAGATAGGCCTGAAGATCGAGTAGCCTCGCACGGATGGGGCGAGCGGCACGTTCAATTACCCGCGACTTCAATTACCCGCGACCACTACTCGCTGGCCTTGGGACGCACGCACCGGGACTTGAGTTCTTGGAACTTTCGCAAGTGCTGGCACTGCCGGCAGATTCAGCCTGTTGCGGCGCCGTGCACATAGACTTCGGCGAGCCGGCGGTGGAAATCGGCGATCAGCGCGCCGTCGTCAGCCGCGAGCGCGCCGGCGGCGCGGTCGGCCTGCAGGCATTCGCAGACGTGCTTGATCGTGGCGGCGGCCTGCTGATGATCGTCGGCGGCACCGCCGAACACATGGGTGAACAGGCGCGTGCGGAGGAAAGTGTGCGGCACGACCTGCTCGACGATCGCCAGGGCGCCGGCGCGGCGCACCGTCAGCAGCGGCCAGTGCCAGGCGAAGTCGGGCGACGGCACATGCTCGGCCAGCAGATGCTCCACGCAGACCTTCCAGTTGCAGGCGATCTCGGTGGTGAGCGTCCCGCCATAGACCGGGAACGGCTGGCCTAGGTCGGGGGCCGCCGCCGGCGAGCCGATAGTGAAGAACGCCATGCCGGCCGTCAGGGTCGTTGCCAGGGACGCCAGGTGGAGGTCCGGGGAGCCGGGGTCCTTGGGCGCCACCGGTGGCGGCGCGCTCAGGAACCGGCCCTGCAGGTCGTAGGTCCAGCCATGGAAGCGGCAGCGGAAGCTCTCGCAATGGCCCGAGGGCGTGTTCACCACCGGCATGTTCTGGTGCCGGCAGGCGTTGCGCAGGATGCGCACGGCGCCCTCCCCGTCGCGCACGCCGAACACGCTCCAGCCCCCGACGCTGGCCGACACGAAGTCGCCCGTCCTGGCCAACTGGCCCTCGGCGCAGAGCGGCAGCCATTCGGCGGCGAACATCGAGCGCTTTTCGACCTGGAAAGCCTCGGCGCCGCTGTAATCCTCGGGTTTCATGAGTTTTGTATACGATAATTGGAAGCCGAAGGCCATACGGCTTGATTTTCCACAGGCCATTTGACGTGACCGGCACTAATTGTATACGATCTGTCATCCAACCCGGAAGGAGGCCCACCATGGCTAAAAGTGCGTTCCGTCAGGCTCTCGAGGAAGCAATCGAACAGCGTCATTCGGCCGTGCACCCGTGGAGCGAGGCCTGGACCTCGGGCAAGCTCGACCGCCGCCTGCTCGGCGAATGGGTAAAGCAGCACTATCACTACGTCAGCCACTTCGCCGAATGGGTGGCCGCGGTCTACGCCAACTGCCCGCATCAGGACGTGCAGCACTTCCTGCTCGAGAACGTCACCGAAGAGGAAGGCCTGGTCGGCATGGGCGGCGCCGCACCGGTGCGCCATTCCGATCTGCTCCTCGAGTTCGGCGAGATCTGCGGCATGAAGCGCGACGAGGTGCTGAACGCGCAGATCAACAGCCAGCTCCTGCCCGAGACTCTCGGCCTGCAGAGCTGGTGCACGGTGCAGTCGCGCAAGCCCTTCGTCGAGGCGCTGTCGGGACTGCTCATCGGGCTGGAAAGCCAGGTGCCGCGCATCTACAGCAAGACCACGCCACCGCTGCTCGAGAAGTACGGCTTTAGCGAGGACGAGGTCACCTTCTTCACGATCCATATCGCCGCCGACATCGAGCACGGCGAGAAGGGCTACGAGATCGTCGAGAAGCACGCCACGACCGACGAACAGCGCGCGGCCTGCGTGCGCATCGTCAAGGAAGCGGCGATGATGCGCCGCCTCTATCTCGACGGCGTCTACCGCACCTTCATCGAGAAGCCCCAAGCGGCAACGAAGCTCGCGGCCTGATGCACACTTTCAGTACCCTGACGCTCGCCGAGGCTCACCTGATCCTCGACGCGGCGCAAAAGAAGGCAGAGGAGCTCGGCATTCCCGAGGTCCTCTGCGTCGCCGACAACGCGGGCTACCCGATCGCGCTCCGCCGCCTCGATGGCGGCAAGGTGACCAGCGTGCAGATCGCCATGAACAAGGCTTTTACCGCGGCGGGGCACCGCAAGCGCACGGACAACTACAAGAACTCGCTGCCCGGTGAGGAGGCGTTCGGAATCTGGACGCAGCACGGCGGCCGCTTCACGGTGTTCGTCGGCGGCTTCCCGATCTTCGTCGACGGCCAGTGCGTCGGCTCGGTGGCGGCCTCGGGCGGCAACGGCGAACAGGACATCGCCTGCTGCGAGGCGGGCATCGCCGCGCTGATGGCGCATCTCGGCAAGAAGTGATCACGCGATGAGCGACGCTCCTCCTGTCACCGATCGCGCTTCCCTCAGCAAGGTGGTGGCCGAGCAGATCCGCGGCCAGATCCTGAGCGGCAAGCTCCGGCCGGGCGAGCGCCTGGTCGAAGACCGGCTGTCGGCGGAACTCGGCGTGTCGCGCGTGCCGGTGCGCGAGGCGCTGCTCGGCCTCTCGGTCGAGGGGCTGGTGAACCTCGAACCGCGGCGCGGCGCCTCTGTCGTCGAGATTTCACCGGAGACCGTGGCCGAACTGGTCGAGGTGCGCGCGCTACTGGAAGGGCTGAACGCCCGCTTGGCGGCGCGCCGTCACGATCCCGCCATCGTCGCCGAACTGAGCGATGCGCTCCGGCGGGGCAATGCCGCGGCGGGTGCCGGCTCGGCCGAGGAGCTGGCGCTGCTCAACGCCGAATTCCACGACCTGCTGGCGGTGGCCAGCCGCAACACCGTGCTGTCGGGGGTCATGCGGTCGCTGCGCGAACGCACCAGCCTCGCCTTCGTCCTCAACGGCCGCACGCGCGCGCTGCAGGACTGGAAGGAACATGCGGGCGTCCTCGCGGCCGTCATCGATGGCGACGAGGAACTGGCCGGATTGCTGGCCACGCGACATGTGCAGAACGCGGCGGCCGCATTTGCGGCGGCGGCTGCCCAAGAGTCCTCGGGCTAGTTCAGCCTCTCATCTCCTCCCCCGTAATCGGGGGAG
>CAMDOT010000091.1 GCA_945903635.1 Rhizobium sp. Q54 | reverse complement strand
GCTTCAAGGGCAAGAACCCGCGACCGCATGCCTTGCCTCGAGCCGTCTGGATCAACCCGCCGGCCCTCGACAAAATCACGCCCGAGCAGCCGCTCGATTACTCACTAAACTCATGACCTCAAGTGGTGCAAAGTCATTGACACGTTCCGGAGCCGGATCCTTTTGAAACGTCGCTTTCTCCGACTGAGTCCGCAGCGCGATCGATATTCGGACTCTTTGTGCTTCATCGCTCTAAACTGAACATGGTGGAGGTAATTCGAGAGATCGCTGTGCATTGTGACGCAACGGGCAAGTTGAGGCTTTCCGCAACGGATCTTGGACGTCTCGAATATGCTTTTGCGGCAAGCATCCAACTCGCAATCGGACTAATCCTCAAGGGCGATGCCATGCGTCAAAGAGTGGAGGCCGAGCCAAGCTTCATGCAATGGGCACTAGACGCACTCTACATGCTATCGAGAGCTTGGGAGAGCAACGCGGCTAAGGTCAATCTCGATCGCAGTGCCATTGTGCAATGCCTACTGACGCGCAGTGGGCAGAAGGACGTGGACCCTGACCCTGAAGTTGCAATGCAGATGCTGCAGAAGATTGGATTTGGCGAACTCGACCTTGATATCATCGATCGTCAGGTTGGCCGGCTCGTTGAACTCCTATGCAACTCGGAATATCTGAGAACTGAGCTGAGGAGGGCTGGACAGGAGGAGCTGGCCGCACTGGTTCCGGTAAATAGTCTCCTTACACGTTCTGAAAATCCTCGAGAGTTTGAATTCTTGTACGACATGTATGGTGAAGAAGTAGCTGTGAGCGAGGCCCTCAAGGCTGCACTGGCAGCTGCGAATCTTCCGACGGCGCTCGCCGGTCGAATTAATTCTCCATTAGATATCTTGGATGAGTTTGGAACGGCGATGGGAGAAACAGATATTGAAGTTGCTGATCTGGTAAGGTTGCAAATCTTCCCTGCAACGACAGATGAAATGGAAATAGAGCGAGCGTACGAGCGTTTGTCGGAAGCTAGAAAGAACGACAAACCTTACGATCGAATATCGGCTGATTTGTCGCGCGTCGCGGCTATTGTCACTTTTGTGGGGCAGAGCGGCGCTCGGTTGGCGGCACTACTTCGTCTGTCATTGCGAGTCGGTGCAGATGCTCGTGCGACAAAGGAAGATGCACTGCTGCTTCTGCCCGCGGTCGAAGCTGTGGCGCGGTACGTCGACCTTCGGGCCCTTTTCCAGAATCCGCAAGATCTTGGGATGCTGAATAGTATTCGCGATTGTCCCATCGACCTCGGCGGAGCGTTCCCATCCGGTACTCTTGAGTCGGTCAGGGCTTGGCGCAGCAGTTTTGCTGTGTTTCGCGGTGAGTTCGCAGAGCAAGTGCCTCGGAACAAGACAGATTTGGCGCAACTGGCATGGCCAGAATGGCAGAAGCGTATCGAACTGTACTTGGTCCAAGGCGTATCGACCGTTGAGCCACGCTATGACGACATCGTCATGGCAGCAGCAGCAATGCGTCCTGGCAATGTGTTCAGGCGCGATCTTGCCCAGATGAGCCTCGCTGAGTGGACGGAACTATGCTTGTCAGGCTTCCCCGGGGAAGGGAGCCCCAAGGTTCCACAGTGGTGCTTTGTGGCAGGACTCTGCGCATTGGGCTTCGGTCAACGGGTGATTAGGGAAGCAGCCTCGTTGTCGCGCTTTATTGATCCCAGTTTTGAGGCTTTGGCACAGAATGCCCAGCAGTCAGAGACAACAGGGCGCCTTTTGGTCATGCGCAACACAGGACGATCGTTCGCGTTGGATGCTCTGATCAGGCCGTCCAAGCATATTTTTTTGGCGCTTCCGTCAGAGAAGCTGGAAGCTTATAGTGCAGCTCTCGTCTGGCTCGGCCGTAGCGGTGCTCTTTCAGCGATAATTGACGAGGAAGTGGAACTCGCACCATGAACGTAAAGAAACGCTCGCCTTTGCCTTCTTTGCTTGCTGATTTGCGTCTGCCTCGGTACGGCACAACGTCGGTTCGGCCCACTTCGCGCAAGGATAGCGAAAATGAGGACGTTGTTTTCGGCGTGAATTCCCTGAGTGAGTTGATTGAAAGAATAGACCGAGGATTTGCTCGGCCTGTCTCAGAGAAGAAAGCAACAAAGTAGGTCGCTGCCGGCTCGGTGCCTAAGGCAACGTCATTAGAGGCCATGAGAGCTGCCGTCGCGAGCTGACACCAGCCGCTCTCACGGTGTGCGCAACGCGCAGCCAGTGCTACAACGTGGCAAGCCCATAATATGAAAAAGGATATCGACGGCGACGCGTCGTTCAAGAAAAGGTGACTACCCCACCAACGTCACAGCCTTCGCCAGCGGCACCGGCGCGTCGTCGAGCAGCAGGTCCATCGCTTCCTGTTCCCAGCTCGATTCGTTGAGCGACAGCGGGTCCTGCGGGGCGAGGCGATGCTCGATTACCAGGCGCGACAGCAGCAGGCGGCGGGCGTCGCCGCCTTGCGCGCCCAACGTGGCGCCTTCCCAGGCGAGCAGCGCTGCGGTCGTGGCGTGATAGAGGGCGCCGGCGGCGAGGCGCGAGCGCTTCTCGTGCTTGGGATCCGAGGCGACGGCTTCGGCGAAGCGTTCGACGCGGTCGAGAGTTGCGCCCAACAGGCCTTTGAATTGACCGGGCAGGGCGCCGCTCGGCTCGTACTTGGCTTTCAACGCAGCAGAGAGCGTCTTGTGGCCGCCTGATTTGCCGACAGCGCGTTGCACCACGTCGAGCGCATTGATGTTGGAGGTGCCCTCCCACAACGTGCCGATCTGGGCGTCGCGCACCAGGCGGGCCGTCACCCATTCCTCGATGTAGCCGATGCCGCCCCGCACCTCGAGCGCGGCGCTGGCCACCGGGATGTTGTCGCGGCAGGCGCGGAACTTGTAGACCGGCGTCAGGATGCGCAGCAGGTTCGCGGCGTCCTTGTCTCCCCCCTTGCCATCATAGCCCTCCGCCCGTCCCATCGTGTCGGCGGAGAAGGCGTACATGGAGAGCGCCTGCTCGGTCGGCAGTATGATCTTCATGAGCTGGCGGCGCAGCAGGGGATACTCGCTGGTGGGCTTTCCGAAGGCGCGGCGGCCGCGCGCCGCTGCCAGCGCCTCGTTGAGGCATCGGCGCATCATCGAAGCGGCACGCACGCCGTGGCTGAGCCGCGACAGGTTCACCTGCTCCATCATCTGCTTAAAACCCTGCTCGGCATCGCCCACCAGATAGGCCGTGGCGCCGTCGAGAATGATCTCACCCGAGGCCATCGAGCGCGTGCCGAGCTTGTCCTTCAGCCGCACGATCCGGTAGCTGTTGCGGCTGCCGTCCTCGAGCCGCCGCGGCATGGCGAACATGCTGAGCCCCCGCGTGCCGCCCGCTGCGCCGCGCGGCCGCGCGAGCAGCACCACCACATCGGCGTCGGCATGGCTGCAAAACCATTTCTGGCCATGCAGCTTCCACCGCTCGACACCGTCGGCGCCGACACCCACGCGCTCGGCCTCGGTCTCGATCGCGCCGACGTCGGAGCCGCCGGCCTTCTCTGTCATGAACTGTGTGCCCTTCAGCATCGTCGCCGGATCCTGGCTGAGCAGCCGGTCGAGCAGCAGCTTCTTCAGCGCGTCGGAGCCGTAGCGCTTGATGATGAAGTTGGAGGTGTCGGACACCGACACCGGGCACATCAGGCCGAACTCGCCCTGCACGAAGAGATAGGTGACGCCGTACTTCACCAGCGGATGCGCCGGCGCCGTCATGCCGAGCACGCCGGCGCGGTGGCTCATGGCGTGCATGCCGAAGTCCTCGAACGCGATCTTCTCCATCTCTCGGTAGGAGGGATGGTAGTCGATCCAGTCCTCGTCGCGGCCGAAGCGGTCGCGCGGCTGCAGTACCGGCGGGTGCTTGTCGGCCGTCATGGCGAGGTCGTCGAGCCGGTTGCCGGCGAGCGCTCCCAGCCGGTCGAAGTGGGGCGTCATCGCCGCGCGCAGTCCCGGCTCCATGTAGAGCGACATCAGGTCCTGGAACTGGCGGTCGATGGCGTAAAAATTCTGGCCGTGGGCGTCGGGCGCGATGTGGTGCGCGCCGTGCGGTCCTTCGTTCATGCCGCGGGCGCGGTCGGCCATCATGTCGGGCATTCGTCTCTCCCTCTGCTCAATCGGTCGTCTTCTCGGCGGTCGTCTTCTTACCAGCCCCCGGGCTTCCAGCCTTCGGCCAGGATGCGTTCGACATAGGGCGGCACGATGCGCGTGGCGGGGCCGTAGATATGTTCCTGGAACAGCGGCTGGTTTTCGGTCGGTTCGAGATTGAGTTCCACGGTGTGCACGCGGGCCCGGCGACGGACAAGCTGCACGAATCCTGCGGCCGGGTAGACCTGGCCCGAAGTCCCGATGGCGATGAACAGCCCGCACTTGTCGAGTGCGGCATAGATCTCGTCGAGATGCATCGGCTGCTCGCCGAACCAGACGATGTTGGGCCGCAGTTCGCCGACCGTGCCACACTTCGGGCAGACCGATTCCGGCGACAGATCAGCGTCGGACGGAAACACCGTGCTGCAGTTCATGCAGCGCACCTCGCCTTCACGGCCGTGCATGTGGATGACGTTCTTCGACCCCGCCATCTCGTGCAGCGGGTCGATGTTCTGGGTCACGATCACCACGTCGCCGCCGTACTTCGCCTCGAGACGGGCGAGCGCATCGTGGGCGGCATTGGGGGCGACCTGGGCGGTGCGGAACAGGCCGCGCGCCTCGTTGTAGAAATCGAGAACCTTCTTCTTGTCGCGGTGCCAGCCTTCGATCGTGGCGACGTCCTCCAGGTTGACGCGGCTCCACAGCCCGTCGGCGTCGCGGAACGTGTCGATGCCGCTTTCCTTGGAGATGCCGGCACCGGTGAGCACCACGATGCCGGGCGGGAAATAGTCCTGATGCATGTCGTGAAATCTAGCGCCGTGTTAGGGTGCGGACCATGACCACGAAGGTCCTTTTCGTTTGCACCGCGAACCTCTGCCGCTCGCCGATGGCCGAGGGCGTTTTTCGCACGCTGGCTGAACGTGCGGGCGTGGCCGACTCGTTCGAGATCGCATCGGCTGGAACGTCGGACGGCTTTGTCGGCCGGTCGCCGATGCCGGAAGCGATCGAGGTTGCCGCGAGCCGCGGCTACGACATTTCCGGCATTGTCTCGCGGCAGATGGTGAGCGACGACATCGCCCATTTCGATTATCCGCTGGCGATGGACAGCAGCCATCTCGTGGCGATGCGCTGGCTCGCGCCTCGCGCCCTCGTCGGCAAGCCCAAGCTGTTCCTGAGCTTCGGCCCGTCGATGGGTATCGTCGACGTGGCCGATCCGATGGGCGGCCCGAAGGACGGCTTCGAACGCGCCCTCAGCCTCATCGAAGCGGGCTGCAAGGGGCTGTTCGAGAGGCTGGCGCCCTCGGTCAGAAGGGCCATTTGAGGCCCAACTCGCCGAAGCGGTTGAGCACGTTGAAGGTGAGCCGCGACACATCGTTGTCGAACTTGTTGTGGGGCAGGCTGCCGCAATAGGTGATCGAGCCCACCGAGAACACCGCGCCGCCGGCGGGCTTCTCGATATAGGTCATGTCGGCGCGGATCAGCTGTTCCAGCGTCTCGCCCGTGATCGTGGTGTCGAAGCCCAGACGCTCCTCGTGCACCACGACGAAGTTCTTGCGGTCGTGGCCCTCGGAGGAGGCCAGCACCACGGCGTTGAGCGGACTGCCCAGCCGATAGTCGAGCCGGTCGAGCTCGAAGCCCGCGGCGCCGCCGCCCGAGTAGCCGAAGCCGCCGAACAGCGCGTCCTTCACGCCCTCGAACACCCAGGCGTGGGTGTTGTCGCGCGCCGCCGGCGCCTGGCGATAGGCGTCGCCCCAGAAGGTGCCCTGGCTCGAGAAGCCGATGCCGCACAGGAGATTGGGTGGCCGGTCGCTGCGCCGCCACAGTCCGCCGTAGTTGCCGTCGAACGAATGATAATATTCGCCGGGCTCGGCGGCCCACAGGCGGATGCCGCCCTCGGTGCGCCGAAGCTCGATGGCGCCCGGCACTTTTTCCGACAGCGCCACACGCCAGTAGAAGCCGTTGCCGCCGAGATACATCAGCCGCCCGCCGGTCTCTGTGTAGGTCTGCAGCGCATCGAGCGTGTTGGAGGTGTGGTATTCTGGATGCGTGCCGGTCACCACGACCTTGTAGGAGGCGAGCAGCGCCGGTCCCTTCTCGTCGAGATCGTGGTCGGTGATGACGTCGAAGGCCACGCCCATGCGGTCGAGCCAGCCGGTGAGATGCGTGTCGGCCGGCAGGTGGCGCAAGCCCGAGCCGCGTGGATCGTTGTAGGACAGGAAGTTCGGCCGCCAGGTGAGCAGCGGGCGCAGGCGCGAGGAATAGGCGACGCCCGATCCGTCGCGATGGACGTTGTAGGTCGACAGGCCGTACTCGCGATGATCGGCGGGATGCCAGGCGGAGGACTTCCAGTCGGCCATGCGCTGGCGGAATGCTTCGTCGTACGAGGGGCGGGCGAAGTTCGAGTAGACCTGATAGGTGAAGGTCGCGGCGATGTAGCAGACCTTGGCCTGCGGCTTGCCGACCTGGGGCCGCACGAAGAACGGGATGATGTCGCGGTGGGTCCCGCAGCTCAGCTGGATGCCGTAGACGCCGCTGCGCATGTCCCTGGGAATGGTGAAGTCGAAATCGTCGGCCCAGCCGCAATCGTGCAAATCGTCGTCGTGGAAGTGGATGGCGGCATAGTGGTGCGGCGCCTTGGTCCAGTCGCGCTCCGTGCCGGTCCAGGCCGAGCCCTTCATCGCGCGGGTCGGCAGGTTGATCAGCCGGCCGTGCAGGCCGTTGGCGCCAGTGTCCTCGATCTCCATCGAGTCCATGCGGCGGGCGAAGTCCCAGGCAGCGAAACCGGCGATCGACGGCGCCTCGATCTTGCCGTTGAAGCAGCGCCCGGCCGGCCGGTCCTTGGCCTGTTCGGCGCCGATCAGCACCGGCCGCGCGGCGTCGAACGTCAGCGGCAGGGTCGCAACCGTTTCGGCCTCGCCCTCGTCGTCGGTGGCATGGGCGCGCCGCAACGGCTGCTGGCCGACGCGGAGCGTTCCGGTGCGCGGATCGGCGCTCGCCCACACGCGATACCAGGTGTGAGGACGCAGCCGCTTGCCGACGACGACGCGCTCGCCGCCTACTTCCAACGCCATGCCCTCGGGTGTCAGGACCAGTGCGAAGCCGGCGCCGCTTTCGGCATCGCGGCGCGACAGCACCGTCTGCGGCCCATCGTCCGGCAATGTCGGCCAGATCGTCGCTTCGACCATGAGGCCGGCCGGCAGTTTCAGCGCCGCGGCGCCCTCGACCAGCCCGTAGGAGCCGGTCCAGGCGTGCTGGACGCGCGAGGCGAAACGGCCGTCGAACAATTCCGACATATCTTCGTATTTGGGCGGCGGTCCGTCGGGGTTGGGATCGCCGCGGACGATCTTCACCAGCGTGGCGTTGTAGGGATTGGGTCCGACACTCGAAATCTTGAAGGAGATCTTCTCTCCGACACGAACGGAAATTTTATCGGCGTAGCCGGTCAGCGATGCGGTCACGATTGAGTCCTCGTCGTTGGCCGATATAGTCGCCCGAATTCGAGGAGGAATGCCATGACCAAGATGATCCGCCGGCGTGCCGTCGTGGCAGCGGGCGCATTCGCCGCGCCGCTGCTGGCACGGCACGGCTGGGCCCAAAGTGCCGGTGCGAGTGCCTATCCCGGAGGCAAGACGGTGCGTGTCGTCGTGCCATTTGCCGCCGGCGGCACCACCGACATTCTCGGTCGCATCGTGGCCCAGCTCCTGACCGAATCGCTGGGCGGCACCTTCGTGGTCGACAACAAGACCGGGGCCGGCGGCAATGTCGGCGCCGAACTCGTGGCCAAGGCGCCGGCCGACGGGTTGACCCTGCTGCTGGGCACCGTCGGCACGGCCGTCACCAACCAGTATCTCTACAAGGCCATGCCCTACGACAGCGTGAAGAGCTTCGCACCGGTGGCGCTGGTCGGCGAGGTGGCCAATGTGCTGGCCGTCCATCCGAGCTTCCCGGCCAAGACGCTCAAGGAGTTTGTCGACTACTGCAAGGCACAAGGGCCCAACAAGGTGAGCTACGGATCGCCCGCCGTCGGCGGCACCGGCCACCTGGCGATGGAGTATCTGTCCAGCCTGGCCGGCATCAAGCTCGAGCACGTCGTCTATCGCGGCTCCTCGCTGGTCATGAAGGACCTGCTTGCGGGCCACATCCTCACGACCATGGACAATCTGCCGCCCTACCTGCAGCACATCCAGTCGGGCGCGCTGCGCGCGCTGGGCGTCAGCTCGGCCAAGCGCTGGTTCGCCGCCCCCGACGTGCCGACCATCGCCGAGCAGGGCTACGCCGGCTTCGACGCGGCGCCGTGGTGGTATGTCGCGGCACCGGCCGGCACGCCACCCGAGATCGTGAGCAGGCTGAGCGCCGAGATCGTGAAGGGCACCAAGTCCGAGGCGGTGATCAAGAAGATCCGTGACGCCGGTGCCTCGGAGATGTCCGGCGGCGCCGAGGCGCTGACCAGGCAGATGGTCGAAGAGAACGCCAAGTGGAAGAAGGTCATCGAGGCGGCCAAGCTGGAGCCGCAATGACGCGCGACGAGCTGAAAGGGAAAATCCAGACCGTCCTCGGGCCGATCGCGCCCGAGGCGCTGGGACGGACGCTGATGCACGAGCACGTGCTTTGTGACATCCGCCCGCCCACGACGCGCGGCGACAACGACCTCGGGCCCGAGATCACGCTGGAGAACGTCTGGCAGATCAACCATGGCCACGGCATCAAGCGGGCCGGCCGCAAGTACATGCTCGACCTGGAAGACATCGCCACCCGCGAGGTTCGCATGATGAAGCATGACGGTGGCGACGCCATCGTCGAGCTCACCTGCGGCGGACTCTCGCCCGATCCGAAGGGACTGCAGCGCATCGCTGCCGGCACCGGCGTGCACCTGATCATGGGCTGCGGCTATTACGTCAACGACTACCAGGATCCGAAGAACCAGGGCCGCACGGTCGACGATTTCGCGGCCGAAATGACCAGCCAGATCCTGGACGGCGCGTGGGGCACCGACGTGCGCGCCGGCATGATCGGCGAGATCGGCTGCAGCGCGCCGTGGACCGATACCGAGAAGCGCGTGATGCAGGCAGCACTCATCGCCGCGGCGGAGACGGGTGCTGCGATAAATGTCCATCCCGGCCGCGATCCCGACCAGCCGCAGGAGGTCGCCGACTTCATCAAGGCGGCGGGCCACCCGACCGGGCGAGTCGTCATCAGCCACATCGACCGCACCATTTTCGACGAGGCGCGGCTGCTGAAGCTCGCTGACTCGGGCGTCACCATCGAATTCGACCTGTTCGGCCAGGAGGCGAGCTACTACGGCCTCTCCGACATCGACATGCCGAACGACGCCACGCGCCTGAAACTGATCCGCGCTCTGATCTCGCACGGCCATCTCGAGCGCGTCGTGATCAGCCACGACATCTGCTATCGCACCCGGCTCGCGAGCTTCGGCGGCCACGGCTACGGCCACATCTTCCGCAACGTCGTGCCGATGATGAAGAAGCGCGGCTATAGCGAGGCCGAGATCGACGCCATCCTGGTCCACACGCCGCGGCGGCTTCTGACGTTCGTCTAAAGTGCTTGCACTGCCAGCATTCGATCACGCGAATGTGAATTGCAGGTTCAGCAGGAAAATGCTACAAATTCTGTCAGGCTGCCGCGTAAACCGCGCCGGCCTTTTCTATTTTCGGCACGACCTCCCGCGGCACGCCCGCGGGCAGCCTTATGGCCTGGTGCAGCCGCCGCGGGTCCTGACCCGCGGACAGTCCCAAGAACAACCCCGTCTCAACCACACGCCGAATAAGGACGTGGGAACAGACACTTAACGACGCCTGTAAACAGCGCGCACCGGGGTTCGTGCATAAGAAGATTCCTGGAGTCGTGTAAAAGCCAATGGAATCGGGCTTATCCCAGAGTCTGGCCCAACTCTGGGCACAACATTTGGCCCATTCAGGTGGGCCCCGAGAGCGGGCGAAAAGCCTGCCGCTATTGGCTTTCCGGCGTGCGGGGAGCCGAAATTGTGTGGGTGGATATGGAGGGGGACTTCGGGGCGGCTCTAGAACGTCAGCTGATACGTCGTCTGTTCGGTGTAGATCGGGCCGCTGCGGCCACGACGGCTCGAATAGAGCGAGAAATGCTCGGCAATCCACGGTCCGGCGCGGAAGGTGCCGTGGCTGGCCATGAACTGAGCGATGTGATGGCCGGTCTCGGCGCCCTGAGGGAAGCGCGCCAGCGTGACGTGCGGGCGGAACTTGCGGCGCTCGATCTCGATGCCGCAGTTGCGGGCCACGGTAGAGACCTTCTGCTGCAGCCAGTCGAGCTGGTCGCTCTTCTCCACCAGCGCCACCAGGGCGCGGGGCTGCTTGCCGGTGCTGAACTGTTCTACGCCGGCCAGCGTCAGCGAAAACCGCGAGCCGGCGATGTCGCCCAGTTCCTCCTCCAGGTCGCGCATGACCGCGCCCTGGACCTCGTCGCAGAAGCAGAGGGTGACGTGGAGGTTCTCCATCGTCTGCCAGCGCGCATCGGGCACGCCCGACTGCAGCGCCGCCAGCTCGTCGGCGATCTCCTCAGGGACGGGCAGGGCTACGAACAGTCGCGGCATAGACGTCGAGGTTCTTGGTGACGAAGGGCAGGATGCGCTCGACCACGATGTCGACGCCCTTGGGATTGGGATGGATGCCGTCAGCCTGGTTGAGCGCCGGATCCTGCGCCACGCCGTCGAGGAAGAAGGGATAGAGCGGCACGCCGTGCTTGTCGGCCAGCCGTTTGTAGAGCCCGTCGAACTGGGCGGCGTACTCCGGCCCGTAGTTGCGCGGCGCCAACATGCCGGCCAGCCAGACCGTCACACCGGCGTCTTTGAGCTTTGTGATGATGGCGTCGAGATTGCGCTCGGCACCGGCCGGGTCGGAGCCGCGGAGCGCATCGTTCGCGCCCAGTTCCACCAGCACGATGTCGGGCTTGTCGGCCAGCATCCAGGCGACGCGCTCGACGCCGCCTGCCGTGGTGTCGCCCGAGACGCCGTGATTGAGGAGGGTGACGTTGCGCGCCTGTTTCTGAAGGGCCGCCTGCAGGCGAACCGGGAAGGCCTGCTGCGGGCTCACCCCGTAGCCGGCGCCCAGGCTGTCGCCCAGCACGGCGATCTTGACCGGCCCGCTTTGTGCCGGCGCGCTTTGTATCGGCGTGCTTTGTGCATATCCGGCCGTGGCCACGAGACACAGCACGAGCGTCAGAAGCGCCGCGATCCGTGAATTGACCATCGCCGCAAAAGCACCATATCCAATGCCGAAGATCATCTTCCCCTACCCGGAGTTTTCTTGACAGCCACCGCCACGACCTCCGCCATCGTCCGCCTCACCGACGTCCATCTCGACATGGCAAGCGATGCCGGCACGGTCAATATCCTGCGTGGTATTACGCTCGACATAGCTGCGGGCGAGATTGCGGCGGTTGTCGGGCCGTCCGGTGCCGGCAAGTCGAGCCTGATGATGGTGGCGGGCGGGCTGGAGCGCGCCACGTCGGGCCGCGTCGAGGTGGCGGGCCGCGATCTCGGACCGCTCGACGACGACGACCGCGCCCGGCTCCGGCGCGACCACATCGGCATCGTGTTCCAGGGCTTCCATCTCATTCCGACCATGACGGCGCACGAGAATGTGGCGCTGCCGCTCGAATTCGCCGGCCGCGGCGATGCCTTCGAACTGGCTGAAGCGGCGCTGAAGCGTGTCGGCCTCGGCCACCGTATCGGCCACTATCCGGCCCAGCTCTCGGGCGGCGAGCAGCAGCGCGTCGCCGTGGCGCGGGCCTTCGTTGGCCGGCCCAAGCTCCTGCTGGCCGACGAGCCCACCGGCAATCTCGACGGCACCACCGGCAAGCAGGTCATGGACCTGCTGTTCGAACTGGCGCGCGCTGACGCCGCGACCCTGATCCTGATCACACACGACATGGTACTGGCCGAACGCTGCGACCGTATCCTGCGCATTGCCGACGGCATTGTGGTCAGTGACGAACGCACGGCTGTTTCGCTGGCGGCACAATGAACCTCGCTTTCCGGCTCGCCCGGCGCGAGATGCGGAGCGGCCTGGGCGGCTTCCGTCTTTTCATCGCCTGCCTGGCGCTGGGCGTCACGGCGATCGCCGCTATCCTCTCCTTCAGCCGCGCCATCGAGGAAGGTCTGCGCGCCGATGCGCGCGAGATCCTGGGCGGCGACGTGGCGATCTCGCTGCTCTATCGCGAGGCCACGCCCGAGCAGATGGCCTTCCTGCGCGAGCGCGGCCAGTTCGTGCGCTGGATCGACAGCCGCGCCATGGCGCGGCCGCTGAAGCCTGAGGGCCGCACGACCCTGGTCCAGCTCAAGGCGGTGGAGCAGGCCTATCCACTCTATGGCACGCTCGAGCTGAAGGATGGCGGGTCGCTGGCGGACGCGCTCGCCAAGCGCGACGGTGTCTGGGGCGCCGTTGTCGAGGAGGCAGCGCTTCGCCGCATGAACCTCGTGCTGGGCGACCGGCTGCGGATCGGCGAGGTGACGGTCGAGATGCGCGGCGTGATCGCGCGCGAGCCCGACCGCGGGCTGAACGCCTTCGCAAGCCTCGGGCCGCGCCTGATGATGTCCTTCGAGGCCGTGATCGACTCAGGGCTGGTCCAGCCGGGCAGCTTGCTGAATTGGGAATACCGCCTGCGGCTGGCGCCGGGCGGCTCCGACGTCGCCACTATCCAGGCACTCCAGACTCGCTACCCCGACGCCGGCTGGCGGGTGCGCGGCCTGGCCGATGCCGGTGGCGGCATCCGAAACTGGCTCGATCGCCTCACCCAGTTCATCGAGCTGATCGGTCTTGCCTCGCTGCTGGTGGGCGGCGTCGGCGTCGGCAACGCGATTTCGAGTTTCCTGGCGGGCCGCCTGCACACCATTGCCACCCTGAAGTGCCTGGGCGCGCCGGAGCGGCTGGTCTTCACCACCTATTTCCTCCAGCTCGCGGCCTTGGCTCTGCTCGGTGTCGCGATCGGCGTCGCCATAGGCGCGGTGCTGCCTTTTCTCGCCCAGGCGATGATCGCCGATCTGTTGCCGGTGCGCGCGCGGATCTCGCTCTACGCCGGGCCGCTCGCCACGGCGGCAGCCTTCGGCCTGCTCGTCTCGCTGCTGTTCGCCCTGGTGCCGCTGATGCGGGCCCGCCGGGTACCGGCCGCCACGTTGATGCGCGGCGCCGTGGCCGGGCAGGGGCGGCTGGGCTGGCGCGACGCGCTGGTGATCGGCGCGGTGGCCGTGTTGCTGGCGTCGTTCACCGTGTTCACGTCCGACAGCCGCCGCATCGCGGCGTGGTTCGTGCTGGGGGCGGTGGGCGCCTTTATCGCCTTTCCGCTGCTGGCGCGGCTGGTCATGCTGGCGGCGGCATACGCCGGCAAACCGAAACTCGCCGGCCTCCGGCTGGCGCTGGCCAATCTTCATCGTCCCGGCGCGCCGACGCCCATCGTCATGCTGTCGCTGGGGCTCGGCCTCACCGTGCTGGTGGCGACGGCGCTGATCGAGGGCAACCTGCGCGAACAGCTCATGCGGCGCATCCCGAGCGATGCCCCAGCCTTCTTCTTTGTCGATATCCAATCGACGCAGATGCCGGCCTTTGAGAAGGCGATCGCCGCGGTGCCGGGCTCGGGCGCAATCGACAAGGTGCCGTCGTTGCGCGGCCGCATCGTCAAGATCGGCGGCAAGCCGGTGGCCGAGGTGGCGGTGCCGTCGGAATCGCGCTGGGCCGTGGAGGGCGACCGCGGCGTCACCTATTCTGCGACGCCGCCCGAGGGCTCGCGCATCGTGGCCGGCGAATGGTGGCCGACCGACTATCGTGGCCCGCAGCTCATCTCGTTCGACGAGGCGCTGGCCAAATCCTTCGGCCTTGGCCTTGGCGACACCATCACGGTGAACATTCTGGGGCGCGACATCGAGGCGAAGATTGCCTCTCTGCGGCGCATCGAATGGACGACGCTCGCCATCAATTTCGTCTTCGTCTATTCGCCGGGCACGCTCGACAAGGCGCCGCATACCTTTCTCGCGACCGTGAAATCGACGCCCGAGGCGGAGGAGGCGATCTTCAAGACCGTTACCGACCAGTTCCCCAACGTCACCGTGGTGCGCATTCGCGACGCCATCGAAACGGCGACCGGCGTGCTCGGCAACATCGGCCTCGCGACCCGGGTCATCGGCTTCCTCAGCATCCTGGCCGGCGTCCTGGTGCTGGCCGGCGCCATGCTCGCTACCCAGCGGCGCCGCGTGCACGAGGCCGTGGTGATGAAGGTGTTGGGTGCCACGCGGGCCCGCATCGCCGGAATCTTTGCCTGGGAGTTCGCCTTCCTCGGCCTCGCCACGGCGCTGGCGGCGCTCGCCGTCGGCACGCTGGGCGCCTGGCTAGTCGTCAGCCGGCTAATGGGACTCGACTGGACGTTCCTGCCCGCGGTCGCCGTGGGTGTCGCGCTGGGCGCGATGGCGCTTACGCTGGCGTTCGGGTTGGCGGGCACTTTGGCTGCGCTCCGCCAGCGTCCGCTCGCTCTGCTTCGCAATGAATGAGGTGGGGAATGAGGCGGGAATTCCCCTGTTCTTGAAAGTAAATCGCAATAATTCAGGGCTTTATCTCTATTGATTCATACGGGCTGAGTGCCCAAATTGTTGCACGAAGGGGCTCGGTAATGAGGCCCCCTTGGAGGCTTGAACAAAAATGGCGAACTTCGACACCTTCAACCGCACCAGCACGGTTGCCGACCAGGCGACGTTCGATGTCGGTCTGCGCGCCCATATGGTGCGCGTCTACAATTACATGGCTTCGGGGCTCGCGCTGTCGGGCATCGTGGCCTTTGCCGTCTTCACTCAGCCGGCAATTCGTGACCTGTTCATGGTGACGGTGACGCGTGGCGAGAACGTCTTTCCGGTGAGCCTGACGGTCTTGGGCTGGGTGGCGATCCTGGCCCCGCTCGGTCTGTTGCTGCTGGTCTCGTTCCGCGCCGCCCAGATGAGCGTCGGATCGATCCAGGCGGTCTACTGGGCGGTCACGGCCCTGATGGGCGTCAGCCTGTCGATGCTGCTGTTCCGATACACCGGTGCCTCGGTCGCCCGCACGTTCTTCGTGACGGCAGCCGCCTTCGGTGCGTTGAGCCTCTACGGCTACACGACCAAGCGTGACCTGACGGCGATGGGCAAGTTCCTGTTCATGGGCGTGGTCGGCCTGATCCTGGCCGGCATCGTCAACATGATCTGGCCGTCGGGCACGATGAGCTTCATCATCTCCGCCGCCGGCGTGCTGATCTTCTCGGGCCTGATCGCCTACGACACCCAGAAGATCAAGGAGCAGTATGCCGATGCCTGGGGCACCGACATGGTCGAGAAGATCGCCATCTTCGGCGCGCTCAGCCTCTACCTCGACTTCGTGAACCTCTTCCAGTTCCTCATGAGCTTCCTGGGTCAGGAGCGCGAGTAGCCTAGACCTACCGAGACAGTCTAAAAAAACGCCCGGGTCGAAAGATCCGGGCGTTTCGCTTTTGAGGACATGTGGTGGTGAACCGGTTCAAGGCCTTCATCGACAGCGAAGCGGCGTCGGCATTGCCCCTGCTGTTTGCCGCCATCCTGGCGCTGGTGCTCGCCAATTCGCCGCTCGCCGGCACCATCCATGGGCTGCTCGACGCCAAGCTTGCCCTTACCTACAGCGGGGTCGGCCTCGCCAAGCCATTGGTGTTGTGGATCAACGACGGGCTGATGGCGGTCTTCTTCCTGTTGGTCGGTCTCGAGATCAAGCGCGAGGTCGTCGAGGGCGAGCTATCGCGGCCATCACAGGTGGCGCTGCCTATCGCCGGTGCGGTGGGCGGGATGATCGTGCCGGGCTTGATCTACGCCGGTATCAACTGGGGCGATGCCGTTGCCTTGCGCGGCTGGGCCATTCCGGTGGCCACCGACATCGCCTTTTCGCTGGGCGTCCTGGCGGCCCTGGGAAGTCGCGTGCCACTGGCGCTCAAAGTCTTCCTGACCACGCTGGCAATCGTCGACGATCTCGGCGCCATCGTGATCATCGCCGTCTTCTATACCGGTAATCTTTCGTTGCAGGCGATGGCGCTGGCGGGTGTCTGCATCGTGGGCCTCGCGATCCTCAACCGCGCCGGCGTCCGGCGGCTCGGCCCCTACATGCTGGTGGGCGTGGTGCTGTGGGTATCGGTGCTGGAATCGGGCGTGCATGCGACAGTGGCGGGCGTCGTCCTGGCGATGTTCATTCCGCTCAAGACGGCCGGCGAGGCTGACGGCGCGCGACCCGCGATCGTCCTCGAACATGTGCTGAAGCCGTGGTCGGCCTGGTTCATCATGCCGGTGTTCGCCTTCGCCAACGCCGGTCTCTCGCTCGCCGACCTGTCGCTCTCGAGCCTTCTCAAGCCGATACCACTCGGCATCGTCGCGGGTCTTTTCCTGGGCAAGCAGGTCGGCATCGTGCTGGGGGCCTGGTTGCTCATCGTGCTGGGCCTGGCCACCCTGCCGGCAGGCGCCTCGTGGCGCCGCCTCTATGGCGTCGCGATCCTGGGCGGCATCGGCTTCACCATGAGCCTGTTCATCGGCACGCTCGCCTACGTCGACGGAACACGCGCATCGGAGGTCCGGTTGGGTGTCCTGGCGGGCTCGCTGCTGTCGGCTCTGGTGGGTTACGCAGTATTGCGCTGGCCATCCCGGCCCTAGATTGCGCGCCGCTCGTCGCGGTCTATACTTTGAGACATGCGACGCACGTCCTACGAGCAGATGAATTGTTCCATCGCCTCCGCCCTCGATGTCGTGGGCGAGCCGTGGACTCTGCTGATCGTGCGCGACGCTTTCTATGGGGTGCGGCGCTTCGACGAATTCCAGGAGAATCTCGGCATCGCACGCAACGTCCTGACGGCGCGCCTGAAGAAGCTCGTCGAGGCCGGTGTCTTCCGCAAGACCGCCTATCGCCAGCGGCCACTGCGCCATGAGTACCGGTTGACCGAAAAGGGCGCGGCGCTGTTCACCGTCATCGTCGGCCTCAAGCAGTGGGGCGACCGCCACGGCACGGCGGCCCGCAGCGGCAAGCCGATGGATCTCGTCGACCGCAACGACGGCCGTCCGCTCGATCCGGTCCTGATCGACGCCGAGAGCGGCCGGCGGATCGAACTCACCAACGTGCGCGCCGTGGCCGGACCCGGTGCCGACCAGGGCACGCGCGCCTTCTTCGACCGGCTGGCGCTCAACAAGCCATCGACGCCGCGCTAGACGCAGCGCTCAGTCTTTCTTTTCGGTTTCGAGCCGTTTGCCGGCGAGCGTGCGCGCGCTGCGACTCTCTGCATCCTCGTCGGCTGTTTTCTCGGCCTTGGTGCGGCCGAAGCGGCGGCGGTTCGCGTCGGCTTCCGCCTCGCGCTCACGTCGAGCCTTGTCCTTGCGGACGCGTCGCAGATTGACGATTTCGATCATGTGTGAGTTCCCGATTTCTCTATGCCGTGCGCGCGGGCAATGCGCTAGTCTGCGCTTGAGCCTGATCTGCAGGAGCATCCCATGACCCCAAGCATGCGCAAGAAACTCCTGATTGGCGGCGGCGTTGTCGGCCTGGTGGTCATGGCGCTGGTCGCGGCGCCCTTCTTCATCGACGTCAACGCCTACAAGCCGCTGATCGTCTCGCAGGTGAAGACCGCGACCGGGCGCGACCTCGTGCTCGACGGGCCGATCAGCCTGTCGTTGCTGCCGACGCCCACGGTCACGGTGGGGAACGTCAAGTTCTTCAACGCGGCCGGTTCGAAGAACCCCAACATGGTCGAGGTGAAGTCGGTCACGGTGAAGCCGTCGCTGCTCGGCCTGCTGATGGGCAGGATAGAGGTGGGCGAAGTCACGCTGGTCGAACCCAAGATCGTTCTCGAGATCAACGCCGAGGGCAAACCCAACTGGGAGTTCGCGCCGTCGGTGGCCGAGGCCAAGCCCGCCGCGGCCAAGCCGAGCTCGCCCAGGCCGCTATCGCTCGGCCGCCTCACGATCGACAACGGCACGCTGATCTTCAGTGATTCCAAGGCCGGTATCTCCGTGGTCGCGGAAAAGGCGAATTTCTCGGCCTCGGTGGGTTCGCTGGACGGCCCCTATTCGCTAGCGGGTGGCACCACCGTGAACGGCGCCCCGCTCAACCTCGACCTTGCCATCGGCCTCAAGGGTGCGACCGGGCACAGCGCCGACGTGACGCTCCAGGCGGGTGGCGGCAAGCTCGGCTTCAAGGGCACGCTCAGCGAACTCGGGCCCGCCGCGCGCCTGGCCGGCACGGCGTCGATCACGGCAGAGCAGCTCACCACCTTCATCGCCACCCTGGTCAAGCTCACCGGCCAGCCTGAGCCTCCCCTGCCGCCGCTGCTGGCGGGCAAGTTCATGTTCGACGGCGGCATCGATGTCTCCCAGACCGCCGTCGCCGCCAGGGATTTCAAAATGGCGCTGGGTCAGGACAGCGGCTCGGGCTCGCTGTCGGTGACCCTGAAGCCGGCGCTCGCCCTCGACGGCAAGCTCAAGGTGCCCAAGCTCGATCTCGACCGTTGGCTGGCGGCACTCGCCCGGCCTGCGACGGCTGCGGCGCCTGCCGCTGCGATACCACCCGCCGCGACACCGCCCGCCACGCCGCCGCCGGCCACGCCCGCGGCCCGGGCGACACCCGCACCCGCCGCCGGCGGCATTCCCGCCAACCTGACGGCCAAGCTGGCGATCGATTTTGCCGAGATCGTCTACAACAAGAAGCCCATCCGCGATGTCGCGGTGGAGCTGGAGGCGCGTGGCGGCGCGGTCGCCGTGCCCAAGCTCACCGCGACCCTGCCGGGCGACATGGTCCTGCAGGCGCGGTCGACCATGTCGGGTGATCCGTCGCGGCCGACGGTGTCGGGCGAATTCAGCCTGCTGGGCCCCAAGCTGCGCGAGACGCTGGCGTGGCTCGACGTCGATGTATCCGACGTTCCTGCCGCCAAGCTCACGCGCCTCAGCATGAAGGGCAAGATGTCGTCGACCGGCGGCAACGTGGCCGTAAGCGATGCCGCCTTCGAACTCGACGACCTCAAGGGCAGTGGCGGCATCGCCGTGACCTTCGGCGTGCCGCTGTCGATCGTGACGAACCTGGCGATCGACACGGTCGATCTCGATTCCTACATCGCACCGGCGGGACAGAAGCCGGCGTCTGGCGCCTCGACTTCTGCCGCGACGCCTGCGACCGCGCCGGCCGTGGCCGGTCCGTCGGTCGGGCTGAAAGCCAGAATCGCCCGTCTGATCTACAGGAAGGAGACGATCGGCGGCATCGAGGTCGACGTCGCCCTGCAGGGCAGCACCCTTCGCCTGACCGACATCAAGGTGTCGAACCTGGTGGGCGCCCGGCTTGCGGTTCGCGGCACGGTCGCGGGCTACGACACCGCCCAACCGCGCCCCGACATCGCCTTCAATTTCGAGGCGCCCGACGCCAGCCGGCTGCTGAAGTTCGCCGGCGCCACCGCGCCGGCCGGGCTCGGCTCGGCGAGTGCCAGTGGCGCCGTGGCCGGCAGCCTCGAGCAGCTCACGCTGCGCGATGTCGCGGTCAGTGCCATGGGCCATAGCGTCCGGGCGACCGGGGTGCTGTCGTTGCCGGGTATTTCCTCCGGGGCGCCGCAATCGGCCGGCTACAAGGGCAGCGTGGTGCTGAACGGCCAGGCGATTGAGGGCACGGTCGACGCCAAGCTCACGGGCAAGCCCAACATCACCGCCGACCTGCGGGCCAATGTGCTCGATCTCGACAAGATTGGCGGCAGCGGCGGTGGCGCGCCGCGCCCGCCGGCGCGCGGGCAGGCCGCGTCCGGTGCCCAGCCGATCGATACCGCGGCACTGCGCAGCGTCGACGGCTCGTTCAAGCTGGTGGCGGGAACCCTGATCAGCGCGCCGCTGCGCATCGGCAACGCCGACCTTGCGGCCAGCCTCAAGGACGGCGTGCTGACCGTCTCGCACTTCAAGGGTGCGCTCTATGGCGGATCGCTGGCGTTTTCCGGTGTGGTCAACGGCAGCCAGCCGGTGCTGTCGATCGACTTCAAGGGTGACGCCAACGGCATCTCTCTGAGCGACATGTTGCGCAGCACCTCGGGTACCAACCAGTTCGGCGGCGGCGTGAAAGTGACGATCGACGGCAGGTTGAACGCCACCGGCATCACGGCGCGCGCCGCAGGTGCCACGTCCGACCAGATCAAGAATTCGATGGCAGGCGGCGCACAGTTGGGCGGCCATATCTACGCCGGTGCCGACAAGGCGCTGCAAATGCTGGGCGGCGCCGCAGCCGGCGCGGCTGGTGGCGTGATCGACCAGACCTTGGGCAACGTCCTAGGGGCCGTCGGCCAGAAGGGTGGCGTGGGCGTTGGCAATATCCTGAACGCCATTGCCCTGGTGCTGAACCGCTTCGTCAATCACGACAGTCCGATCTCGGGCCGGGTCGAAGTCGCGGGCGGCGTGCTGACCGACCGGGGCCTGGCCGTCCAGGGCAACCGGGCGACCGCCCGCATCGCGACCCGCACCAATTTCGGCAACTCGACGACCGACACGACGATCAACTTCCTGATCGCCGAGGACGGCTCGGCCCCGTACCTAGTCACCACGGTGCGCGGGCCGATGTCGTCACCGTCGTTCAACGTCACGCGCGGCACCGCCAAGGATCCGCCGGGCATGCTCAGCACCCTGCCGGGCGTGCAACAGATCGAGCAGATCCCGGTACCGGGCCGCTCGTTGGTTCCGAACGTCCCCATTCCCAACCTGCCCAGCCTTTTTGGCCGCTGAGGAGAAATCGTGCTCGATCGATTGCTGACGACACTCAAGTCCCGCTTTGGGTCCGCCCCGGCGCTCGCTGAGGCGCATCTGCCGAATGGAATGAGGGGCGTGGACGTTCTGGCCGACATGGCCAATCGTCGCGTCGTGCGGCGCTATTCCGACAAGCCGATCGATCCCGCCCTGCTCGAGACGCTGTGCGCCGTGGCGCTGTCGGCGCCGTCCAAGAGCGACCTTCAGCAGGCCGACATCGTGATCGTCACCGACAAGGGCCAGCGCGAGAAGCTCGAGGCGCTGATCCCCGAGAACCCGTGGGCCAAGGCCGGTCCGGCACTGCTGGTCTTCTGCGGCAACAACCGCCGTCACCGGCTGCTGTTCGAATGGCGCGGCCGGCCGTTCGTGAACGACTATCTCGATCCGTTCTTCAATGCCGCGGTCGATACCGGCATCGTGCTCGCGACCTTCGTCGCCGCGGCCGACCGTGTCGGGCTCGGCACCTGCCCGATCAGCCAGATCCGCAACCACGCCGCCCAGGTGGCCGAGGTACTCGGCCTGCCGCAGCACGTGTTTCCCGTCGCTGGGCTGGGGGTCGGCTGGCCGTCCTTCGAAGGCGTCATGAGCCCGCGGCTCGGCCTCGACGTGTCGATCCACCGCGACCGGTACGACGAGGCGGGCCTCAGGGAAAAGGTCGCGGCCTACGACGTCAGGCGCAACGAGACCCAGCCCTACAAGACCCAGCGCTTCGTGGACAAGTTCGGCGAGGATCCGGCCTACGGCTGGTCCGAGGACAAAGCCCGGCAATATTCGGTTCAGGAGCGGGCCGATTTCGGCGCATTCGTGCGCGCCAAGGGTTTTAAACTCGACTGATATTAGTCCCGCTGCGCTTTTTTCAGCTCTTCAAGCACATGGAGACGCAGCGCGCTTGAGAGATTGCCGCCCGTATTGACGCTCTGGGGAGCGCCGCGGGCGTGGTCGATCTCGGCCACCAGGGCGTTCAGGGACAGGCCACGGGCCCGGGCGAGCCCGGAAAGCTCGGTCCAGAACGCATCTTCCAGCGAGATGCTGGTGCGGTGGCCGTCGATGGTGACCGAGCGTTTGCGCATGCGAGGACTGTGACAGCGGCAAGACACCACCTCAACCCGCCTTGCCGGAGCCATGGTGCATGCGTATAAGCGCGCCCAATCACCTTCCTCCGGACAAAGTGCAATATGGATATCCGCAACGTCGCGATCATCGCGCACGTCGACCATGGCAAGACCACACTGGTTGATTGCCTGCTGAAGCAGAGCGGCACATTCCGCGAGAATCAGCAAGTGGCCGAGCGTGCCATGGACTCCAACGACCTCGAGCGCGAGCGCGGGATCACCATCCTTGCCAAGGCGACCTCGGTCGTCTGGAAGGGCACGCGTGTGAATATCGTCGACACACCGGGCCACGCCGACTTTGGCGGCGAGGTCGAGCGTATCCTGTCGATGGTCGACGGCGTGGTGCTGCTGGTCGACGCGGCCGAAGGGCCGCTGCCGCAGACCAAGTTCGTGCTCGGCAAGGCGCTGCGCCTCGGCCTGCGCCCGATCGTGCTGATCAACAAGGTCGACCGCTCGGATGCGCGCGCCCATGAGGTCCACGACGAGGTGTTCGACCTGTTCTCGGCGCTGGAAGCCAGCGACGAGCAGCTCGATTTCCCGACGCTCTTCGCCTCGGCCCGCCAGGGCTGGGCCGCGACCTCGCTCGAGGCCGAGCACAAGGACATGGAGCCGCTGTTCGACCTGGTGTTGAAGCACGTGCCGCCGCCCAAGATCGATCCCGATCCCGCCTTCCGCATGCTGGTGACGACGCTCGAGGCCGACAATTTCCTCGGCCGCATCCTGACCGGCCGCATCCTGTCGGGCTCGATCAAGCCCAACACCAATATCAAGGCGCTG